>JAZQRZ010000221.1:0-7154 GCA_045629845.1 Eggerthellaceae bacterium | reverse complement strand
GATAGAGCGTATTGACAGCAGTGGGGACCGCTTTATTGTTGAGTTCTTCCGAGCCCGTCAAAAGGGCGGCGATTATGCATGGAAGCTATTTGGCTTAGTTCATCTTATTGAACGCCCTGGCGAACAGGTAATGCTATGTATTCGTTCAGTACATCACGATAGCGATGCCATGCTTCAGGCGCGTTATTCTTCGGATAAGGATGAGATAACAAAGCAGTCGAAAGAAGCTGATTTGGCTATATCAGCTGGTAGTTTATGGCGTGCGCTTTCTGATGATAAGGACATGTGTATATTCTGGAAGGATCGCGAACGCCGCTTTGTTGGCGCTAATCAAGCCTTTCTTGATTACTACGGTTTTGAGTCTTTTGTTGTGCTTAAAGGCAAAACTGGTGAAAACATGGGTTGGCACGTTGATCCCAAGCCCTACATGGAAGATGAATACCGCGTTTTGAATACGGGTGCGCATATTAGCGGCGTGGTGGGTCATTGCATTATCCGCGGGGAAGTTCATGACATTGTCGCAACAAAGCGGCCAGTTTATCGTAATGGTCGCATAGTTGGTTTGGTTGGGTATTTCGTTGATGCTCAGCAGAAGCTGAAAGCTGAAGATGAAATGCGACATTTACCGATGCATGATGCGGTAACGGGGGTTCTGAATTTCACTGGATTGGAAGCGGCAACGTGGCGTTATGTAGATGTATATAAGCGCCTAGGCATCGACTTTGCCATGATTAGTATCAACATCGAAAACTACCAGTCAATCAATAAAGATTTGGGCTGCGAGTATGGCGATAGGGTGTTGGCTAGAATTGCGAAGGAGCTGCAAAGCATCGCAGGCAATCACAGCGTTATCGGCCATGTCCATTCCAATCGATTTGTTATTTTGGTACAGGACTTAACAGATGATCAGCTGCAGGAGATGTGTGATGATATCGAGCATCGTCTAGTAAGTATTACTCAGGTTGATGGTTTTCGATGCACGGTTTATGCAATGGCGAACTATTCGCGTTATTCCGAGCTGCTCGACATCGAAGCCATGAAGCGTGAAAACCGCGAGCGACGTATCGAACGTCGTAAGGCACAAGGTTTCAATCCTGATGAAGGCGATATCATTACCTCATCGGTACTGCAATAAATAGTGGGTAGTTTATAAGTATGTGGAAAAGAGCCTCTGGGGCTCTTTTTTGTTGCTGAAGCTAAGTTGCCCTGTCATCTTCAAGTTTTTCATTTTTAAAAAAATCTAGCGTATTCTTGTGACCAACCCCAACGAACTAGGTAGTAGATGGGCAGAGGCTTATCGGCAGGAGGTGGAGCATGAAAGATGCGGCAATAGTGGATTTGTATTGGCAGCGGCAGGAGCGCGCGATTTCAGAGACAAAAACGAAGTATGGCGCGTACTGCAATGCAATAGCGTGGCGTATATTGCACGATACGCAGGACGCCGAAGAATGCGTGAACGATACGTATCTGGGCGCCTGGAATGCCATGCCTCCACACCGGCCGACAAGCCTCAATACGTTCCTGGGTAAGATCACGCGGAATCTCTCGCTGAAGCGCTGGCGCGCGTATTCGGCCGTAAAACGCGGTTCGGGTGAAGTCGCGCTTTCGCTTGACGAGCTTGAGGAATGCATTCCTTCGGCAAGCAGTGCAGAGGAACATCTAGAAGCGGCCGAGCTCGCGCGCATGCTCGACACGTTCTTGGACGGTCTAAACGAAGATGACCGTCGCATGTTCGTGTGTCGCTACTGGTATTTCGATTCCGTCAGTGACATTGCTGAGCGGTTTAGCTTCACTCAAAGCAAAGTGAAGATGTCGCTTAAGCGCACCCGGGATAAGTTGGCTATCTACCTGGAACAGGAGGGTGTGCAATTATGAGTAAGCAGGCAGAAAAACTGCAAGAAGCTATTGGGCTGATTAAGGACGAGTATGTCGAAGAAGCACATGGCGGACAGGCTGAAGTAATCGAAGATGCCACTGAAAAGCAAGAGGCAGCTAAGACTAATGAAGGAACGCCAGCAAAGACAATAAAGATGCCTGAAAAGCGCAGGACTAAGCGTGCGGCGGCGCCTATAGCTATTGCTGCGTGCTTGGTGTTGGCATTAGGCGTTGGGGCTATGGCGTTTACTTCCTTGAATAAGCCGGCAGTTGACGACGTGCCAGAGAAGGAAGTACATAGCGAACGTGTTGGCGGGGAAACCGAGGTTGCGTCACCTATAGCATCAGACGGAGAAGCGATGGATATGGCTGCTTCGGGCGCTAAGGATAGTGGATCAGGCAATCTGGTTCCAGGCACCCCTTTGCCTGGTCAGATTAGCGGGGAAGCGTTTGTATTAACGGCGGGCGAGTGGAACGACAACAATAATTGGCCGTTCTTCATGAACCTGGTTAATTCTGGCACGATTAATTTCCCGGTATTCGGTCTTGATCCTACTCATCGCGTGAAGGTAACAGTTGTTGATGCAGGTGGTAATCCTGTGCGTGGCAAGGAAGTATCGTTACTGGATGATTCTGGAAACCAGATATGGCGCGGTGTTAGCGACAAAGGCGGTGCAGCCTATCTGTTCTACCAAGGCGGTCAAATACCTGCTGCTGTTAGCGCCGATGGCGTAACGGAATACCTTACGGTGACGATTTCTGATTCCGAGAGCTTGCAGGGTGCCGCTGTTCGTACTCAGATTGACGACATAACTCTTACTGTTGGTTCTGTTCCCGCTAAGGCTTCTGGTTTGCAGGTCATGTTCATTGTGGACACGACTGGTTCGATGTCCGATGAAATTGCGTATCTGCAGAAGGACTTTGCAGCTATCGCAGCTGATGCTGGTACCGATGGTATCGAGTATTCGGTGAACTTCTATCGCGATAAGGGCGATGACTACGTCACGAAGTGCAATGGCTTTACCAGCAATATTTCCGAGATTCAAACTTTACTGAATGCAGAATATGCCGATGGTGGTGGCGACGCCCCTGAAGCAGTGGCTGATGTTCTGGCAGAGACGATTACAAACAACGGTGCATGGCGTAGCGATTGCAACAAAGTTGCCTTCCTGATCTTCGACGCACCGCCACATGATGGTACTGATGCTGTTATCGACGAAGCGGTTGCTAGTGCGGCTGAACGTGGCATTCGTTTGGTGCCAGTAGTTGCTTCAAATGCGGATCGTACGACCGAGTTGTTTGGACGCGCGCTGGCAATTATGACCGATTCAACGTACGTGTTCCTGACTGACGATTCAGGTGTTGGAGATTCGCATCTCGAACCTATCGTGGGCGACTACAAAGTGGAATTACTCCACGATGTCATCGTGCGAATCATTAACGACAACCGTTAAGGGTTAGATGCTGTAAGGGCGAGTTAAGGCTCGCCCTTACTTATGAAACGACATTGATAGGCGTTTCGTTGTTGGTAACGCGAGCAATGTTTTGCCAGATGGTTGTCCAAGCGCGGCGGAACATGCCTTCAGTTACGCCGCCAATGTGCGGCGACAGAACCAAGCGATGTGCAGCATCACCAGTTAGCATTGCCAGCGGGTGATCAACTGGCACTGGTTCGGGCGAAAGCGTATCAAGGCCAGCAGCGCCAATTGTTCCCTCTTCAAGTGCTCGAGCTAAAGCGACCTGGTCTACGATTTCGCCGCGGGCTGTATTAATCAAAATGGCATCTTGCTTCATAGAAGCCAAAAATGCTGCATCGACCATGTTTTCGGTTTCGGGCGTTACTGGCACATGAATGCTAACGATATCGCACGTACGCGCCAGCTCTTCAAGTGGAAGATAGCTAACGCCAAGTTCAGTTTCACGCTCTTCCGAACGACGGCGATGATTCCAATACACTACCTCGCAACCAAAAGCCTGCAAGCGCTTCAGCGTTTCAACCGCAATGGCGCCAAGACCCACCAGGCCTACTTTGCAATCGCCCAGTTCGCGAAGGCCTTCGACCATAAGACGTTCTTTCATTTGGATCTGCTTGCCTGAACGCACGGCTGCATCGCCTTCAACAACATGACGAAGGCATGCCAACATAAGTAGCACCGCTTGTTCGGCAACGGCGCCAGCATTGACGCCTGCATTGTTGCACACCACGATGCCACGTTCGCGTGCTGCGGCAACATCAATAGCATTGAAAGCAACGCCTTCGGAATGAATAAGTTTTAGATTGGGATACGCATCCATAAGTGCAGCGCTAACAGGACTTACCGCATCGGCAATGATGAAATCAACATCGCTTACCTGAGCTGTGATGCTGTCATCGGATGTACCGCGCGGCACCACTACTAGGTCTGTTTGTTTCACAATGGGCAAATCAGGTAAGAATTTTGCGACGCGTTTTTCATCGCCAATAACAAGCGCTTTCATACGTATCCTTCCCAAAAATGTGACAAAGGGACTGTCCCTTTTTCACATTAGCCAATCAGGTCAAATACGAGTTTAGCAGCAAACAGGACAAGGACAACTAACATGATGGGGCGAACAATGGAAGCACCCGCCTTAGTGAACTTGCCCGAACCGATATAGTTACCAACAATATTAAACAAGCCCGCCGCAAGGCCAAGCGGCAACAGCACGGCACCGTTAACAAAGAACACGACAAGTGCTGCAACATTGGTCGACAGATTAATAGCTTTTGTGGTACCAGCTGCTGTACGCACATCCTGATGAGCTAACGCTGGTAGAAGCAACATAAGAAAAGTTCCTGTGCCCGGACCATAAAAGCCGTCGTACACACCAATTATCAGCGCGATAATCGCCGTAATAACAAGCCCTTTTTTCTTTGGCAGTGGATCATGAGAAAATGCATCCAAGTTTTTCGTTTTCAAAACGAAAAAGGCAATAAAAGGCAGCGCTATCAGCATAATGGTCTTCAAAACCTCATCACTGGCCAAAAGCGCTAAATTACTGCCACCCCATGAACCAAGAAGACCGCAGATTACGCCTACAATCACGAAAGTCTTTACCATGTAGCCGTTAATGGCGTAGCGAATTGTTGCGATTGTTGTCCCCATTGTTGAAGACAACTTATTTGTACCAATTGCTTGATGAACGGGAAGTCCAGCAAAGATAAATGCTGGTAAGGAAATCAGGCCGCCACCACCCGCGATGGAATCCACGAAGCCCGCAATAAAAGCCAACGGGCAGACAATTAAGAATTCCATGAACAGTGCGCTTCCTTACACAACAACAAATCAAGCGACCGAATACTAACACATTAAGACAAGCCTTAGCTTGCCCAAGTATTAGTATTCGACAGGCTCATCGTATTCGCGAATAAGCTCGCCTTCGGCAGCATATTTCAGCATAAGTTCGTGTATTGCTTTCATAGCCTCAAAGCCACCATCGGGTAGTTCGTAGGTTTCCGACACAGAAAGCCAAAGGGGATATGGTTCGTTTGGGTCTGCATTTTTGTATTCAAGCGAAAGTGAAATTGTAGATGCATCGAGGGCAATATATTTACTGAGAGGAAGTTCGCCCCATTCCTTCATGTTTGCGCTATCGACAATGGTATCGATTTGAGTTAGCAGATCATTGGCCACGCGGTATTCGCTTACGCGCGTTGGGTCGCTATGCATTTCGGCTGTTTTAACAACTACCATAATGGTGTCGCCTTCGCCATATTTGGCTTCAACTGAATACAGATTGCCAAGCATATTGCCAGAATTGCTATACCTTGCTTCTCGCAGTGCACCGTATTCGCTGCTGGAATGAACATCCATGTTGGAACCTCCAATAGCTTTGGTAAGGAATGCATCGATTGTGTCAATCAGTTCAGGGTTGGCAATATTGCCACGATGCTGGTCGTAGTTGGCCATGAATTCATCCATGACATCATCGGGAATACCATTGGGGTATTGTTCTTCTAATTCCGCCAGCTTTGTTCGCGTTTCTTCAAGGTAGCTGTTGGCTTCATCTGAGTAGAAATAGTTGTTGTGACCGTTGTGGTCTTTTTCGTCAAAGATAAGGTATTCGACGCCGGGATTGGTAATGCGTTCGCGTTGCGCAATGATGCCTGAAGTGTCGTAACCAACCACGGCGTCTTCAGTACCATGAACAATAAGAACGGGCGCTTCGGTTTTATTAATGCCGTCAAGTGCGGTGCGGTCAGAATTCACTCCAAGGTCTAGCTTATTGTTCAGCCAGATAGTGGGGTACTGTGTAGCGCCAATCGGTCCCATTATGCGCTTTGCCCAGTCCATGATTACACCAACAGGTTCGTTGAATCCTGACATAGAGACGCATGCGTCGACATCAGGAACCAAATCCAGCGCGCCTGCAACACCATAGCCACCCCAGCTGTGCCCCCACAGAATCAAAGGCATATTGCCTGACAGGTTGTTTTCGCGCACGTAGTTTACAGCTGCTGAAACATCAACGGGACTTTGCGCCATGCCAATGACGTTGTTTCCGTCGCTGATACCACATCCAAGAGCGTCATAAGCAAATACGGTATAACCACGGTCGACCATGGCGGAAATAAGCGCCAGGTAATCGCAATGCTGTGAATAAATGCCATGACGGAAAATGATGAATGCTTTAGGGTTGTCTGCTTTGTAGATGTAGCCGCGAAGCGTTTGTCCGTTTAACTGAAATTCAACTGGCGTGCTTTCATATTCGCTCATATACGACTCGGTTGGCATGAATGACGGGTCATCGGCAGGCATGCGCTCGTAAGTTTGATTAAGCATCACGCGATCAATTGCAAAAGAAGCCACAAAGAATACGACAACCAGAATTGCAAACACGATAGCAATGCGTTTTCCAATTTTCCCCATCGCTTCTCTTTCTCGCGAACGGTTTTGGCGTCATTGTACCTTCGTATCTTGGTCTTTCTACATTTCGTAAATAATGAGAAAATGAACAAACATATCGAAGGCCTTTTTCTATTGTGCATGCAAGAACGGGGGAACCATGTTCGAAGCGTTGACAAGAGTACGGCAAGCAACAACAGCACGGTTTCAGAAGGTTCAGCTTCGCATGTTGCCTGAGCTTCTCGTAGGTCCAGGTTCGCTCTATGACGTAACTCAGTTACTGCGAGATCAAGATATTCGCTGCGTTATGGTGGTAACCACTGAAGGCTTTGTGCGGCGCGGGGTTATTCCTTCTTTTGTTCAAGATTTGCTAACACATGGAATAACGGCTGCAGTGTTTTCTGATGTGAAGCC
>JAZQRZ010000220.1:0-4062 GCA_045629845.1 Eggerthellaceae bacterium | reverse complement strand
AAGTTCGACTATCCCGAATCGCAAAGCGCTTCCTTAAGCTTTTAGAAGACGCTGCGGAACAACGCTACGGCAAGCAGGCAGTTGCAGCCGCACAGAAAATCAGACGATAGATAAAAGCCTGCGCAGAGTATTCTCCGCGCAGGCCCTAAGCTAAATAAGAACCCAAACAATCCTAAGCAGCGTTATCTGAAGGAATAATTACCTTATCGCCAAACATGGCTAGATATTCGTCCATATCAAAACCTTCGCGAACATCACCTACTGGGTGATCAACCGCCCACTGACGACCGTAGCGGCGTAATTCGTCTTGAAGAATTCCGTTATTCCACTCGTTAAATGCACGACCACCTGGACAACCGACAAAGAAGCGTCCACCAGGAAGGCAGCGATCCAGATCAGCTCGTACACCCGCACGAATACTTTCTTCGGTTGCCATACTGTTGTCATAAGCGGGTGTATCAATACCTCCCTGCATAGCAAGCTTTCCTTGTGTGCGCTCTTTAATTTCTTCGATGGGGTTTTCAGGTATCACACCTTGCCAGACGTCAATGCCGATATCAACCATATCCTCAACAATCTGAGCGCAATAGCAATCGGAATGATGAACATACAGCATGCCACACTCGTGAATAACGTCAGAAATCTCTTGTTGCAGCGGCTTGATAATCTCGCGCCAAACATCGGGTGGTAAGAACAAATTTTGTTTGGAACCCCAATCGTCCTGATAAAAAATAGCATCAGGATTCAAATGCTCATGCGCTTGGCGGATGCATTCAATCTTCCAATCCTTTATTACGGTTAGAAGCTCAACCATTTCTTCGGGATAAAGCAGGTAGTTGCACATGGCATCTTCCATGCCCATAAGAAAATGTGAGCGCTCAAATAAGCCCGTAGTTGAAAAGTAACATACCCACTTCTCATCGCGGTTTACGCTCTTTGCAAAAGCTTCAGCCATAGACCAATCAAGATTATCAACTGGCGGAACAGCAACGTAATCCTTCCAGTCTTCAATATCCTTGATTACCTTGTTCTCGTCAGTAGTGACAGGCGTTTCACCGGGCTCCCCTGGAGCCCATTTCTTTGTTGTACCCCATGAGTCCTGGTGAAGTTCGCCATCCTGAGGACATAAGTCACGAAGAAAAATAGGATCGGGACAAATTGCCATGGCATCCATGATGTCGCCATAGAAATCAGGCTGCCCACCATCTAAGATAACCTGCGAGTTTTGACGAAACGTATACATGACTAAAACCTCCTGCTTTTTAGTATGAGCTATCAAGCATCAATTAATGCGATAACTCATGTACAGAACTTTACGCTTTAACAAGCGTCTTCAAATTCACTGTTTCACCAGTCGCGGGATTGGTGACCTCATTAGTCATTGGATCATATTCCTTACCTTCAGCAATGGCCTTGTGATAGGCATCAATCTCGGGCTGACGAGGCGAATCAACTCGCTTATACCAATCGAAGTTTCCGTTGCGTGCAACAGTTTCGAAGGGCATTTCATCGCCTTCTTGAACAGGGTAAATCTTGCAAATCATCGCCTTGATAGGTGCGCCTATGCCACCTTGACCAGTCGTATAAGCCTTGGTGCAATTATTTGGATTCGACTCAAATGTGCCAAACAAAAACGGTGCAGCACCTTCTGTTTCCGGGAACCACCACCCATGCTCAGCATGAACAGTCTTTTTGTTAACCTGAGGCGTAATTTTTGCCACCTGCTTAAAACGACCCATGTCGTTTTCAATCCAGACCCACTGACCTTCAGAAATGCCATATTTCTCTGCAGTAACTGGATTAATCATTACAAGAGGCTGCGGATGCAATTCGCGCATAGTTGGTAGTTGGCGATGTTCTGAATGGAAAAACTCAAACGAACGGCCACCACAGGTCAAGATAAGCGGATACTCTTCCATTAGCTCTGGAGTAGTAATGGGGCCTTCAGGTGGTTCGGTATGGAATGGCGTAGTACGAAGCCCCCAATAATTAAACAGCATCGGTGCAAGTTCAAGACGACCTGAAGGCGTACCATAGCCAACCGACCCATCAGGACGGAACATGCCCTTTGCTGCTTTATTGTAAGTCCCATTAAATTCATCGTAAGAATGGCCAAGCATGCTGGGGTCTTTAACCAAATCTTCCCAGTCGGGCTCAAACAGAGTTTTACCCGAGTTACGAGCGCCACCTTGATCAGTAGCTTCTGTTGTAGCTGAAAACGAACCCGTACCATCATGTAAATACCAGTTCAACCAATCGATATCGGTCTCCCAGCGACCAAATACCTCAGGGGCTAGGCGCTTGCCTAATTCAAGAATAATCTGCTCATCTGACTTTGCTTCGTAATAACTGGTTACTGCCACCATTGCACGGCAAGGCGACCACCAGGTACGAGCAGAATTACGCTCAGCACTCATAGCAACTGGCAAAATAATGTCAGCCAACGCCACAGAAGTGGGCGTGATATAAGGATCAGCATTCACAATGAAAGGAATACGCTTCATGGCAGCCATAACGCGCGGGGCGTCCTGACTAGGACAAGAAAGGGTATTAGACGACTGAATCCACATCATCTTAATGGGATAGGGGAAGTCGGTTTCGATAGCTTGCAGCAGCCCATCGGAACTAGCATGCGCAATAAAGTCGCCGCCTTCAATTTCAAGCGCATAATTATTATTAAGCTTCTTCAAGCGCCATTCATACGGAGTCAAATCTTCGCCAGAAGCATAACCGGCGTTGATTTCATACGCATTGTGGACAAGAATATCGCCGCCTGGAACGTCGACATTGCCGCACAGCGCCATTAAATCGCAGCCTGCAAGCGTTAAAGCCATAGCCGAACGCTGTTGATCGAAAGCGAGACCCCATTGAATTGCGCCAGGTTTTGCAGCTGCATAACAACGTGCTGATTCACGAATAAGCTCTGGATCAAGATCACAAATAGGAGCAGCCCATTCGGGTGTGGTTTCCTGAACAGAATCTCTCAGCTCTTCAAAACCAGAGCACCAACGGTCGACATAATCAGCGTCATAAAGACCTTCATTGATGATGACATTAATCCACGCACAGGCAAGAGCAGCATCGGTACCAGGACGCAACTGCAACCAATAATCCGCACGAGCACCCCACCAGGTCAAGCGAGGGTCAATAGAAATAATCTTGGTGCCCATCTGAACACATTGAACAAGCCAATGTCCGATGTAGCCATCAGCGTTCGACGCAAGTGGCTCATTGCCCCATACAACCAAAACCTCAGGCGGAACCCACTCGGGATTGTTGTAGCGATCAGGATGCGTCTGGGAAGCATCCACAATAGGAAAGTCACCGAACGGAGCAATGGAACCACAAATACGTGGCATGTAGCACGAGAAACCCGTGAAACCAAACGTTGAAATATTGGGAGTCTTAAGGCCAGCCTGCCCAAAAAACGGTACCTGCCAATTAATATTGCGACCCGTACCGTGGACGCAGACAATAGCGTTACCACCGTCAGTTTCCCAAATGTCTTTCACTCGTTCTTCGATGATGTCATATGCCTCATCCCAAGAAATTCGCTCCCATTTATTTTCACCGCGCTCACCAGCGCGTTTCATGGGATATTTCAAGCGATCAGGACTATTAAGTGATTCATCAAGAGTCAAGCACTTAATGCATAACTTGCCATTCGTACATGGATCAAGAGGATCGCCTTCTACACGAACTACTTTTCCATCCTTAACGTACAGCAAAATGCCGCAAGATGTATGACACCCAGGGGGTGAATAATGATACGTACGAGTGACGGTATAGCCATCCTCTTCCCACTGCCATTCACCTTCGTGATAGGCCTTACGGTCTATACCATCGAGAAATTCTTGATAATCAGCCATTATTTGACTTCCTTTTCTTCTTAGACTGCAACGACAAAAGTCCTTATCAGTCTTCCCAGAGAGCAAACATTTTCTTCTTCTGGGTATAAGCAATTGTTACTAGGATGAGGCAAACAGCAATAATGCCTACGCCTGCAAAAAACGAAATATCGAAACGCCCAGTCGCGTCATACACAAAGCCAATTGCGCTCGA
>JAZQRZ010000219.1:0-2526 GCA_045629845.1 Eggerthellaceae bacterium | reverse complement strand
TTTCACGCATGCTTTTGCACGCAATAATGATACGCCAAAGAAAACACAACGGGCGCCAGGGCCTTTGTTGCGCTATTTCAGAAGCTCGTGCGGGGTGCCGATAATTTGTTGAGCACCAGCAGCAAGCAATTCGTCGACAGGGCGATACCCCCAGGTTACGCCGATAGGAAACGCGCCAACCGCCTGAGCAACCTGCATATCAGTGCCCGAGTCGCCCACATAAGCAACTTGCTGAGGCTGAACACCCAACTGATTCAGCATGTGCTGCAAGCCGCGCGGGTCGGGCTTGCGCGGAATTTCAGCGCATTCACCACGCGCAACATCGAAGGTATCAGGAAAATGACTCGCGATAACTTCCTTAACAGCTGCATCAAATTTATTGGAGAGAACACCAAGTTTTGCACCCTGACTCTTAAGCTGCGCAAGCACTTCAACCATACCTTCGTAAGGCTGAGTCAGCTCGTGACCATAGGTGGGATACAGCGATTGCCACACTTCGAAAGCACTATCAATATCTGCTTCCGACGCATCGCTTGGCGCTGCACGGCGCAAAAGCGCGCGGCCGCCATCGCCAACATAGCTCAGGATTTCATCGCGCGTATGCGGCGGCCATTCGTGATGTTCCAGCACCATGTTGGTTAGACGCACCAAGTCTGGCAACGTGTCGAGCAGTGTGCCGTCAAGATCAAATATGTAAGCTGCGTATGTCATTCTTGAACCTTCAGCTTGTAAAAACAATATGGACTTAATCGTTGCCATGTTAAAGAAAAAGGCCGCTCGGATGAACGGCCTTTCAATTCAAATGGTGCGGGCGAGAGGACTTGAACCTCCACGGGGGTAACCCCCACTAGCACCTGAAGCTAGCGCGTCTGCCAATTCCGCCACGCCCGCGTGGCTCGTCAAACGAGCGAAAGCCATAATAACCCAGCCCCACAGCGCATGCAAGGAATATTTTTACAATTCGTCACATATCCGTGCAACTTCGCAGAAAGAACGCTATTATTACGTTCGCTATGCGGGTGTTATTGCATTCGCAATGCGGGTGTCGCCAAGTGGTAAGGCCCCAGCTTCCCAAGCTGGTATTCGCGGGTTCGAGTCCCGTCACCCGCTCCAGAAAATGCAACAGGCGCTGATTCCGGCGCCTGTTTTGTTATATGGCAGCAACGTTTAGGGACTCGAACCGATGAGGTGGGTGGGCGTAAAGCAAAATGCCCAGTGGGGATTTTGTAGGCCGACGGGCGTAGCGCTTTAGCGCGAAGCTGATATTTCGCGAAGCGAAATGGAGTCCCGTCACCCGCTCCAGAAAATGCAACAGGCGCTGATTACGGCGCCTGTTTTTTATTATGTAGCACGCTTCATAACAAGCGCTGTTTAACGCGAAGCACGCGCGCAAGAGACTCATCGATGCGCGCTTCGCTTAATTCGCCGCGCTCAACTGCATCAAGAACGCCCTGATACATTGCCGAAAAATCAGCTGGATTAAGCAAAACATCAGCGCCCGCTTCAAGACACAAGGCGCCCAGGTTGTATTGCGAATAGCGCTCACATACCGCGCCCATTCCCAGAGAATCAGTGAGAACAACACCGTTGTAGCCCATTTCATTACGCAAGACATCAGTTATCCATGCGCGCGAAAGCGAGGCAGGCGTGTCGTCGCCTGTTGCCTCGGGCGTGCTTAGATGACCAATCATGACGAACGGAGCCCCTGCATCAATACCAGCTTTGAAGGGCAGCAACGCGCTGGCTTTGAATTCATCCATCGAAAGATGGCTAAAGATGCTGACCTCGTGCGAGTCTTCCTCGATGCCACCAATGCCAGGAAAATGCTTCACCGAACACAGGATTCCCGAGCCCAAATAGCTTTCAACCTGCGCTGCAACCATGCTCGAGGCCAAATTGGGGTCGTTTCCAAACGAGCGCAAAGCCATCGAATCGTCACCAGAAGCCAGGTCGGCAACGGGAGCAAAGTCTACGTTAAACCCCAGGTCAATCAGATATGCTGCAATAGTTGAAGCAGCATTACGTGCAGCCTCGACATCGCCCGTCGCACCAATCGCCGCCATGTCCCCTACGTTTGCAACGCCGAATGCTTCGTTGTCAGCAACGCGAGAAACCGTGCCACCTTCTTCATCGACACAAAGAAAAACAGGAATCCCAATCGCCTCGAGCGAACGTTGCTGTGTGTAAGCCAGCGCTCCGCGCGTCTTGCTGGGACTTTCGAGGTCATTGCTCATATACAGAAAACCGCACATGGGATATTGAGTAAGCGGATCAATTCCTTCGTCAGACAAATCATCCATCACGCCTGGTCGCACGATGAACAGCTGCGCAACCTTTTGCTCCAGCGTCATCGAGGCAATCTTTCGCTTAATGCCCTCATCGGTTGATAAGTCGACCGTGCCGGGGTTGCCCTGCGAGGTGCTTTGAGCGCTACTCTGAGCATCGCTTTGAGCACTGGCCTGCGACTGATGGATGTCACCAACGCTTCCAAACGATTCGGCAGATTCGGCGCGATTCGAAGTGCCT
>JAZQRZ010000218.1:0-2210 GCA_045629845.1 Eggerthellaceae bacterium | reverse complement strand
GACGTTATGGGCATGTACACCAATTACGAGATGCACATCTCGTATACCTTCTCGGATCAGTATCCGAATGGTGCAGTGGTGTCTATGTCTTTCGACCCGGGCAGCGGCATTGTGAATGTAGTCGTGTCGCAAGGCCCCGACCCAGCGTCGCAGCAACAGCAGGGCGGTGGTTCGCAAGGCAGTTCCGAAACATCCCCTTCGGCTGAATCGCCTTCACCCTAAGCTTTGCGCTTCTTGACCAGCGTGCGCTTGGCTTATCAGCGCGAACGGTACTTCAATGCGGAGGAACGTTACTGTTCCTACTGATTGTTGCGCATATCATTCGTTTCAATGTTAGAATCTCGCATTACGTATCTATATATAGAAAGGCTTACACATGCTTTCTGCCGAAGAGCAACTTCATATCATTGCCAGCGGTGTCGACCGCATTGTGCCCGAAAGTGCATTGCTGGAAAAACTCAAGCGTGGCAAACCGTTGAACATTAAGCTGGGTGTCGACCCTACGGCTCCCGATATTCATATTGGCCACGCAGTACCTTTGCGCAAGCTTCGCCAGTTCCAGGATCTGGGCCATCAGGTCACCCTTATTATTGGTGATGGCACGGCTCTTATTGGCGACCCTTCTGGCCGCAATTCTACTCGTCCTCAGCTGACGACCGAACAGATTAAGCACAATGCTCAGACGTATGTCGACCAGGCTTTCAAGGTGCTCGATCCTGAAAAGACCACGCTGGTCTACAACTCTGAATGGCTTATGCCGCTCAATCTTGAAGATATGCTTGGTCTGGCAAGCAAGTTCACGGTGGCTCGTATTCTTGAGCGCGACGACTTCCACAACCGTTACACCAACAATCAGCCTATTAGCGTGCATGAATTCCTGTATCCCATCATGCAGGCATACGATTCGGTTGTTATCAAGGCCGACGTCGAACTGGGCGGTTCCGACCAGCTGTTCAACCTGCTTGCTGGCCGCGAGCTCATGGAAAAGAAAGACATGGAACCGCAGGTCTGCTTAACGCTTCCGTTGCTCGAAGGCACCGATGGCGTACAGAAGATGTCGAAGAGCTACGGTAACTATATTGGCGTCACTGATGAACCGGCTGATATGTTCGGTAAGGTCATGTCCATCCCGGACGAGCTTATGATTAAGTACTTCCGCTTGGCATCTACGCTGCCAGTTAATGAAATCGATGAAATCGAAAAGGGCTTGGCAGCCGATGAGCTGCATCCTAACAAGGTTAAGCGCCAGCTCGCTCGCAACATCGTTGCTGCTTACCACGGCGAAGATGCTGCAGTGGCAGCTGAAGAGCAGTTCGATCTGGTGTTCAAGCAGCACGAGATTCCCGATGATATCCCCGAGTTTGCTGCTGACCTTACGCCAAACGACGAAGGTAAGGTTTATCTGGCTAAGCTTTTGGCGGATGCTGGCTTGGCTCAAAGCGCGGGCGAAGCACGTCGTCTTATCGATGGCGGTGGCGTCAAGATTAACGGCGAAGCAGTGGCGCCTAAGTCCTACA
The DNA here is from genome assembly GCA_045629845.1 of Eggerthellaceae bacterium. Lineage (GTDB taxonomy): Bacteria > Actinomycetota > Coriobacteriia > Coriobacteriales > Eggerthellaceae > UBA9715. The sequence continues at coordinate 693 of JAZQRZ010000218.1, read as the reverse complement.
ATGTCGACCCCGCTATCCTGCAGGGCGCAACCATTCAAGTAGGTAAGCGTAAGTTCGCCAAACTTATCTAATATATATAGACATATATACAGAAGGATATATAGACAGATATACAGAAGGGAGGAACTGGGTTCCTCCCTTCTTTTTTATGGTTTGCAGTCGTTGAGGCGGGTAAAGCAAGTCAATGAACTTTTCGGCAACAATGTGATCCTTTTGCAAGAGTCTTTACAAGTTGCATTTTGTGGTTCAGAATAGGCGCTCCTCATCATCTTGTGGTGCTTCACGAAACCTCATCAGCGGTTTTGTTGGGAATGTGGAGAAGCTTACATTTCGAAACTTTTCCTTGACCAAGCACCCTCAGGTGGGTAATATATTTACTTGCCGCTTCTACGGGAGACGGCACAGCGATGAAAACAAAACTCATCGCTGACCTGCACAAACGGGCAGGTAAGCACCTTGAAAACCGGATACTGGAACAGACGAAGAATCGAATTTCGAAGATCTTGTCAAAAGACAAGAATCCTTTTGTCAATCAATGATTCGGGCAACACTTTTTTACTTTTGTTTTGAAAGAGCTTTTTTCGAACGGAGAGTTCGATCCTGGCTCAGGATGAACGCTGGCGGCGTGCCTAACACATGCAAGTCGAACGATTAAACCGCCTTCGGGCGGATATAAAGTGGCGAACGGGTGAG
>JAZQRZ010000217.1:0-4723 GCA_045629845.1 Eggerthellaceae bacterium | reverse complement strand
TCCATCATACAAACGCGGAAATCGGTTATAGCGTAGTAATACTGACTACCGCGCGGATACTGGCTTCGCGCCACCACACGAACGTACTTCCCCGTTGCTGTTCTATCGAAGTTGATGCGATTGAAATCACCATAATTGTTTGCTGTTCCTAGCGTGCCCTTAGCAACAAGCATCGAACTATCAACATCTGCAGCAAGTAAAGCCTCGTACTGATCTTCACCAGCTACATAAATCTCGTAATCTTTAATCTTGCCCGCCTGGGTGCCAAGCGAAGCCATGTTGTTGTGTCCCATAAAGCGGACCATATTGAAGGTTGATTCCTCGTTCAATTCAAAAACAAATTCGGCTGCATAAGGCCCATCATTCGAAATGTAGGTGTGGTACTGCGTACGCAAATTCCACGCAGGATCTTTCGTATCAATGTCGTCGACCATAGAAGAAGGATTCTTGCTTAGTTTCTCGGCATAGTCGCGATAAGCTAGCTGCGTATTCTTCGTCAGATCCCATGTGCGCACAACTGTAAGCGGCTCGCCCACGATATTCAGCTCGCCATCTATTTCAGTTGTTTGCTCAGCCGGACTCTTATACGAATAAAGCTTTTCTGTAACGTATGAAGTAATTGACGGCGTTAAGTTTTCTTCACTCGCGGTCATCTTAAACACATCACCATCAGCGAATTCACGCATGACGCCTTCTGTGTCGGCATAACCAATACGGAAACGCCCGGTTTCATTATTGGAATACACGTAAGCACGAACATACAAGGGGTCACCCTCATGAATGACGACCCCATACGATGACGTATCCTCGGGAGCGCTTTCACCTTCAGGGATTACATACGCCCTGATAAGAACCGAATCGGTTGTTGTATCGTACGCAGAATCGTTACTCCACGTGCGCATCCTACGCTTTACCTGAGCGTCGCTAACAGAAGGGATGCTTTCGGGACTGGCCCCAACGCAAGCGTTAAACATATTGCGCCCACGTACACGCAAATCAACAGCGCCCGTCTGGTGCAGATACACCTTTCCTTCGGCCACGGTTAGCGTATATGCCGCAGAAGAATTAAAGCCTGCTACCGACGTAGACGCAGTGGTTACGGGGCCGTTGTCGAAAACCCCATTTGCAACAGCATATTCAACAATCTTGTCGTCAGAAACGCCGCTAGGATTAGTCCAAGCATACGATGTAGCAGTAAAACCGCTGGTTTCTTGCAGAAGAGAAATCTTGAACGTAACGTTTTGCGTTTCCCAAGTGTATGGACCCTGCGTCACCGTAAGCTTGAAGGTGATATAGAAGCTATCTTCAAGCACGCTATCAGATGGAATGTAATTCAAAATAAACGCGTCATCAGTCGGTTGAAGCGTGCCATGAAGCGGCTGGGTATAACCCACAAGTTCGACTGTTTCGTCTTTTGCGACTGAGACATAACCCCCATCGACCGAGCGATGGAAGTTCAGCCTTTTCGTTTCGCCGTAAGGAATGCGGAAGGAACGGCCCAATTCCACGACGTCTTTTCCTTCAACAAAAGCGTCAGCAGCCTGGACACCTAGCCCTTCAACAACAGAACACAGTGCGGCCGAAGCGCCATCTGCCACAGGATCATACACAACTCCACTGGCATACAAACAGCCACTGGGAATGTACAAAGGACCTGTCAGCTGCTCTCGAACATCAGTAGTGATGTAGTCGCTTTTTTCAGTATCTTCAGTGGCATATTCAGGGAATCCTTGTACATCGCGCATGTAGTAGCCCATGTTGTAGCCCGTCGCCAAGCTAGCGGCATACATCCACACATTCGAATTCGTATACAAAACATTGCCCGACAGCTTTCTATTGTACTTACCGCCATTTTCGTGATACAGATGCACGGCTTCTAAGAATGTATCGGCGCCCCACATATGCTGAAGTGGAACATAGACCTGCAGGTTGTAGACAGGATAAATGTAATCAGGGCCAACATTCACACGCAGACGCTCAACCGTAGTGTATAGATCAGAAACCCAATTCCAGCTATCAAGACCACCCGAACTAGGGTTGTTTTGCTGCGTTGGCTCGCTTCGATTAGCAGCGATATTCGTATAAAGCTGATAGGTCAGTGCATTAATAACGTTGTTTGATATCTCGGTCATGCCATCTACGGCACCACCCCAGGGAAAGGAATGATTTATCTCATGAATTGGACCCCAAGCTCCTGACTTTATAAGCCCATCAGCACTAAGAAAACTTTCACCCCAATTGACAGGACAAATACAGTAATTACCCATGTTAACCGCCGAACCTGCAGGAATATAAGGCTCGAACATTTCCACCATGTAGTTGTTATTGGGGTTAGTACTGTCGAAACTACCTGCTTCGAACTGGAACGATAATCCAATGGCCTTGTCCCAGAAATCCATAACGCGCTTAATTTCTTCAACCGTCTTGCCCTTGAGCAAAGTTGTTGGGCCAACAGCACGCAAGCCACGAGGGGTACTAAATGCAAAATAAGGACCCGGCGTTTCGGTTAACTGACGCTGCAACTCTTCGTCAGAAGTATAGCCAAAGAAATACGTGGGCATTTCTACTGCGCCTTCGATTTCTATATCAAGAGTTGTTCCACCAAGCCCGTTGGAATAAATAAGAATAGCTCCACCAAACGGAGAGCCAACGTAGTTCACGCCCCCTTCGCCATCAAGAGCCAAGGTGGCATTCATCATAGGCATGCGCATATACTCACGCGTCGCCGGAATAATCACTTGCTCGGCATTGCCGCCATAGTTACCAATAAGAACCTTTAGTCCCAAATCTTGGACAGGCTTACTACTTGTCGATGACTTAATCGTAATTTTTACCACTTCGCCGGGAGGGGCATATAAGCCGGTCACAACGTTGCCGTAGCGCACCAAACGCATCGAAAGCTGCTTGGTTGTCGCAACTGCATTATCGGGAATAGCTGAACCATAGTTTTTGACACCAGTAGTGTGTCGCACCAACTGAGTAATAGTCTTGCCATCATCGGTTGGCGTTTTCCTGACCCCATTTTTGTACAGGTTGCCATCTTTATCGATAGATGTGTAATCAAGGAGAGCTTCATTTTCTTCGCGCACGGCGGCCTTTTCGGCTTCAACATCAATTTCGCCGTCTAATGCAGCAAGCTTCCTATCAAAGTTTTCGTTGTAAACAGGGTATCCATAATGCACGCCAAAAGCCTCGTGGAAATCAACCGCTTCAGGAATCGTGCGCTCGGTAAATCCAATAGTCCTTGAAATAACTTGCTCAACATCAGCAATAGTGCCAGCAGTAAGGTTATTGGAATCAGCATACGCATAATTCAGTGCAGCAGGCTGTATCAGAGCAAACAAAACAAGGGCAAACATACCCATAAAAAGACGTGCGGAGCGCTTAGTATTCATGGCATTCTCCGTCTGATAGACTGCAAGGTACACCAATCTGAAATTCTAACATGGAGAAGCGTTTGCCGAGGTGAGAGGCCTGTTTTGTTGCCTTACTGACACTTATTTACGAGCCGTATCATAGAAATAGAATCGTGTCTAGCAGTGCTGACACAAGAAGGACTATTGCGGCAAGCAAGGAGTCACTCCCATTGCACCAATTCCTATACACCACGCAACCATAGGCTGTCGCAAAGTTACTATGGATACGATATGCTAGCGCGAAAAGATTCGAAAGGAAGCATATGGCGAAGCTAGAAGCTGGAATCACACGTGAAGATGCATTCGCGCTGCTTGAGCAACACAACAAAGAACCGTTCCACATCGAACATGCCACAACGCTCGAAATGACGATGCGCTATTTCGCCCACGAGTTTGATTCAGAAAATGAAGAGTTCTGGGGTATTGTTGGCTTGCTTCACGATCTTGACTGGGAAGAATACCCTCAGCTGGAAGTACACACCCTGAAAGCTGAACCGATGCTTCGGGAAGCAGGCGGTACCGACGAACTGGTACACGCTATTCAGTCGCATAACTTCGCTGCGGAAGGCTGCCCAAGCCCCGAACTATTCATGGAAAAGGTGCTGTTCGCCGTCGATGAACTAACTGGACTTATCGGTGCTGCAATACGCATGCGCCCATCCAAAAGCGTAATGGATTTGCCGCTAAAGTCTCTAAAAAAGAAGTTCAAAGACAAAAGCTTTGCCGCTGGCTGCTCACGCGATGTCATCCGCGAAGGTGCCCAGCTGTGCGGCTGGGAACTTGACGAACTGATGCAGCGCACCATCGCTGCCATGCAATCATTTGCACCCGACCGCGACACCTTCCAACCTGAAGAATAGACAGCACAAACCACCAACTTGCAGATTGCGACCTTAAAGCAACCCCTCCAAATAGGGCTTGTCGCATTGTGGCGCACTCAGGGAACACCGCTTGCGGCAAAGCGTGCAGATACCTATCGCACCACTCGAGCCTCCTGTTGAACCACTGGAACCAGAACCCTGCGAGGGAACACTTTGCTGATTGCCATCACTGACAGAACTAGCAGAACCGTCAGAGCGGCTACCTCTTCGCTTACGCTCTTTACCCTGAAGCGCCTCGTCACCTGAAAAGCCACCTTGCGCACTGCTGCCAGCCCCTACGCCGTTTCTTGATGTACCCGAGTTGCCCTGTTCGCCAATTGTCTGAGCAGTCCCAACATACGGAACTACCTTGCCCGCCGCCATCACACCCAAGGCAAGCGCCCCGACCGCCGCAACCGCATGCATACTAACGTTGATAGCGCGACG
>JAZQRZ010000216.1:0-9425 GCA_045629845.1 Eggerthellaceae bacterium | reverse complement strand
AGCTTGTTGACGAATATCAGGCTGCTCGCGCTGCAGGTAACTAATCTTAGGTGGCTCGCTAGCAACCCGTCTTGCCAAAAGCATGAAAAAGCGGGTCGAGGATTTCCTCGCCCCGCTTTCGTTTTAACCTTGAGAAGGCTTAGACCAAGTCTTCTTGCGTAAGCAACTTGAAGCCTGCGTCTTCGATTGCTTTAGCAGCATCGGCTGCCTGAGCTTCACCGCGAATCTTCAATACGTCAACTGCGGTTTCTCCGTTAATCGAGAAGCAGTAGCCGTATTCGATGTTCAAGTTGATAGCATCAAGCGTTTCCAGAAGTTCAGCCAGACCACCTGGACGATTGGGGACCTGGATTGCGGAAACCTTGGTGGCTACAGCGCGATAGTCGGCCTCGTTCAGAACTTCAAGTGCACGAGAAGGGTTGTCGCAGATAATGCGAACTACACCATAATCGGTTGTGTCAGCAATGGTAAGTGCCGACATATCAACCTTTGCGTCTGCTAACGTACGACACAGGGCAGCCAGGCGACCCTCGGAGTTCTCCAGAAAAACGGTAATCTGATCAATCATGATTGCTCCTATCTAAATGAATAAGCGTGCAGGCACTCTTATTCATTTCCTTCGCGAAGATCGATAACACGCTTTGCTTTGCCTTCAGAACGCGGAATTGATTTCGGTTCAACAATCTTAACCTTAATACCAACCGAAAGTGCAGCCTTCAGTTTGGATTCTACCTGCTTCTGCAGGCGTTCGATAGCGGCAATTTCGTCGAAGTCGAAGCCTTGTTCCAGTTCGACCTTGAGGGTAACGCGGTCGAGATGCGAAACAGTAGTCAGTTCGACTTGGTACCAGCTTGAAAGTTCGGGTACCGTCTTCATGACGTCTTCGATCTGTGATGGGAACACGTTGACACCGCGGATGATTAGCATGTCGTCGGTGCGACCATGCAGGCGGTCAATACGACGATGAGTGCGACCACATGCGCATTCGCCAGGAATGATACGCGTGATGTCGCGCGTGCGATAGCGAACTACTGGCGAAGCTTCGCGGTCGATAGTGGTGATAACCAGTTCGCCCCATTCGCCATCGGGCAGAACCTTACCTGTTTCGGGATCGATGATTTCTGCGAAGAAGTGATCTTCGGCCAAGTGCAAACCATTTTGTTCAAGACATTCGATAGCAACGCCAGGGCCCATGGTTTCGGTCAGGCCGTACACATCAAGCACCTTGTAGCCAAATTTCTTTTCAAGATCTGCGCGGAAGTTGTCGCTGAATGCTTCGGCGCCATGAATACCTGCGCGCAGGTGGAAGTCTTTTGCAGGGTCAAGACCCATGGAAATAGCAGTGTCTGCAATGTGCATTGCATAGCTTGGGGTGCAGCACAGGATGGTCGAGCCCATTTCGCGCAACACGCGAATCTGACGTTCGGTATTGCCAGCACTCATGGGAATGGTTGTGCAGCCTGCAGCTACACCGCCGTAGTGGGCGCCAAGGCCGCCAGTAAACAGACCATAGCCATAGCAAACATGCATAACATCATCTTCGCCGCCATCGGAATAGAAGACGCCACGAGCAAAGCAATCACCCCAGATTTCAAGGTCGTGCTCGGTATAGGCGCCAACGGTGGCGATGCCCGTCGTACCTGAAGACATGTGAATCTCGCGCACATCCTTCAAGGGAACAGCCAGCATGCCGTATGGATAGTTGTCGCGCAAATCTTGCTTGGTGGTAAACGGAGCATTAGCCAGGTCGTCAAACGACGTAATGGAATGCGGGTCAAAGCCTGCAGCGTCAAAGCTCTGCTTGTAAAACGGAATGTTTTCGTAGCAGTTGACGACCGTTTTCTTGATCCCCTCGAGCTGTATAGCTTCGAGTTGATCATGAGGCAACGTTAATACATCCTTGTTACTCCCCATGTGGTACACCTTTCATGAATGCCCGAAGCGCGTACTACTTCGGTTACATGATTACGCGGGCGTATCATAACCTATTTGAACGCTTTAACACGGTAAAGTGTTCAAAAAATAGGTGAGTTTACTCGCTCTTAATAGTGGTGGTTTTAGTCAGCGAATGCAGTTACTGATTTGAATACGGTTTTGCGCGTTCAGTTAGCATCTTCTGGGCGGCACGCCACCCAGGAAGTACGCGCTCGAAGTGTTCTTGAACCAGATTCTCTGGAATAACCGCCTTCTTTTCCAGTTCGCGCCAAATGGTAAGCACCAAGCAATCGGGTGGGTAGGGAATAAGGTCTGTTGAAAGCCACAGCGCCCCTGCTTCATCGCTTGACCAGCGGTCACGCATGGCGCGCATGCGAACCGTAGGTGGCTTGGTGCCAGGCATAAGAATATTGGCAAAATCATTAACCAAACCCGTTGCGTTACGCAGTATTACGCCTTCTGCGTAGCTATTAAACGCAAGCTTAGCTTCGTCGAAATTACGAGGATGAACAACATACAAGGTAATTAGGCTAACGGCAGGGTTAAGCGAATACTTGGCTGTAGCGCGTCCACGTGCAGCCTTTTTCATGTTGGCTTTACCTAGCGGATAAACACGCAGCTGGAAGGGGCGACCCATAACGTAGGCAACGTCACCAGTCATATAGCGGCATTTATCCGACGATGTTTTCGAAAAGCGTTTCAGCATATCGGTGCGAAGTTCTTCAACTTCTTCTACGTGAGGGATAAAGAAGTCGACAATCTGCTGAGGTGGCATATCACGCGCTGCCATGATGTAGGGCTGAGCAGTTGGCGGTTGCAATGCAACAAACACTTCGGGCATACCCGCACGATAAATAGGAACTTCGATTTCTACACCATCAGGTCTGGTGTAACTAATCTTTTCTTGCGGTGGCACATTCTGCTGATTTTGCTGCGTTTGTTCGCCTTCTTGAGGCTGCTGCTTTTCGTCTGTCATTGTTGCCCTCGCTTCTAAATGTGACAAGGGATCAGACCCTTTGTCACATTTTCGCCCGTTCTTAGGGTTTGCGCAAGAAGGTCCTTGTATCGTTTACGAATATGTTCAGTTAGAATCATCTTGATAAACAAAAGATGGGAGCGATGGTGAAGAATCATACGTTCACCTTTATGGGTACCGGGGCCGGTTGTGGGGTTCCAGCCTTTTTCTGCGATTGCCCCGCATGCGAAGAAGCGCGACGTAATCCTCGTGCGCAGCGTGGTGATTGTGGCATCATGATTACAGGTGCTGAACGCACGATAATCGATACTCCGCCCGACATTCGGCACTATTTCAATCGTGAAGGCGTTCGTTCGGTCGATAACCTTTTGTACACGCATTGGCACTATGACCATGTTGGTGGCTTAGGCGAACTTGAATACATGGTGCAATTGCTGACCAAGAAGCCTCTTCCTACCTTTGGTAGTGCTTACACTTTAGAAAGCATTGCAAAGGAATTCGAATATCTACTGTACTGCTTGGCGAGGGTTGAGTTAGAACCTTACGAGCAGCTTAAACTTGATGGCGTTACGTACACGCCACTTCCTGTAACGCATGCGCCTGGTACCTATGGCTACTTAATCGAAACAGAAGAAACTCGACTGTTTTATGCCAGTGATACGGGAAAATTGCCGCCCGAAACCGCCGAGCGCGTACAGGGTGTCGATGTATTGGCAATGGATGCAACGTACTGGAAAGATAACGGTTTCCCGCAAAGTCATCACAGCATTCAGGAGTGCATCGAAGAAGGTTTAGCATTAGATGCGGGAAAGATTTATCTAACGCATTTGTGCATGCACTATAGCGAACCAATAACACTTGAGCAGCTTGAAGATTACGTTGCGCAGTATGACGGCCGTGTGGCGCCAGCTGCCGATGGTTTATCGTTTGCAATTTAGGTACCGCCGCGCAATGGGTGTGGGGCCCGTTGTGTATTAAGTGGGTTTATTCCCGCTTAGTTCTGTCGCTTTTAAAGCATGTATTACCAAGGGGTTTTAAGAGAAAGGGATCAGAATGGATGCAAACATTGTTAGGCGTAATGAGCTTCTGGCGCAAAAGGTTATTAAGGGATTAACCTCGCGCAATATGACAGGCTATTATGCTGCCACCAAAGAAGAGGCAGTTGCTAAAGCGCTTGAAATTATTCCCGAGGGAAGTTCGGTAACGATGGGTGGCTGCATGAGCGCTATTGAAATCGGGCTTATCGGTGCTTTGAAGGAAGGTTCCTATAACTTCATCAACCGTATGGAAATCGCTGATCCGCGTGAAGCCATGCTGGCTGCATACGATGCTGACGTGTTCTTAGCTAGTGCAAATGCGATGACTGAAGATGGCATCATCGTGAACATCGACGGCAATGCTAATCGTGTGTCGTGCATTGCTCAAGGTCCCAGGAAAGTTGTTTTCATTGTTGGTATGAACAAGATTTGTGACGACCTTGATGGCGCAATGAAGCGTGCTCGCAACGTTGCAGCCCCTATTAATGCGCAGCGTTTTGGTCTTTCTACTCCGTGCTCGAAAACGGGGGCATGTGCTGATTGCAAGTCAATCGATACGATTTGTTGCCAGTTCCTTATCACGCGCTTTTCGCGTCACGAGGGCCGTATTCACGTCATCTTGGTTAACGACAATCTTGGCTTCTAATTAGCTGTTGCTGTTGGGGGTTAAAGCGTGAGAGTTATTCACAACACGCGTGATCATGCTTATCGCACGCCTTATGGTGCCGTGCCGTTGGGTTCGTCGGTTGATTTGTATCTTGATGTAGCTGATGCGTCCGATATTGTTGTGCGGTTGCGCACCTGGGTTGATGGTGTAGGGGAACAGCTCTACGACATGCAGGCTTGTTCTCAGGAGGCAGTGCCCGCTGGTTTTGAACGCTTTCATGTGTGCTTTACTCCTTTTGCTGCTGGTGTGGTGTGGTACCAGTTTGCAATTACCGATGCGGAAGGCTTTGTGTGGCATTACGGTGCGCATAATCGTTGCTTGGGTGGCGAAGGTCAACTGGTAGGTTGGCTGCCGCCTAGTTTTTGCCTTGCAGTGTTTGATTGTGCTGTTGATGCTCCTGCTTGGCATGCTCCATTGGCAATGATATTGCCCGATCAGTCGTTCCGTTCGAACAAGGAAGAGCTGATTGCTTCTTTGCTTGAGAACTATCCGTTTGCTTTATGTGCCACATCTACACCCTGGGATGTTGATGCGGCTTCAGAAACTCATACGCCTGAAGTATTTAACATGACGCAGGCGTATGAAAAGGCTCGCGCGGAATCGAAATTTGTTTGGTTTGCGGTCAATAACGACACTTTTGGTTTTTGGCGTCAAGCCAAAAGCGGTGCTATGACATGCGCACTCTTTAACGCATCGCCTTACGATTCGTACCATGTTTTAGTGCCAATGGTAGGTGAAGAGGCTTCAGAACTTGTTACGGGCTATGGTGTTCCTGTTCTTGGATTAGCTGATCTTGATGATTGCGATGCCGAAAGAATGCGTAGCGAGTTTCCGGAAGCTCAGCAGTTTGTTCGTGTGTTCCTTGGGCAATTAGGTTCAGCGATATTGCATTTCCATGCGCATAATCGCTTTGCTTTGCCCTTAGAAAAAGGTATGGGCATCCTTGCGCACATTACTAGTTTGCCAACAGACGGCGATTATCTTGGCACGCTAGGAAAACCGGCTTTTGAGTTCATAGATTGGTTGGCAGACCAAGGCGTTTGCTACTGGCAGGTATTACCCGTTAATCCCACTGATGAATTTGGAAGCCCTTATGCAGGTATTAGCGCCTTTGCTGGTAACTCATTGTTACTTGAACAGGGTCAAGGTTCGGCGGGTGACCAGGCAGTGCAAGCTAATCCCGATGCATACCAAGTGTTTTGCGAATGCGAAGCTGATTGGCTTGAACCATACGTTAGCTTTATGGCTCTTCGTGATAAGTTCGGCGAAGGAACAACGTGGCAGGAGTGGCCTCATAACTATCGTAGTTACGACGCAACGCTTATCGCAGCTGATAAACAGCTTTCGGCTGCAGCGGAATTCTATCGCCATTTGCAGTTTGCATTCCAGCAGCAGGGGTGCGCTGTGCGTGATTATGCACATCAGAAGGGCATTGCTCTTATCGGCGACATGCCGCTGTATGTAAGTGCCGACAGTGCTGATGTGTGGGCAAATCCTTTGCTATTCCAGCTTGGGGACGATGGTACGCCTCAGGTAGTTGCTGGCTGTCCGCCTGATGCTTTCGCTGCTGAAGGACAAATATGGGGCAACCCTGTTTATGATTGGGATTATGCTCGTGACCAGGGGTATTCTTGGTGGCTTCGTCGCTTGCAACGTGCCTTCGATTTGTACGATTACGTGCGCCTCGATCACTTCATTGGTTTTTCGCGCTACTTCTCGATTCCAGTTGGCAAAAAGGCTGTAGCAGGTTCGTATCGCCTGGGGCCAGGTTTTGAGTTCTTCAGCCTGGCTTACGAAAAGTTAGGCAGGTTGCCTGTTATTGCAGAAGATTTGGGTCTTCTTACTCCGCGCGTGCGAGGTCTCGTGGCTGATTGCGGCTTTTTAGGCATGGATATCATTCAATTTGCCGATAGTGACCCTTTGGTTTCATACGAGCCGAGACCTAATAAAGTTGTCTACACTGGTACGCATGACAATCAGACTTTGCTTGGCTTTGCGCGAAGTCGTTATGGTCAAGAAGATGCTCAACAAATAAGTACGATATTGCTTGAAAAAGTTGTTTCGAATAAGGCTAGGGTTCGTATTGTGGCGCTTCAGGATTTGCTTGGCTTGGGCGATGAAGCGCGCATGAATGTTCCGGGCATTGCCGGGGGCAATTGGTCTTGGCAGGCAGATGATTTGAAATGATGTGATTGCGTCACATATAGGTGTTCATTTTGTTGGGTCTTTTCTGTGAGTTGTATCATTACGCGAAAACTTTGAGAAGAATAAGAGCGTTAAGAGGCAGAAGACATGGAAGAACACATTTCGGAAGAAACCGAGCGCAAGGCGTTATCAACTGACCGTTTGGGTACCCACAGTATTTTTAAACTGCTGCTTGAGTTTTCAATTCCCGCGGTCATTATGATGACCTTTAATGCGCTTTATAACATTGTTGACTCTATTTTCTTGGGCCAAGCGGTGGGGGATTCGGGTATTGCAGTTACGCAGCTTGCTTTCCCTGTCATGATTCTCTTAATGGGTTTGTCAGCACTTGCTGGGCAGGGCGGTAATGCTTTAGCTGCAATTCAGCTTGGCGAGGACAAGCTTGATAAAGTTGAACGAACGCTGGGCAACACCGTACTTTTACTCATTGTAATCTCGCTTATTATTGCGGTTGCAGGTATTGTTCTTATTGATCCCATTCTTGCATTGGTGGGCACGACACCCGAACTGTATGATCAGTCAAAGCTGTTTATCCAGATTCTCATGATTGGCTTTATCTTCCAATGCGTAGGCATGGGTGCCAATAACTTCTTACGCACTGAAGGCAAGCCGATGTTGGCTTTAGGAACTAGTGTTTTAGGTACGCTGGTTTGTATTGCTATGAATTATGTACTGGTTATGCTTTTGGGCCTTGGTGTTGCAGGCTCGGCTTATGCAACTATTATCGGTCAAGGTGTGGGTGGCATTCCTGTAATGTGGTATTTAGCTAAGGGCAAGGACGCACCATTCCATCTGAAGCTTTCGCGCATGGCTCCTGATTTTCGCTTGTGGGGAACCATCCTTTCGCTTGGTGTTGCCTCATTTATCATGCAGGTGGCAAACGCTATTATCAACGTGATTTTGAACCAAACACTTGCCTACTACGGCGCACTTGATCCCATTGGTTCTACGGGCGCTATGGCTGCTATTGGTGTAGCTAGCCGCGTGAACGGTTTTGCTTTTATGCCAGCTATTGGTGTGCTTATGGGGGCGCAAACGCTTATTGGCTACAACTATGGCGCACGTAAGTGGAAGCGCGTTTTGAGGTCGTACTGGTTAGGCGTGGTATTTGCCACGGCTATCATTACAACGTTCTTCATTTTGATACATGTAATACCAGGTCCAATCGTGAAGATGTTTGGTGTCGATGGCGATCTTGAACAGTTCTGCATTTACGCCTTGCAGGTTATGACCATGGTGTTCCCGCTTGTTGGCTTCCAGATGATGAGCTCGAACTACTTCCAGTCAACTGGTCAGCCGATGAAGGCTAGCTTGCTTAGCCTTACGCGTCAGGTATTATTCTTAATTCCGTTGTTGCTGTTGTTGCCGATGTATCTGCCAGGCTTCCTTGATGTAACGGCATTGCAGGCAGTTTGCTTTACATACCCGACTGCTGATGTTTTGTCGGTTTTGACGACTGGCGCCTTCATCATTCCCGAGATTGTTCGATTGAATCGTCGTGCAAAAGAAAGCTCGCATGAGCCACGCTCGTAATTGGCGAAGCATAGAATTGTAAAAGAAAGGCACTTAAGAGTTTCTCTTAAGTGCCTTTCTTGCTAGTGGTGCGCCGATACAAGTCAACGGATGCAAGCCCTTGATTATTTTTGTCTTATTTCATGTACTACTTTACGCTTTTGGCTGCAGCAACGAAATCGCGGAACAGCGGATGCGGTTTAAGCGGACGACTCTTAAATTCTGGGTGTGCCTGCGTGGCGACATACCAAGGATGATCTGTCAGTTCAATCATTTCGGTTAAACGACCATCAGGGGAAAGACCTGAAATAACCAGACCGCTTTCAGCTAGCTGCTCGCGATATACATTGTTGACTTCGTAGCGATGACGATGACGCTCGTAAATGAGTTCGGAAGCATAAGCCTTATAGGCAAGTGTGTCAGGCGAAATCTTGCAAGGGTAAGCGCCTAAACGCATGGTGCCGCCCTTATCTTCGACATCTTCCTGTTCGGGCATAAGGTCAATGACGAAAGGTGTTGTATCGTCGTCGGTAACTAACGTACCCTCATCGGAAAATTCGGCAGATGTTGCACCAGAAAGCCCTGCAACATTGCGTGCGAATTCGCAGACGGCCGCTTGCAAGCCAAGACAAATGCCAAGGAACGGAATCTTGTTTTCGCGAGCATAACGTGCGGCTTCGATTTTGCCTTCAAAGGCGCGCTGTCCGAAACCACCAGGAACCAAAATGCCATCCATGTTACCAAGTATGTCCGCAGCGTTTGCATGGGTAAGATCTTCGCCATTAATCAGGTGAATCTTGGTGTTTACGTTGTTGGCGACACCTGCATGGTGTAGCGCTTCGATAACCGACAGATAGGCGTCGGGCAGACTGGTGTACTTACCAACAACAGCAATATCAACAGCGCCTTCGCAGTTGGCTGCAGTTTCGACATAGTCAGCCATTGGTACGCGAGAAAGCTCGCATTCAGGCAGCTTCAAGCGATGAAGCACCTTAACATCGAAGCCTTGCTTGTACAGGTCAAGTGGCACTTCATAGATGCTGGGCGCATCAACGCATGAAAGAACTGAATCAACGTCGACGTCGCAGAAGTG
>JAZQRZ010000215.1:0-22759 GCA_045629845.1 Eggerthellaceae bacterium | reverse complement strand
GGAACTAAGGCGCTCATAGTGATTTCCTTTCGGCTTGATGAGACTGGAACAGTATATACCATGGCGAGGGATAGACGCATGAATGTTTCACGTGAAACAATCATGTATCCTACTGTTCGTTTCCTAGTAAAGGGAAGGCTGAAGGGGTTACGTTCGACGCGTCGTCGCCTCGAACTAACTTTTGCCTAACCCCGGCAAAAATGGGTTTCTCGGCTCCTTTGGCTTAGACCTCACTCCACCCCCTCAGCCTTCCCTTTACTAGAATACTTCGCGCACCTGGGGGCGAAGTGTTTCGCTCGTCACAGCCTCAGATAGTTTGGTTAGTTCTCCTTCACTATTACTTAAAGCTTCGCACACCTGGGAGCGAAGTACTCTTTTAGCTCAGACCTCACTTCACTCTCACAGCGCTCCTCTTATTAGAAACCCTCGCACATGAAGTGAGATCAAACAGGATGAATACTACTTAGAATTGTTTTCTTGCTTTTAAAACTTGCATCTAAGGCTGCACAGGGTGCGCAAAAGCAAGTAAAACGCTTTACTTGCTAAAACGAACATATGTTCTGTGTATCACTATTCAATTGAACTTTTCAACTGCTAATCTTCCAATCAAGTAAGCCTTCCCTGGTCCCTACAAGACCAAAGATAACAGTAGAACGAGTGAATGTTTCACGTGAAACACTTGCTATACTTAACCTATGACAACACCAATCAAAACATACACAATCGAAGAAGTTGAGCAGCTTCTCGCGGATGCAGGGCTTCCAAAGTTTCGGGCTTGGCAGGTACTCGATTGGCTCTACGTAAAAGAGATTTCCTCTTACGAAGAAATGAGCAACCTTCCCAAAGCTATGCGTGAGCAACTTTCATCTTCGAATCCACTAACGGTTCCCAAAATAATTGAATGCCAAACTTCTATCGATGGCTCAAGAAAATACTTGCTTCAATTTGATGACGGGACCATTGTTGAAACAGTTGGGCTTCCCTCCTCTGATGGACGTCTGACTGTTTGTTGCTCAAGCCAGGCTGGCTGCGCTATGGCATGCAGCTTCTGCGCAACTGGAAAACAAGGCCTTAATCGAAATCTGCTTGTTGGCGAAATAGTTGATCAAGTAATTACCGTCCAAAAAGATTTTGGTTCGCGTGTCACCAACGTTGTAGTTATGGGGCAGGGCGAACCCTTTGCAAACTACGATGCAGTATTAGGAGCGCTTCGCATTCTTAATCATAAGAAGCTTCTTAATATTGGTGCGCGCCACATTACTGTTTCGACTTGTGGCCTCATTAATGGAATTAATCACTTCGCTGAAGAACCTGAACAATTTACATTAGCTATTTCTCTTCATGCCGCAAGGCAAGAAGTGCGCGACGTTTTAATGCCTGCTGTAAAAAATCAGCGTCTTGGAGCCTTGCGTCAGGCACTAGATTCATACGCTCAAAAAACCGGAAGGCGTTTCAGTTTCGAATACGCATTGATGAAAGATCAAAACGATTCGGAAGAAGATTTGAATGAGCTAATTACTTATTGCAATCGTCTTCTCTGTCACGTCAATCTAATTCCATTAAACGAAATTGACGACTCCCCAATTAAGCCAGTTGCTTCAACAGAATTGCACTATTGGAAAGAACGGTTAGAATCTGCGGGGATTCCCGCAAGTGTCCGACAATCGCGTGGTTCTGATATCGCAGGAGCCTGCGGACAACTCGCAAATAAAAAAGTCCTCTAAGGTTTTCCTTAGAGGACTTTCACTTTTTTGTGCTCTAAAACTAGTTGTTTGTAATGATGCGGAACAAACGCTCGAGATCAGTTTCGTCCTTGAATTCGATTTCGATCTTATTCTTTCCGCCAGCACTCTTAATCTTAACGACAGTATTCAGAGTGTCACTTAATGTACGCGCTGCAGTCTTATAAGACTTCGGCTGAGGAGTACGCGGTGTGGTTGACTCCTTCTTTTCACCCGAAAGTGAACGAGCAAGTGATTCTGCCTCACGTACAGAAAGATTGCCTTCTACCAACTTATCAGTAAGCTTACGGCGCCCTTCCTTCGTTGGAATCGAAAGAATTGCACGCGCATGACCTGCTGTGATTTTCTCTTCAAACAGAAGTTGTTGGGCATCTTCGGGCAATTCAAGAAGACGTAAGGCATTTGCAATGGTTGAGCGACCCTTAGAAACTGCCTGAGCAACTTCAGACTGAGTCATCTTTCCACGTTCCATCATGCGGCGATAACCATATGCCTCTTCAATAGGGTTAAGGTCGCTACGCTGGATGTTTTCAACCATAGCAAGAACAATGGTTTCATCGTCATCGACGTCTTTAATACGAATAGGAACCTTTTTTAAACCAATGCTCTTACAGGCCTGCCAACGGCGTTCACCAGCAATAATCTGATAGCTATCACCTACTGACCGTACAAGAATCGGCTGAAGAAGACCATTTTTCTTAATAGAGTTTGCGAGCTCTTCAAGATCTTCTTTCTTAAAGCTTGTACGTGGCTGATCAGGATTTGGCTGTACTAAGTCGATATCGACTTCTAATTCACCTTCTTTTGGCGCAGATGGTTCCTGGGAAACTGAAGTGGGAGCTTGCTCTTTCTTTTCCTCAGTAACTGGTTGAGCAACTACACGCTCAACTACACCTTTAATCGTTACATTATCCTCTTTATTAGAATACAGCTCTTCATCTTTATTCTCATTTGAGGTAGCTTTTTCAATTACCTCAGTCTTTTCCTCAGTTACAGGTTGAGGAGCTACAGGAGCTTGAGGAACTGCCGGTTGGACAGATGGTTGTTCCTGTTTGGTAAGTTCTTCGGGCGCTTCTCCTAACAGCGAACCAAGTCCACGTCCTAAACCACTTCGCGTTTTAGCCACGTTTCACCACTTCCTTTGCAAGGTCTGAATAAGCTGCTGCGCCTTTTCCTGATGGATCATATTGAGTAATTGGCATACCGTAACTAGGTGCTTCCGAAAGCTTTACGGTACGAGGAATGATGGTTTCAAAAACCTGCGAGCCAAAATAGTTTCTTACCTCAGCCGCTACTTGACGGGAAAGAGTTGTACGGCCGTCATACATCGTTAAGAGAATACCGAAGATATCAAGAGATGGATTTAAGCGACTTTTGACACGTTTCATCGATTCGAGAAGTTTTGTCACACCTTCGAGTGCATAGAACTCAGTCTGAATTGGGATGATTAGTTTGTCGGCACCCACAAGAGCATTTACTGTTAATAAACCAAGTGAAGGGGGACAATCGATAAAGACATAATCGTAACGACCCCTCATAGTTCCGACTGCATCCTTTAAACGATTCTCGCGAGCCATTTCAGATACAAGTTCAACTTCTGCGCCAGCAAGATTAATAGTTGCAGGAACTAAATCTAAGCGTTCGTATACATCAGGAATAATTGCTTCTTCGATAGGTACATCATTGAGTAATACATCATAGATGCAGTTATTCAACTGACCCTTATCAATACCAAGACCGCTTGTTGCATTACCCTGAGGATCAAGGTCTACAAGAAGAACTTGCTTTCCTTGCTCACCAAGCGCAGCAGAAAGATTTACAGCAGTAGTAGATTTACCTACACCGCCTTTTTGATTAATGATTGCAATAATCTTTGTTGTACCAATAGCATGGTCGACAGGTTTCTTCTCTGCATACGTCTTTACTGGCTGAGAAGCAGGCCTCTCATATTCAACTGGAAGCTCCTCTTCTACAAGATCTTCTTCTTGCAGTTCTTCTTCGATAGGTGCTTCTGAACTCGCCAATTGTTCCGTTTTTTCCTCGTTTACCTCGACCGTATCGGTCTCGACGTCGACATTTGTCTTTTTGTCGCGCCTTAGGCTATCAAAAATACCCACACAAGCCTCCTTTATATCTTCCTCTGCAGTATACAGTTTGTGAGAGATGTTTCACGTGAAACATTCATGTGTCCTACTGTTCGTTTTAGTTTTTCTAGTTGATTAAAAAGAGGGAATTACGTTCGACGCGTCGTCGTCGCGAACTAACTTTCCGCCAAAATTGCGGAAAGTGGATTTCGCTCCTCCTTTGGCTTAGACCTCACTTCATTCCCTCGTTTTAATTAACTTCTACTAAAACGTCCGCTCTTCTGGGAGCAAGGGAGTTCTTTAGCTTAAGACTAACTTCACTACCTTAGTACTCAGATAAAAGAAAACTACGCATGCCTTAGATCAAGATGGATGAACTACTTTTCAGATAGAGGATGTTTTTGGGCAAGACCTTCTTGGCGGGGGAGAGAGACTTTTGGTTCACTTGTTTTTCTAAACGTAAGAATTCGCCTTTGGTATTCCCCATCCAACATGAATTCTCGATCCTGTTCGAGTGTTAATCCAACCAATGGCTGAACTTGCCTAGCATCGGCAAGTTCA
Organism: Eggerthellaceae bacterium; assembly: GCA_045629845.1. Taxonomy (GTDB): domain Bacteria; phylum Actinomycetota; class Coriobacteriia; order Coriobacteriales; family Eggerthellaceae; genus UBA9715. The sequence continues at coordinate 18,372 of JAZQRZ010000215.1, read as the reverse complement.
GCATCAGTAAGTTGAGCTTTATAGCAAATGAGTACACCGTTCTGTTTCAGAAGGGGGCTTGCTAATTCCATCAGTACTGGCAACTGAGATAATGCACGCGCAGTCAAAGCTGCATAACGCTTTGACTGCGTTTTGGCAAGGAGTTCAGCTCGGCCAGCATATGTCGAAATCTGATTACTTAATCCTAGCTCTTGAATAATTCCCGAAACGGTATCCATCTTTTTCTTACGAGCATCAATCAGCACTGTTTCACGTCCTGTAGCAATAGCAAGTGGTATTCCAGGGTAACCAGCACCTGTGCCCATATCCCCATACAAACCCTCTGGAGCATTATTAAGCTCTTCTAAACCAGCTAACGAATCTTCAATATGAAGCACATGCGCTTCTTCAGTAGAAGTAATACGCGTTAGATTAATATTCTCGTTCGCTTTAATAACAAGATCTAAATGCTTCTGAATTAAATCCTGTTGCTCTTTAGGAAGGGAGTTAAACACAGTCATAGTAGGTTCCTTGCTTTTCTGAACCATTTCTTTAGCTATCTTACCTTAGTAACCGCTTATCCTTAAATCATACTTAGTTCTTCTAAATACAATAAAAAAGGCCTGTGTCATACAGGCCTTTTAAAAATGCTTTGAAAAGAGTGTTTACTTTACCGGGATAACAACCACATGACGTGCAGCACCTTCGCCTTCAGATGCAGTGTTTACACGTGGATCATCACGTAAAGCAACGTGGATAATACGACGCTCGTACGGAGTCATAGGACGCATCTTTACACTGCGGCCCTGAGATGCTGCTTTATTTGCAGAAGAACGAGCAAGCGATTCAAGCTTCTGACGCTGACGGTTCTTATAGCTTTCCACGTCAATAATAACTGGGAAGCGGAAACCAATCTTACGAACAGTAATAGCAGAAATCAGGAACTGTAAAGCATCAAGTGTTTTACCATGACGTCCGATAAGAACCGCTAAGTCATCGCCTGTGATGTCGAGAATTAATTCCCCTTCATCACCTTCATATTCATCAATCGTAACTTCACCAACATTGAAATACTTCAGAACATCTTTAAGAGCAGAAATAGCAGTATCTGCAATTTCATCAAGCTGTTCATCAGTTAAACCGTCTTCTTCAACCTCTTCAATGAAAACTTCTTCTTCAGTTTCTTCTTCAAATTCCTCGGATTGAATTTCTTCCATTTCCTCAGACATAAGGTGCTCCTTAGTAATTAATAATCCGTAAAAGACTATTTATGGGCGATTTACTTCTGTTTCACGTGAAACATTACTTTTTCTTAGTCGGACGCTTTTTCTTTACCTTGCGTTCAACTTCAACATGAACCGGTTGCAAATCAATGGGACCTTGATCTTCTGCATCAAGCTTCTTCTTCAAATAGCTCATATAAGTCTGCTGGAAGATGGTTGCGATAATACCTGAAACACCCCAGAACAGAAGAACGCCAGCAGGGGAGCTCCAACTAACAAACAACATCATGACACCCATGATAATAGACATCATAATCATCTGATTCTTTTGGGAAGAATCAGGATTGTTCCTTTGCTGCAACAGCATAGGTAAAAACGTTGCACCAACAAAGATAATTACCAAAATGAGATAAGGAATGAATTCACCCATACCGACTTCAAATGCTTCAGCAGGAGTCATCAGCAAGTCAGGAACAATGTTATAGAACGTAAACGATGTGTACTGAGGCAACCAATCCTGAATATTACGAAGCACCTGGAACAGTGCAATAAAGATTGGCATCTGAATAAGCATCGGAATACAACCAGATAACGGATTAAACTTTGCATCCGCATACATCTGCTGTTGCTCTTGCTGCATACGAACGGGATCATCTTTAAAACGCTCTTGGATTTCCTTAAGCTTTGGTTGCATGCGCTGCATCATGACACTCGACTTTGTCGAACTCTTCATGAGAGGCAACATAAGCAACCTGAACACAATCGTGAACAAGATGATTGCTAAACCCCAGTCTTGCGCAAACTGATAAAACAGCTCAACAATTCGCGCAATTATTCCCAATATTCCATCCCACATATACCTTTCCTTCCTCTATTTCCAAAGAAGACTTATTTACGGCAAAGGGTCGTAGCCGTAAGGTCCTCCCGGATGGCATTTTTTAAAACGTTTCCACGTTAGCTTGAGTCCTTCTTTAAATCCGTAGCGTTTAAAGGCCATAAGGCCATATTCAGAACAGCTTGGAACAAAACGACAACAAGCAGGAAACTGAGGCGATATAGCAAAGCGATAGAACTTAATGAGTGCTATTGCTACTCGACAGGGGATACTCTCTTTATTTACTACTTCTTTAGTCATCTTTATAGCATGCCTGCCTTTTGAAGGCTATTCCTTAAATGTAGAACAATATCGGAATAAGAATGTTCTGTCACATTCTTTCGTGCTACAAAAGCAACGTCATATCCGGAAAACGGGCCACCAACTTCACGGCACGCTTCCCGCATACGACGCTTTGCCTTGTTACGCCATACAGCGTTACCAAGTTTTTTCCCTGCAATAAAAGCAACACGACCTTCGCGGTCGTGCTGTCCTTCATTGCATAACACTATTAAGCTTAGCTCGGGCGTATTAACACGTTTCCCTTTATTAAAGAGAAGGTTAATATCCGCGTTTGATTTGATCGTTTTCACGACCACAAGGCCAATACTAGACAGTAAGGCGCTTGCGCCCCTTAGCGCGACGACGAGCGAGCACAGCACGACCACCCTTGGTAGCCATACGAGCACGGAAGCCGTGGCACTTAGCGCGCTTACGAGTGTTAGGCTGATATGTGCGCTTCATATATAAACCCTTTCGAACAGTTTTAGAGCAACCGTTAGATTATATTACGGCACGTCATAGCGTCAATAAAAACTTTTATCTTCAAAACCTTCCTACAACCTTGCTTTCCGGAAGGTCTAAACCACAATACTCTGTATTTAGCTTTTCCCCTTCTTCAATATATAAGTTTTGATAGTCATAGTAATAAAGACAGTTAATTTGGGGAAAACATAAAAAACCGCATGTAAAAATCCATTTTTAGCGATTCGAAAGATGTAGAAAACTCAGGGCAAAATCCCCAAGGGTTAAAAACTTAAAAAATTTTCCCACCCTTTCCCACATGTATTCTTACATTGTTGAACCGGTTTTCCACAAAAACAAGGGCCCTTTCATGCGGGCCCTTGTTTTACATCTCTTTGATGCGGTTTTTAATATTTTCTAGTTCCTCACGTAGCTCGCGATTCTCTTTCATTTTCTCTTCTACGTTGGTAACTGAATACATAATGGTAGTGTGATCGCGCCCACCAAATGTCTTAGCAATATAGTTATAAGGAAGATCTAGCATACTACGTGCTAGATAAACTGCCACCTGACGTGCATATACAATTTTTCGTGAACGCTTCTGGCCGATAAGATCTGAATGGGAAACGTCGTAATAACGTTCAACTTCCTTTTGAATATCAGCAACAGTAAGCTTTTTCATAGCACCACCTGAAAAGTGGTTTTCGAGCAAACGAGAAACTTCTTCAGTGGTAATGTCTTGCTTATCGAAAGCGTTCATTGCATAAATAACTTTAGTTACAGCACTTTTTAGTTCGCGAATGTTTGAACTTGAGTTTTCTGCAATGTAGCGTTCAATGTCATCTGGTAAACGGAAGTTATCTTGGCCGCTTGTTGCACGATATTCAGATACAAAGCTTTTAATAATGCCAAGCTTCGTTTCAATTTCAGGGGGCTGAATATCAAACGTGCCACCACTATTAAAACGACTTTGATATCGCTCATCCATCGTAATGTTTTTAGGAGCACGATCTGCGGAAAGAACAACCTGACGTCCTTCATCAACTAACGCATTAAAGATTTGGAATACGATATCAAGTGTTTGTTCTTTACCTTGTAAGAACTGAATATCGTCGATGAGTAATACGTCAGCTTCTTGATAACGATTCTTAAATTTCTTAAAGCTAGCTTTTTCCTTGTCATGTGCGACAGTTGCTTCGACGTAACCACTTAAAAAGTCAGCTGAGTCAACATATACTGTTTTTAAATCAGGTCGTGTTTCAGTAACGTAGTTTTGAATAGCGCGCATCAGGTGAGTTTTTCCTAATCCTGACTTTCCATAAATGAAAAGAGGGTTAAGCATAGAACGGCCAGGTTCTTCTGCAACGGAAACCGCCATTGAATAGGCCATTCGATTAGATTCACCAATAACAAAGTTTTCGAAGGTTAGCGTTGAAGTAGGAGAGAGTTGATTATCCTCAAATACTTCTTCTCGTCCTGGTTCTTCAAAGGTAATAGGTGCAGAAACAGCTGGCTTAGATGGAGTAACTTTAGTACTAAAGTCTTCAATTACTGGTGCCGGCTCTGGTTGATATTGTGGTGCCGGTTCAGGTTTAGGAACAGGCGCTGGTGCAGGTACTTCCTGATTAATGTCAACTTCGATAGCAACAGTAAATTGGCTACCGTAAATATCGTTTAAAGCTTGCTTTATATAGTTAGAGTAATGACGTTCTATCCATGTCTTAATAAAGTCATTATCAGCGGTCAGCATAATAAAGCCGTCGCTCATGGCTTGTGGTTGAAGACGTGAAAAGAAGGCATTCATCTGCGATGCATCGATTGCATCATATTCAAGAACTCGGTCGCAAACGCCTTGCCAAGCACTGCGAAGCTCTTCACTATTCATAACCCACCTCGTTTTTCCACATAGAGAAGGTTTAAGAAGTATAGCGCATGACATGGGGAATGTGGAAAACTTTTCATTTCCCGTTGCCAACAGCGGTGGATTACAGATTATTTAGATGAAAAAAGTGAAAAACGGTAAACATTTTTCAGAAATTACAAGGTAGGAGCAAGTTGTTGACCAAGAGCAGTAAGTGCACGCTTTTTACCAGTAGACTTTTCAACAAGTCCAGCTTCTTCAAGTTTACTTAAGGTGTTGTAGACAGTTGATACCGGCGTGTCAGAAAGGTTTTTAAACTCGGTAACACCAAGTTCACCTTCACGCTGAAGTAGCTTAATGAAATCTTTTTCACGATCTGAAAGTGGAATATGTGGCAAAGGTACAGGCATAGTTGAAACTTGTTGCACAGGTTTTTGTGCAGGCTTTTTTACCAAACTGATTGTGACAACAGCGCCCGTCGTTAAGTTATCTTCAATAACTATCGATCCATCACGGTCATCAAGGTAATCCTTCACAAGAGGAAAACCTGAACCAACCCCTCGAATGAAATCTTTCATTGGTTCAATTGCTGATGAAAAGCCTGGTTGCTGAGCTTTTTCCTTTTCCTGAATTCCTGGGCCCTGGTCGGCGAACCGGATAGTATTTCCGTCATCAAGAATAGAGACAACGATTTCACGAAATTGTGCGTGAATGAAATTTTCCGTTACCTCACGAATAAGCGTGTAAGGAAGCTTTCCACCTGCTAATTTTGACTGTTCATAAATAGTAGTCGTCAATTTTTCAATGTACTCATTAGTTGTAGCGGGATCGACACGTGTAATACGTGGCGCAGACTTTAAGTCGTCGTACAACGCAATGCGCGCCGTTGTTGAAACGAACGTATAGTCAAAATCGGTCTGTAAAGGTGTTTCTCCCATGGTTTCAAGAAGTATATACGCTTCTATGAAAAGGTGAAAGAAAATGCATGAAACTGAAACATGTAATGACGAGGTGTTTTCAAAGTTTTCCCCATTTTATTCAGAAAAAGTGGAAAACCGCGAAAAAAAGTGAAAAGGAAAGGTTGAAAACTCGAACGAATTGTTGAAATCTAAGCGACCATGTCAAATAAATCTGTATGCCGATAAAATGCCCGTAAAGTTCTCGTTACCAAATGGAAAACCCCTGATGGAATTATTCAGAAATAGGAATAGATAATATTTTTTAATGATATTCAGAAAAAAGTTAGCAGGTCAGAGCCTTGTCTTAGTTGCTTACTTAATGTGTCTGCAGGTAGAAAGCGAATAAGAAAAAGTTAAAAAAATGTCTTGACAAATGGCTTTGAAAATAGATTTCCACAATCAATTGCTGGGCAAATGGCAGTTTTCCACCTTTTCCACAGTTTTCTACCGAACAAACGTGTCCTTTGCGAAGTTTTTCACATTTTTCAGCGTTGGTGATTTTAGTCAACAATGAAAGACGTAAGGCACCGCTGGTATAATGACTCGAATATTCACTACATATTAAATTAGTAAGGAATTGGTGGTCATGAAATTCAGCATCAACCAATCTGAGCTGTCTAACGCACTTTCGATTGTCCAAAAAGGTGTTTCTCCGCGCTCAACGTTACCTGTTTTGTCGGGTATTTTTGTTGAAGCACATGGTGATGAGGTTACTTTCCAAACAACTGACCTCGAACTTTCGGTGCAATACACCGCTTCAGCACTGGTTGAAGAAGAAGGCTCAACAGTTTTACCTGGCAAGTTAATCGTTGACATTGTGAAAAACCTTCCTGATGCAGCTGTGCACATCGAGGCTGCGGAAGAAAATGCTGTTATTTCATGCGATACATCGTCCTTTTCAATTCGTTGTTTTAGCGCTTCAGATTTCCCCGCGTTTCCACAGGTACTTACCTCTCAGCAAATTGAAGTGCCTTTCGAAGCTTTTTCAGCTATGGCTCGAAAAGTTAGTCGCGTTGTATCCAAAGATGAAAGCCGCGCAATCCTGACAGGCGTACTTATTGCTGTTGAAGAAGGCTTATTCAAGATGGTTGCAACCGACTCATATCGTCTTGCAGTCACAGAAATGCCGCTTCAGTCCACTGTGGAAGACTTTAATGCAGTACTGGCCGGCGGTTTTGTTGCCGATTTGGCTGGTCTTCCAAAGACTGGTGAAAACATTTCACTTGCCCTTGCGGAAAACCAAATCATCGTTTCGTATGCAGGTACGGTGTTTGTTAATCGTCGAATTGAAGGAAAGTATCCAAACTATAAGCAACTTATTCCATCATCTTATGAAACGCGCTGCTTAGTTGATCGCGCAGCGCTACTTGCTGCAGTGCGTCGCGCATCGTTGCTCGAGCATAATCGTTCACAGGTGCGCTTTAGTGTTAATGCAGCAAGTCAAACCATCCAGCTGACTACCAGCCAAGATGTTGGATCGACACAAGAAATTGTTAAGGCCCAGGTCGAAGGTGCTGATGTCGAGATTGGTTTCAATAGCTACTACGTTGTAGAAGGCTTATCTGCCATGGAATCGACAGAGGTGTCATTTGAGATTCAGGGGTCGTTGAAGCCCGGCATTATGAAGGGGGCAGGTGACGAGAACTACCTGTATCTTGTTATGCCGGTCAGGCTTTAGGAGTAGCCTATGAAATATAAAGGCAAGGACTATATAGAAGTAGTCGGTGAAGAAGAGCAGGTTAAGCGCGTAGCGTATGCACCTGAAGGTTGTGAATTGCGAGCGGGTATCGACGTTGGTTCAACCACAGTAAAGCTTGCTATTCTTGATAAGCAGAACCAGGTAGTTTGGTCGATTTACGAGCGTCATCATTCCGACGTGCGTGCCACAATAGGCCAGGTTATGCAGGCAGCTTCTGATGCTGGCTATGGCGAAACACTGATGACCATTGCAATTACTGGTTCGGGTGGTCTTCTGCTTGCGAAGTGGCTTGGCGTTGAATTTGTCCAAGAAGTTATTGCAAGTAAAACAGCAGTTGAAACTTTTATTCCTCAAACTGATGTTGCAATCGAGCTTGGTGGCGAAGACGCGAAGATTATCTACTTCGGCCAATCTATTGAACAGCGTATGAATGGCACCTGTGCTGGTGGTACTGGTGCATTTATCGACCAAATGGCCGCTTTGCTTAATACCGATGCAGGTGGTCTGAATGAATTAGCTGCTGATCACACTACTATTTATCCTATTGCTAGCCGTTGCGGTGTATTTGCAAAAACAGACGTTCAGCCGCTTCTTAATGAAGGCGCCCGTAAGGAAGATATTGCTGCCAGTATTTTCCAGTCGGTTGTTACTCAAACGATTTCAGGTTTGGCCTGTGGTCGTCCCATTCGTGGTCATATTGCATTTTTAGGTGGACCACTTCAGTATCTTCCTGAATTAAGAAAGCGTTTCTACGAAACGCTTGAGTTGGACGATGAGCACATCATCGTTCCTGAAAATGCGCATTTGTTCGTTGCTAGTGGTTGTGCAGCAGCGGGCGCTGCAAGTGAAACTGTTACGGTGGAAAAGCTTAATGATGTTATCGAACGCCTGAAAAACCTTGGTGACGTTCAGGGTTCCGAGGTCACGCGTCTTGATCCGCTGTTTGCAAATGAAGAAGAATACGAAGAATTCAAGCGTCGTCATGAAGCGGAAAAGGTTGAAACTGCTGACCTTTCTACATACAGTGGCAACGCATTTTTAGGAATCGACGCTGGTTCCACCACTTTTAAAGCTGTTCTTATTAGTGAAGACGGCAAAATTCTGTGGACTCATTACGTATCAAATAAGGGTGACGTGCTTGGTTGTGCGCGCTCTGCGTTGCATGAACTTTACGAGTCACTGCCGCGTGATGCGATGACGCAAGAACCTCGTGTAACGATTGGTCATGCTACTGTTACGGGCTACGGTGAAGGCTTATTGCTTCAGGCGCTTCAAGTTGACTCTGGTGAAATTGAAACAGTTGCTCACTTGCGTGGCGCGCGAGAAATGTTGCCTGATGTTGAGTTCATTTTGGACATCGGCGGCCAGGACATGAAGTGCTTACGCGTCAAGGATGGCGTCATTGATCACATCATGTTGAATGAAGCTTGTAGTTCGGGTTGCGGCAGCTTTATTGAAAGCTTCGCTAGTGGTCTTAGCCTTGATGTTTCCGAATTTGCAGCTACCGCTATTAAGGCGGAAAACCCTGTTGATTTAGGTAGTCGCTGCACGGTGTTTATGAACAGCCGCGTAAAGCAGGCTCAAAAAGAAGGCGCTACAGTGGGCGATATCGCTGCGGGTCTTGCGCTTTCTGTTATTAAGAACGCCTTGTTTAAGGTTATTAAGATTCGTGACCCGCACGATGTTGGCGAACATGTCATCGTGCAGGGTGGCACGTTCCTTAACGATGCAGTACTTCGTTCGTTTGAACAGCTTGCTGGTGTTAACGCGGTGCGTCCGAATATTGCGGGCAATATGGGTGCTTACGGTGCAGCCCTTTTAGCACGCGACCGTTTCATTGGTGGAAAGACAACTTTGCTTTCTGCTGAAGAACTTGACGCACTGCAGCCAACCCATCGTACGGTTCGTTGTCAAAAGTGCAGCAACCATTGCTTGCTTACCATTAATGATTTTGGTAAAGGTCCCGACGGAAAGAATCGTCGCTTTATCACGGGTAATCGTTGTGAAAAGGGCGCTGGTATTGTTGATGAAAAGGCTGATGTGCCTAACTTGTTTGATTATAAGGCACATCGTCTGTTCGATTATGAACCGCTTGCAGAAGAAGATGCTCCGCGCGGAACTGTTGGTATTCCTCGTGCACTGAACATGTATGAAAACTACCCGTTCTGGTTTACCTTCTTCACCAAGCTTGGCTTCCGCGTTATTCTTTCGGACCCATCTACCAAGAAGACGTATGAAGCTGGTATCGAATCGATGCCTTCCGAATCGGTGTGCTACCCGGCGAAGCTTTCGCATGGTCACATCATGAATCTGCTTGAAAAGAAGCCCGATTTCATTTGGATGCCTTGCGCGAAATGGGAGCGCCAGGAAGATGAAGGTGCTGGCAACCATTACAACTGCCCAATCGTCGCAAGTTACTCTGAAGCACTGCGCTTAAATGTTGATGAGCTTCGCGATCCCGATGCCCCCGCTTTCCTGAATCCTTGGTTGCCTTACGACAAGAAGGAACACTTAAAGAAGCGCTTGCATTTTGAATTGTCTGACCACTTTAAGCATGTAATTGGTCGTCATGCAGCTTGCCCCACTTCGTCTGAAATTGATGCAGCGGTCGAAGCAGCATGGGATGAAGATGCGAAGTTCAAGTCCGACATGCGTGTTAAGGGTGAAGAAACCCTAGCCTGGATGCAAAAGACTGGCACGCATGGCATCGTTTTGGCTGGTCGTCCCTATCATAACGACCCAGAAATCAACCATGCTATTCCCGAATTGCTGACAGGCTTTGGTTTGGCTGTACTCACCGAAGACTCCATTGCTCATCTGGGTACTTTAGAGCGTCCGATTCGCGTGGTTGACCAGTGGATGTATCACACTCGTCTGTATGCTGCGGCAAAGGTTGCTACTCAGCGCAAAGACCTTGACCTGATTCAGCTGAACAGCTTCGGTTGCGGTCTTGACGCTTTAACGACTGACCAGGTGCAAGAAATTCTTGAAGCAGCTGGCAAGGTGTATACCGTTCTTAAGATTGACGAAGTATCAAACCTGGGTGCGGCTCGTATTCGCGTACGTAGCTTGCTTGCAGCATTGCGCGACCAGGTTAATGAAGAGCTGCCCGAAGTGCGTTTCTCGCCAGCTGAAGAAGCGGGTCCAACAATTGAAGAAGAACCCAACGTGGTTCCTTCTGTTGAAGAAAAGATTTCCACCGAATTCCCTCGTGTTGAATTCACTAAGGAAATGCGCGACCAGGGCTACACCATTCTGGCTCCGCAGATGGCACCTTACCACTTTGAGCTGTTGTTACCCGTGTTCCATTCGTTCGGTTACAACATCGAACTTCTGCCAGCAGTCGATCATGGTGCTGTTGATGCTGGCTTGAAGTATGTAAACAACGATATTTGCTATCCGTCTATTTTGGTTACTGGCCAGATTATGGAAGCGGTCACGAGTGGTCGTTACGACACTGACCGCTTGGCTGTTCTTATTACTCAAACGGGCGGCGGTTGTCGTGCGACGAATTACATCGCTCTTATCCGTAAGGCTTTAAAGGCAGCGGGCTTGGGTCACATCCCAGTTATTTCGCTTGCGCTGCAAAGTCATCTTGACGAGCATAATTCTGGTTGGGAAGTTACGCTTCCTATGCTTAAGCAGGCGGTTTATGCCTTAAGCTATGGCGACTTGCTTATGATGGCGTTGTATAGAACACGCCCCTATGAAGCAGTGCCAGGTTCTGCACAAAAGCTGTTCGATTACTGGATGGATTTGTGCCGCAAAGAAATTCACGAAGGTACAAATCGACGTCGCTTTGCAAAGACCGTTCAGCTTATCATCAAGGACTTCGATGAACTGCCCCTGGTAGACGATGGAACCAAACCGCGCGTTGGCGTGGTGGGCGAAATCCTGGTCAAGTTCCATCCCACGGCTAACAACCAGGTAGTTGACGTGATTGAACGCGAAGGCTGCGAAGCAGTGGTGCCAGGTCTTATCGAATTCTTCTTGTTCGGTATTGTTGGCCGCATTTTCCAGAAGGATCCGCTTGGTCGTTCAACCAAGGGCGCCATTGGTGCGCGCGGCATTTTGAAGTTGCTTTCCACTATGCGCAAGCCGCTTCTGCAAGCACTTGAAAAGTCAAAGCGTTTCGAAGCGCCGACTGACATCTTCACGTTGGGTGAATATGCTGAACAGATTCTTTCGACTTGCAATTCCATGGGTGAGGGTTGGTTATTAACAGCTGAAATGGTCGAGTTGATTCGTACAGGAACCCCGAATATTGTGTGCGCGCAGCCTTTCGCCTGCTTGCCGAATCACGTGGTGGGTAAGGCAGTTATTAAGGAATTGCGTCGCCAGTACCCCGAGAGCAATATCGTGGCTGTCGACTATGACCCAGGCGCGAGTGAAGTAAACCAGCTGAATCGCATTAAGCTTATGATTTCGGTAGCAAAGGCTAATCAAGCAGCGTCGGCTTCGTAGTAATACGAAGCTCGGTGCTGTAAGTTGCGTCAACGTACGAGGTGACCATGCAAGGCACATTGACGATTTGCCCGACTCCTTTGGGAAACCTAGGGGATATGACACCGCGCGCCATTGAAGCTTTGCAAAAGGCGGATGTTGTTTGCGCTGAAGATACGCGTGTAACAGGCAAACTACTTGCGGCTTTGGGTATCGAAGGCAAGCATTTCGAACGCCTTGATGAAAACGTTATTGGCGAACGTGCAGCTGAAATCGTTGCGCGCGTTATTGCGGGCGAAAACATTGCGTATTGCACCGATGCTGGAATGCCTGGCGTATCTGATCCTGGCCTGCGATTAGTGCGTACGGCTCGTGCGGCGGGGATTGCAGTTGAAGTACTACCAGGGCCAACAGCGGTTGCAACTGCATATGTTGCAAGTGGTTGTATTGATCAATCCTTTTACTTTGGTGGATTCTTTCCTCGAAAAGAGGCTGCTAGAACAGCGCTTCTTAACCAACTGAAATCGCTGGAAGCGGCGCTTATTTTTTACGAAAGTCCCAATCGCTTAGTTTCAGCGCTTGAGTCTATCGCTTCGGTCTTTCCCCTGCGTGAAGTTGCGGTTTGTCGCGAGCTTACAAAGCTGCATGAGGAAGTTGTTCGAGGTTTTTCACCAGAAGTCATGGCTGAATTTACTCAGCGTGATGCGGTGAAGGGCGAAATCGTCATTGTGATTGATGGCCCAAACGATGCCGAACGTGAAGCCGAATCGGTACAGGCTACAGCTAGTGCAGCTGAACGAGCTAAAGAATTGGCAGCAAGTGGCATGCGACCTAAAGAGATTACGCGTCAGTTGAAAGAAGAATTCGGGATATCTCGTAACGAAGCTTACGATTTGGCACTAAACGCGTAACGCAAGCTATATGCGGTAAAATCTAGGAACTATGACAAAGCAGAGACAGGGGTCTTTGGCGCATCTGAAGGCTGCGCTTTTAGCAGCCCTAGTCTTTTGTGCTGTCACCATGCTTGTTGCCTGTGGTGGTTCGGGTGGAACAGGTGGTGGCGGTGGTGCTGCATCTGCGCCTACTGGCGCTGATTTTCATCAACCAACTTCGCTTGCCATGCCAACTGTTTCAGCTGGTGGAGCTTCAATAGATACTGGTCACGTAAACGAAGGCTATGTTGTTGCGCATGCTTCGGATGCATCGCGTTTGAAGTTTCAGGTAGCAAAGGGTGATGAGGTTTATAACTACGACCTGCCAAACAATGACAGCGCCACAGTGTTTCCCGTCAATATGGGAAATGGCAGCTACTTGTTCCGCATAATGAAAAACACCGAGGGTAATAACTACATCGAACTTGATAGCGCGAGTGCTGAAGTTTCACTTTCATCCGAGTTCGCGCCTTTCCTTATTCCTAATCAGTTTTGTGATTATGACGAATCAAGTGCGTGTGTCAGTAAGGCAAATGAACTGACGGCAAGTGTCAGCAATCAAGGTGAAGCGGTGCAGGCTATTTGTGAGTTCGTCGTTAACCATGTGGGTTATGACAGTGGAAAAGCGCGCGAGCTTTCATCCAAAACAGGTTACATTCCCAATCCTGATGAAACGCTAGCGTCGGGGAAAGGGGTGTGTTTTGATTACGCATCGCTTGGTGCTGCCATGCTTCGAAGTCAAGGAATTCCGGCCAAAGTTATTACTGGCTATGTTTCACCGGGTGATCTTTATCACTCGTGGGTCATGGTGTACATCGATGGTACGTGGAAGACAGCGATTTTTACAGTCAGCTCCAACACGTGGTCGCGTGTTGACCTGACTTTTGCCTCGTCCGGGGGCAATGAGTTCACGGGCGATGGAACGAGTTATGTCGATAGGTATGTGTATTAGGACTATAATTTAGTAGTTGGCGCAAACGCCGAAAGGGTGACGACAAATGGCACAAAAACTGCTCGAAAGCAGTGCGCTCAGCACCTTCTGTGGAAGCCTTGCCACGATGATTGGGGCAGGCATTCAGCTTGACGAAGCAACTCTTATGCTTTCCGAAAATCGTGAGCGCTCGCATTTTCAATCGGTCTGCCGTGAAGTGTATGAACACATTGTTGCAGGAGAAGCAGTAGCTCTTGCTATGGAAAAGACCCAGGCGTTTCCGCATTACGCACTTGAGATGATAAGCACTGGCGCACGTGCTGGCCGTCTTGAAGAAGTGCTTCGCAGTCTTGAGGTGTATTACGACGAAGAAGAGCGTCTGTTTGCAAAGCTGCGCAGTAGTGTTGGCTATCCGGCGGCGCTTCTTTGCATTATGAGCATCATTTTAGGCTTTACTGTTCTCGTCATCTTGCCGGTCTTTTCTGATGTGTATAACAACATGGCTGGCTCGCTTACAACTGGCTCATATTCAAGTGTTGTTATTTCAATCATTATTGGCTGGGTGGCTCTCATCGTTATGGCTGCTCTTGCCGTCATTTCTCTTTTACTTGTGGCTTCTACAACTACAGAAGATGGCCGTCAGCGGGTAATGCGATTGCTCGAGGTTCTTCCGCAGACTAAGCGGGCTATGTATCAGTTAGCGCTTTCGCGCTTTACCGCAGCGCTTGCTACTTTGACTGCGTCGGGAGTTAATGACGAGGAAGCAATGGTTCGCGCCATTCAAACGGTTGATCATGTTAAGTTGCGCAAAAAGTTGATTAAGGCTGCTGCAGACATGTCAGACCTAAACAATCCGCGCAGTTTGATTCAAGTTATTCATGATTTCGAAGTGTTTGATCCGCTGTATGCGCGCATGTTGCATGTGGGTGTGCGCTCGGGTAACAAGGACGAAACGCTTGCGAATTTGTCGTCACTGTTCTTCGATGATGCTGTTGTGCAAATCGATCGTGCGCTTGATAGCATCGAACCGCTTCTGGCTGCGTTTCTTACCATTGCGGTTGGTGCCACACTGATTGCTGTCATGCTGCCGCTTATTGGCATCATGGGTTCGATTGGTTAAGGAAGGCTTGCGCGCTTGTACCACGAGGTAACATATGCCATTGTTCGCCGACGCAAAATAATGCGCATCGTGATTCTTGTTGTTATTGCGGTGCTTATTATTGGTGTGTTTATGGGGGTGAATGCTGCTCAGACAAGGGCGCGCGAGCAGTCAGTGTTTTCTGTTCGCGAATCGGTGCTTGATGCTGCAAAGCAATGTTGCGCAGTTGAAGGCTCATACCCTTCAACGCTTAGCCATCTTGAAGAAGAGTATGGCCTAGTTGTTAACCACGAAGATTACGTTATTAAGTACGAATGGTTTGCTGACAACGTTCTTCCATCAGTGGTGGTGACTGTGCGATGAGTGCATCAGAAGTTAACTACAGTGCTGTCGCCTCGTTTGAGCGATCCAAGCTTCCGGAAGATAAAATCGGAAGCTCGCATGCATTCGCAGTAGTTTTGCTTGCAGTTTTCTTCATTGTAATGATGGCAGGT
The DNA here is from genome assembly GCA_045629845.1 of Eggerthellaceae bacterium. Classification (GTDB taxonomy): domain Bacteria; phylum Actinomycetota; class Coriobacteriia; order Coriobacteriales; family Eggerthellaceae; genus UBA9715. The sequence continues at coordinate 3,134 of JAZQRZ010000215.1, read as the reverse complement.
CTTGCTGCTGGCGTTTCTGCTTACCGAACGGTTGCTGGTAATCAAGTTAATACCAATGATGCTCGCATGCAGGCAGGTTTGTTGGTTAGCAATATTCATGCGAATGATCGTGCAGATACGGTTGAAACAGCAAGAGGACCCGAAGGGCCTGCGCTGGTTCTTGTAGAAAAGGCCGAAGATGGGTCGGTCTATGAATTGCGCTTCTATCAATATCGTGGCCAAGTTGTTCAAGAATACGCTTTGGCTGATGCGGAATACAAACCCGAACGTGCTCAGCAGCTGTTTGCCACAAAGACTTTTGATTTTGAACTAAATGGCAACCTGCTTGTTATTCGTACTGATTTAGGAACAACGAACGTTGCCCTCCGAAGCTATCAAGGAGGTGCAGCATAGGTATGGAATATGCACGTCGCAAGATATTTTATAAGGCGAAAACCTCCTGGTCCTCCATCGCTTTTATGGTGGAATCAATACTGTTGCTACTGTTTTTGGTTATTTCGATTGCGGTTTTAACCAAAACGTTTGCCGCATCGATAATTACCAGTATGGAAGGACGCAGTCTTGACGCGGCTACCATTGCTGCCACTGGTGTCGCTGAGCAATTTACGGCTAATCCAGAAACAGTCGAGGGTAACACTAAGATTGGCGACATGCTGGTTGTGTGCGATGTTGAAAAAGAAGTGCACGACGCAGGAACGCTTTACGTAGCGAACATTAGCGTATACGACACCAGTTCCCTTGGAACAGGTGAAGCATTATATAACCTAACAACATCTCGGTACGAAAGCGATGCATCATGATGCCGGCTGCCTCGAGATATCACATTCAAACAAGACGCGGCACCAATGTGCGCATTGGTCCTATTTCGATTATTACGTTGATTGCGGTTATTTCTTTAACTGTACTTGCTGTGCTTGCGGTTTCGACCGCGCACGCTTCGGCAACCATTGCTGAAAAGCAAGCTGCTAATACCCAGCTGATGTATGCCAATGAATGTGCTGGGCAAGAATTCTTAGCAAGCATTGATGATGCTTTGGCTGATGTGCGTGCTAAAGGAGGCAATGCTACCGATGGTATTCGCGCAATTGAAGGCAGCCTAAACAAAGCATGCGCTAACGCTCGCAATGCTTCCGACAAGACAGTCGAGTGCACCGCAAGTGTAAAGGGTTATACCGTTAGCGCCGAGTTTGTTTGCGAGGACACGCGCCAGTTGAAGGTTGAAATATCGGTGCTTGAAGATGCGACCTATCGCATCGACAGATGGAAGAATACTTCAGTGCAACAAGAGGAACCACCAGCGGGCAGTTTGTGGGCAGGATAAGAGCTAAAAAGAAGTAGCGTAGTTATTGTTTTCAATGGTTGATCGAAAGAACGAGCGACGAGGAGAGCGGAAATGATAGATGTTAAACCACTGCTGAAGCAAATGGTCGACGAGAGGGCGTCCGATATTTTCGTTATCGCGGGCCAGCCGCTAACCTATGCTGTTGGTGGGCACTTTGAGCGTATTGGCGATCAGCCACTGAAGCCATCCGATACTAAAACTGCGGTGCGCTTGATTTACGAGTTGGCTGATCGCAACTTTGATGTCATGGAAAACAATATCAACCATGACGAAGACTTTTCGTTTGCTATTTCAGGCATTGGTCGTTTCCGCGTAAATGTTTTCCGCCAGCGCGGTTCAATGGCTGCCATCATTCGCATTATTCCCTTTGGTTTGCCTGATCCAGTTGAATACGAGGTGCCCGAGGAAATATTGCAGCTTTCGCGTCTGACAAAGGGCCTTGTGTTGGTGACAGGTCCTGCAGGGGCTGGTAAAACAACCACGCTTACGTGCATTCTTGATCGAATGAATCACGAGCGCATCGGTCACATCATTACAATGGAAGATCCTATCGAGTACGTTCATCGCCATGGTACTTGCATTGTTACTCAGCGCGAGGTCCCAACCGACGTTGCAACATATGCTGAGGCGCTTCGTTCCGCTTTGCGTCAGTCGCCCGATATCATCTTCTTGGGTGAAATGCGTGACCCCGAAACCGTGGCAACTGCTATGACTGCTGCCGAAATGGCTCAGTTGTTGTTCTCGACGCTGCACACCACAAGTGCTTCGGGCACGATTGATCGCATCGTTGATACCTTCCCTGCTGTTCAGCAGCACCAGATTCGTGTTCAGCTATCGCTTGTTTTGCAGGCTATCGTGTGCCAGCAGTTAGTACCCACGGTTGATGGCAAGGTTACGCCGGTATTTGAAATCATGAAGAGTAATCCAGCTATCCGCAACTTGATTCGTGAGCGCAAGACACACCAAATCGATTCGGTTATTGCTGCTCGTACTATTGATGGTATGCGCACCATGGATCAAAGCCTGTTCAAGCTGACGAAGGAAGGGCGCATTACTCCTGAAACTGCTCTTCGCTTCAGTATTCACGAAGAAGCACTCGAACGTCACTTGCAGCTTGAAGGTTTGCTTTAGTAAGTGTTTTACATAAAGGCGGCGCGCGCGAAGCGAGGTAAGGTAAAGCCAAAGGAGCCGAGAAATCCACTAGCCCACCAGTACTTGGTGGGCTAGTTAGTTCGAGGCGACGACGCGTCGAGCAAAGCGCACGCCGCCTTTATGTAGTAAGGCTTAAAAGCTTAGCGGCCTTTGTTCATCTTAGCGGCGATTTCTTCAGCCGAAAGCTGGGTTTCTTCGAAGACTTCGTCGGAATCTAAGCCAAATGCAGTGTGCAGTTCGCGAACTGCTTCAGCGGCCTGGCCTGCATCGACGACCATCGACAGACGGATGGGTGACGTGGAAATAGCCAAGATGTTGATTCCTGCATTGCCAAGCGTGCTGAACGCGCGAGCAGCAACGCCCGGCGTGGACTTCATGCCGGTACCTACCAGCGATACCTTGGCGATAGATTCATCGATATCCACTTCGCGTGCTTTAATTTCGGGAACAACGCGCTTCAGCGTTTCCTTGGCGCGATCAAGGTCGGCGCCAGGGCAGGTGAATGAAATGTCGGTGATGCCGTCTTCCGAAATGTTTTGAATAATCATGTCGGTGTTAACCATGTTGCCCGCCAAAGCAGAAAACACCTTTGCGGCAATACCCGTAGCGTCGGGTACACCACGAATGGTTACCTTAACTT
>JAZQRZ010000214.1:0-20590 GCA_045629845.1 Eggerthellaceae bacterium | reverse complement strand
TCATCAAGAGGCAAATCAACTGGGGGTGCTGGTGGTGTAGCAAGTTTAGTCCTGGCTGAAGTGATAAAGGCGATAGCTAGAACGCATCCAATAATGCAGATAGCCAGCAGGATGTATGAGCCGATAGCCCATGATGCGGTTCCTTCAATGGCATACATAACGATAGGATTGCCAACAAAGATTCCCAAGCTATACGTCATGCTGACAATAGCCATGCCATAGCCTATTTCGCCTGGGTTGTTAACAACGCGAGGAACAAGGAATGCGATTGCAGGCAGAATGAGGCCCGGGAAAACTGCAGCTAAGAACGTGTGCAGGATGTATGTCGGAGCGCCAAGCATGGTCATTGCTAGACATGTAACGCCAAGGCATGCGAATGATACAGCGATAAGCGCTGGTGTGCGTTTCGGGCCTAAGCGGTCAACGATGAAGCCGCCTACGATACAAAACGGGATACCCCACAAACCATTGAGGCTGGTGTAGAAATTAGCCGTTGCAGGATCAAGGCCATATACGGTGCCAAAGAGCAGCGGATAGTTCGTCATGAAGAAATACAAAACAAATCCTACGCAAAACTGGCACAGCGACAGAAGAATAATATTGCGATTGCTAAGTACGCCAGAAAGCTTTACAGGCGCGAGACCTGCTGCTGGTCCACCTTCGGGTGCGGCCTCCTTGACAATGACGGCAAACAGAATAGCTAGAACAATTGATAAACCAGCGACAATCCACCAGACGCTTTTAAGGCCAGCGGTTTCGGTGATGGGTAATACCGTGTTTAAGGCAATTCCCGATGCAACGGCAGCGAAGGTTGTGAAAATACCAATGAAGAGACCCGTATTCTTATCGGGGTACCACATATTAATAAGCACAATACCTGCGGTTGTTACCATTGCAAATGCAATGCCTTCGATTACTCGACTTGCAAGCAGAAGGCCATATGATGTGCTGAGACCCCCTATAACGTTGCCTACGGTTAGGCAAACCAGCAGACAAACAATCAGCTTTTTTGGCCCTAGTTTTCCAACAAGTGCTCCTCCGGGAATTGCTAATACAATGCCAGCGATTGTGAAAACTGACATAAGCCAAGATGTCTCGGCAATTGAAATACCCATAGTTGCGCTAAGAACGCCTAAGATTGGCACTACTTTCAATTGGCTGAGGGAAATGCAAATTGCCGATAGGAACAGAATAGTAAACATTAATCCTCTGCGCTTCATAGATCCTCTCTCCTTACCATTGGGTTACCAATAATGGGTTCGCGCAGTGTTTGGAATCGAATTCGACAAGCATGCCTTCCGTTTGCTGAACAAGCCCATCTTGGTGCAAGACTACTGATGATGTGCTGTGTCTAGCAATGCTGACTAATCGGATTCTTTTTACTTAAAACGGTAGAAACGGTAGGAAAAATACTGATTCTAGGCACCAAATACAGCCTTTTTCGTTCAGCGTTTCAGTGGAGGTCATTCTCGTTATATACTCTGAATGGGGAAAAGAATGTGAGGGCGATATGCGCGCTAGTCTTTCAGAGCGAGAACTCAGCTTTGCTTTAGATGCAATATATCGTATCAATACCACTGAAGATTTAGACTCGTATGCGCGTACGGCTCAGTGCCTGTTGTGCAGCATCATTAAGTGTAAGCAAGAAATATTCACCGTGATTGATGATGTGGACGGCGTGCCAAATTCTGCCGAAACGTATCAATGGGGCGAGAAAGCACGGTTTCTTAAGGAATTCAAAGAAAATGGGTATGAACGTGAAGCGTTTCTTGCTTCGATGAACCTTAAACCGAATTCTTATGTCAGTCGAGATTCAGATATCATGACTGATCAAGAGCGTCTCGAATCACCGTTATATCGCGATATCTATGCACCTCAAGGCGTTTTCTTTGTCATGAGAATCAACCTTATATGGCACGAGAAAATGGTTGGTCAGTTTGCGTTTTTTAAAGCACGTGAAGAAGGCGATTTCAGCGACTATGACCTAAAAATCGCAGAATTGTTTGCACCTCATCTTGCTTTGAAACTTGGACAGTTAAGAAGCGCGCCAGAAAGAGACGTGGCTTTTAGAAATATAAAAGACGAATATGGGCTGACATTGCGAGAGAAAGAAGTGGTGTCACTTGTCGCTGATGGGTTGTTGGATGACGAAATCGCTGAAAGATTATTCATTTCGTCATCAACGGTGAAGAAGCATCTTTACAATGCATATTCAAAAATTGGGGTTAGCAACAAGCTTCAGCTTAAGCTTAAGCTGAATGTTAGCAACCATCTGTAGTCAATTGGCTGAAATTGTAACGAGCACTTCAGCATCTAATCAGCTCAAATTACGCCATCGTAGTTATTGGCATTTGAATGCATTGTCGTTAGAGGTGCGTTGCTATAAGGTCTTTGACGACTTCGCTGGCAAGGATTATGCCAGCGGCAGGGGGTACAAAGGCCATCGAAGCAGGAATGCCAGCACGGCCAAATTTGTCTACACTAGCTTGGTCATCTGCTTCTATGGCAGCACGATATGCTGCCTGCGCCTCTTCACTTGGCTGCTTAACTTCTTCGCGCGAATACACGACCTTTAGGTGTTTGATACCGCGTTTGCGGCATTCTTTACGAATGATTTTTGCCAAAGGACAGATATCCGTTTTTGAAATGTCTGCTACTTCAAGCTTAGTTGGGTCAAGCTTATTGGCGGTACCCATGCATGAAATGATTGGTACGCCAGCTGCTTGGGCTTGCTCGGCAAGGAAAAGCTTAGCGGTTACAGTGTCGACTGCATCAACGATGTAGTCGAATTGCGTTAGGTCGATTTCGTGAGCAGTATCGGGTAAGTAGAAGCAGGTGCGTGCAACTACGCGACAATCGGGATTGATGTCGGCAACACGTGCAGCCATAACCTCGGCTTTTGACTGCCCAATTGTTGATTCAAGCGCCACGATTTGTCTGTTGATATTGGTAGGGCTGACTTGGTCATGGTCAACCAAATCAAGGGCACCCACACCGCTGCGTGCAAGTGCTTCAGCGCAGAAACCACCCACACCGCCAAGGCCAAAGACAGCTACATGAGAATCGGCGAGCACGCGCATAGCCTGCTCGCCGATAAGTAGTTCAACGCGGGAAAAACGGTTCAGAGCCATAGGTTATTTTGTTTCCTCGCCAGCTTCGAGCTGTTTGTCACTCATGCCTGCATCAAGCAGCTGCTGGTCACGAGCTTCCAAGCGGTCGATATGCTTTTGACCTTCTTCAGCAATAGCCTGGAATTCAGCAATGGTTTCTTTGATGCGCGGAAGTGCCATCTGCTTGTAGTTGCTGATATCTTCAAGTGCTTGAATGGTATCAGCAAACGATGCTTTCAGCGTATCGGTTGAAATGTTTGCTTCGGTTGCTTGCTTCTGAATTTCGGTACCCTGTTCCTTCAGCATGCGAGCCGTGGATTCAATCATGGAATTGGTGGCAGCATTCAGTGTGGTTACCTTTTCAAGTGTAATGCGCTGGTTGTACAAAGCACCTGCCACAGTAGCAGCAACGCGAAGTGCTGAAACAGTAACGCTTTCGGCGCGATCGACAGCCCTCATTAATTCAAGGTTGTTGCGACGGACGATATTCATCGAAACAATGCCTTGCTGGTTAACGGTAAGGAGCTGCTGGAAGTCAAGAATCTTCTGACGCAAGGGGAAGATAACTTCTTCTTCGACGAACTTGATGCGTTCGGGGTCAGCCGAACCTTCAGCACGTGCCTTGTCAACAGCTGCAGACAGATAAGCATCCAAGTCGGTTGCTATTTCGATTTGCTGGTTCAGCTGCTTTGTAAGATCACGCATGGTGTCTTCTTCAAGTTCAAGCGTGATGTTGTCATTCTTCAGCGTTGACTTGCCGCGTTCAAGCGATTGCACGATATCGGCAATTTCAGCATCGGCGGTTTTGTAGCGCTCGAAGTATTTACGCACGGGGTTAAATAGCTTGCCAAGCGGGCCTGATTTTGCAAAGTCAACATGCGAAGGATCAAGGTCACGCATTTTGATTGCCAACTGCTCAAGGCCTTTTGCGACATCGCCCGATTCGCCACCTTCACGGCTGAATTCAACCATGCGGCGTGACAGCATTTCATTTTTGGTTGCTGACTGACGTACGATGTCTTGTCCGAGACCTTCGACAGCCTGTAGGATTTCGCGGCGTTCGACGATGTTGTCAAGGTCGACCTCAAGAATCTGGTCGCCCTTTTTAACCGTTTCAGCTTCAATTATTTCGGCATGCTGAGGTGTGACAGCAAGCGCTTGTTCAACTTCAGCCTTAGTTTCTTCGGGATCGGGAATGTTCAAATCGAATGCCATAGTGCAACCTTTCTAAACGGAGTTCCTTCACTATTCCATGTTGTCTAATGCATCTCTATAGTACTTGGTTTCAGCCGACAGCGTACGGATTTCTTCGATGAGTTGGTCGCTGCGTGCAGAAGAACCCGAGTCGTCCAACGTGCTTATTTCGGAGGTAAGCTTATCCAGTTCTAACAGCAGTTTATCGTTACGGTCTGTAATGGCTTGCATTTCAACAAGTTGCGAATGAAACAGACCTTGCTTTTCTATCTGAGTAGTTTGAAGAACGTGCGAGTCGGTGCGATAGGTGGCACGGCGACGGGCGCGTTCGTAACGGCTAAAGTCTTCGTAGTCAAACAGCTGAATGTCATTGGCTAGTTCGGCGCAGTTACGCAGAACAGCTTGTTTTGTAGCATCAGCAGCGCCTGCAAACTTTTGCCACGTAATGCTTCCTTCTTGGAATTTGGTGCTGAGCACCGCATGAAAATTAGCTGCCTTACGGTCGGCAGCGCTAAGAGCCGAAAGGCCAGCGCGGGCAAAAGAAGCGACACCTTTAGTGGTTAAGTTACGTTTGAAGATAGTGGTGATAGATTCGACGGTAGCGCCGTTATTAACGTCTTGGTGGTTATACGTGTTCTCTTTGCCCGAGCTTAAAAGAGGGCGATAAGGTTCGCCTTTTAAGGCGAAAACACCGCGACGTATGCCGTAAACAAGCGCAAAGATTAATGCAGCAGTTCCGACCAGCCCTAAGAAGATTGAAATAACCGCTATAACAAGCAGGGCACCTGCTGCTCCCACGTGCATTCCGCCTTTCTTACGCGCTAAGGAATATGACCATTCGTGTAGTCATTATCGCATTTTATCTAATACAGATTGAATGTATTGCCAGAGCTTTTAAGTAAATGCAGATTCAGTTTTCGTGCGCGTAGCTAAGAAACCTAATTCGCAGCCCTCTTAGTATGGTTCATCAAGATTGGCGTGCGCTTGTGCGTCAGCGTCAAGCGAAAAGAAAGCGCGTTGGTTGTATCGATCAAGTGCGGTAAGTGCAATCATGCCAGCATTGTCTCCGCAGCTTGAAAGGGGAGGCATAATCAGCTTTACGCTCATCTTTGAACAGAGTTTTTCATAAGCAGCACGAAGAGTCGGGTTAGCAGCAACTCCGCCGCCAAGACAGAATGTTTTTGCTCCCGTTTGCTGAAGCGCAGTTTTTGCTTTTGCTACTTGAACATCGACGACGGCTTGTTGAAAACTTGCCGCAACGTCAGGGATGTTAACTTCGCGACCAGCTTGGCGTTCTTTATTGATGTAGTTCACTACAGCTGTTTTTAAGCCTGAAAGCGAGAAACGGAGGTCGTGCGAATGAAGCATGGCGCGCGGGAAATCTATGGCAGCTGGGTTTCCCTTTGCTGCTTCGCGCGAAATAGCGGGACCACCGGGATATCCTAGCCCAAGCGCTTTTGATACTTTGTCGAATGCTTCGCCTACGGCGTCATCGATAGTTGCACCCAGCGTTTCGTAATCGCCCCAATCGCGCATGTGTACCAACATGGTGTTTCCGCCTGAAACAAGCGAAACGACGGCAGGGGGTGCAAACGAAGAGTCGCCAATCTTGTTGGCGTAAAGGTGTCCTTCCAAATGATTGACGCCGATAAAGGGTACGTCAAGGGCCCATGCGGCAGCCTTGCCAAAGGCGACGCCAACAACGAGCGCTCCCAACAAACCAGGTGCGTAGGTTACAGCAATGGCATCAAGGTCACGCCACTGAGCCCCTTGGGCAATCTCAAGCGCTTCTGCGCAAACACCGCAGATTGCTTCGATATGCTTGCGGCTTGCGATTTCAGGAACGACACCTCCAAAGCGTGCATGGAAATCAATTTGCGAAGCCACAACATCAGAAAGAAGCTTGCCTTCACCATCAACGATGGCTGCGGCGGTTTCATCACAGGACGACTCGATGGCAAGAATCAACGGATGCTTTCCAAGCGCATCAATAGCAACTGTTTCGTCGTGATGTTGCAGTTCCATGCCAGCAACATCATGTGACGCAGTAGGCAAGGGACCTTGCATGATAAGTGCGTCTTCGCGATCTGAATAATAATGGGGTCGTGTGCCGACGGCATGCAAACCCAGGGCTTCATAAAACGCTTGCGCACCAGTGTTTCCAACGCGAACCTCAAGCGAACATGTGGTAGCTCCTAAATTACGGGCATCTTCTACGAGGTGCACAATCAATTCTCGTGCAATGCCTTGACGTTGCCAGTTTGGTGCGACAGCAACCTTAAGAATTTGAACATCGTCACCAACAATAAGACCGCCTGCATAGCCAATAAGCTGGTTGTTTGCTTGGGCAATCCACCAGGTGCGGTCACGGTGGCCAAGTTCGTCGACAACCATATTATCTGTCCAGGCGTCGGTGCCCATAGCTTGCGCTTCTAATGCTGCAACAGCTTCAGCATGGTTGGCGTCAAGTGGACAATAGGTCACGCCTGCTTCATCGGGACGAGGTGTAAGCTGAGCTTGTGAGTGCATGGTTGCGCGACCATGCCCGCCATCAGGGGCGATGACGCAAGCGGGGTCTTGCACGCCAGTAATCAAGTTTTTTGGCTCTGTTTGGGCTAGTTTAATTCGCTCGTTTTCTTCAGCATCGGATAAACGGGTGTAAACGGGTAGCAGAATGCCAGGGTCATGCTGCTTGATATCAAAGGGGTTGATCTCACCTGTTTGCCAAGCGTGTTCAAAAGCTAAAAGAAGGCCTTGACCCGTGACTTCCCATAATGATTCATCAAGGATTCGTCCGCAGGGTTCGTAAAGGCTGCGATATTTTGCAAGGCCGTCGCCAAGTATGACCAGATCAAGAGCAGATCCTGCTTCACATTCGCCGGCTCGAGAAGACTGCTGTTCCAGTTCGGTGGCAAACTCGTCAGCTTTAATAACGCGGTCAGCCGTAAGACGACGCGCTTCATCATCAAAGAGGGAATAGCGTGCTGGATACACCTCTTTGCGCATGGCATCAGCTATTACAAGCACGGAACCGCGCACACCCTGTGCCTGAGCATTCCAAGCAATCGCATCAAGAGTTGACACGCCAACAAGCGCTACGCCAAGAGCTGAAGCCACACCCTTTGCTGCCGCCATGGCAATACGTACGCCAGTAAACGAACCAGGGCCACGTCCGACGCAGACACATGCAATCTGTGAACGAGCAACTCCTAAGCTTGAAAGAAGCTTATCGATAGCAGGAATCAGCGTGGTGTTGGATGCGCGATGTGCTTGAATCTCGCGCGTTGCAACAATGTTGACGCGTTTTGTGTCAGCAACAAGCACCCCAAGACCAATGGCAACGACTTCATTTGCCGTATCGAAGGCTAAAACAAATGAATCTGTTTGAGAGAATGCAGCAGATGGGGTATCTGAACTATTACTGGTAGACACGCCGTTTTCTACTTGATTGCTTAGTGCTTGTTCGCGGATAGATTCCGACTGCTCTGATTGGAATACAGAGCCTTGTTCACGAGCTGCCAGCGCAGCAGCCCATTTAGAAAGTACGTTTTCGTAATGAGTGCCTTGCGCGTGCGCGTGTATTTCGCGTTCGTCATCAGAAGTCTTGGAAATATCAAGAGCAAGGTATTCATCAAATGATTCAGGAAACTTTTCTGCCCATTCAATAACGCAGATACCATCTGATTCCAGATATTCACGCAGACCAATATCTTCAAGCTGTTCAGTTGAATCAAGTCGATACAGGTCAAAGTGATGAAGAGGCAAACGCCCTGACTCGTACGAGAGAACAATGTTAAACGTTGGGCTAATTACGGGGTCAGAGGCGTGAAGACCCGCAGCCAAACCCTGAGTGAATTGCGTTTTGCCCGCACCCAAGTCGCCTGAAAGCAAGATGATGTCGCCTTCCTGCAAACAACTTGCAAGTACACGAGCGCATGCTTTTGTTTCTTCAGGGGAATGGGTCTTACTAATTATCATTGTTTCGGTATTCATGGCGATTATCTTACCGCATGAATGTGGAAAAGGTTCAGACCCCTTACTACATTCATGCGCTACAATTCTTCCATGTCAAATCAAGGGGGAAATAGTCAACAACCAAAGTTGTGGACGCCTGTTTTTGTCGTAATCATCGTTATTGCGCTGTGTACTTTTACGGTTGGTCAAGGTCTTAATGCAGGCTGCACGGTTTACATCAACCGTTTGGGTGGCGGTGCTACGCTCGCTGGTATTGGCGCAGGGGTTTTTTCAGTTGCCGCAGCTGTTGCACGTGTTATCGGTGGCCCCTTAACTGATAAAACTGGCCGCCTTGTTATTATGGCTGCTGGGGGCATAGTTCTTACTGTTGGTGTTGCTGGTTCGGCTTTTGTTACCAATCTTGATTTCTTCTTGTTGTGGCGCTTCTTGCAGGGTGTTGGCTTTGCGATTTTAACCACCGCTGCTGCCACGGCCGCTGCGGACGTATTACCTGTTGAACGCTTGGGCGAAGGAATCGGCTATTACGGTTTAGGTCAGGCTCTTGCTATGTCGTTTGGGCCTGCGCTTGCTATTACGCTTGTTGCAGCTGATCCACCCGAAATGTTGTTTTGGGGGCTTGGAATACCGGCAACTTTAGCTCTCATTGCTTGCATTTTCTGTCGCTATGAAAAGCATCCCGAAAAGTTGCCACAAACAGCAACCTATCGCACAACAATCGAGCATCGCCAGAAGGATTCTTCCGAAAAGAAAAAGGTGCGCTTTATCGATACCATCTTTGAGCCAGGCGCGCTGGCAGGTGGAATACCTCTTATGGTTATGTCGCCTGCAATGGGCTTTGTTATCTTCTTTGCGGGTCTGCTTGGAACTTCACTTGGTGTTGGTAATGCGGGAATCTTTTACACGTTGACCGCGGTGTCTATGATTTTGGTACGTCTTGCTTCCAAGGCATTTATGGATCGAACGCCAGCAATCAAGATTCATACCGTTGCTATCTTGGGCGCAGTCGTGGCATTTACGATTCTTATCGTTATTCAGGTTGTAGATATGGATCAAACCCTGCGGTCGGTTCTGTTTTACGCTGCAGGTATTCCTTATGGTTTATGCCCTGGTTTGGCTATTCCCATTAATCAGACCGTTGCGGTAAAGAATTCGTCTGCCGAACGTTGGGGTGCAGCAAACGGGCTGTTCTTACTGCTTGCAGATATTGGTATTGGCGGCGCCGCTACCATCTGGGGCATCACTAATGACATGTTCGGTTTTGTCTTTACCATTGGCTGCGTTATCGTCCTTGTCATTGCTTCAATTGGCGTTGCAATGATCTGTTATCCCGCCGAAGACAAACGCTGGAAATAACTATTAGCCTTAGCATTGGAATAGTAGTTTGAAGCTATTTGTGGGCGACGTGGACTGCAGCGATGCCGCCAGTGTAGTTCTTCCAAGTGATGTCGTGGAAGCCTGCTTCTTCCATGAGCTGTGCTAACCCGCGCTGGTCAGGGAAGGCACGAATGGATTTCGCAAGGTAGACAAAGCCTGACTTGTCGCCAGTAATAAGCCCGCCCCAGAAGGGGATTAGATGCGAAAGATAGAAGCGATACAGCGCACGCCACAACGGGTTTGGCGGCGTTGAGAATTCAAGGCAAACCAGTGCGCCACCAGGCTTTAAGACGCGATACATTTCTGCAAGCGCGCGAGGGCGGTCGGGCATGTTGCGGATGCCGTAAGCCATGGTAATAACGTCGTACGATTCGTCTTCGTAAGGAATGTCCTGAGCGTCTACCACATCGAAATCGATGGGGGTATCACCAAAGTCGCCTCGTTCCTGATGCATGCGAGCAACTTCCAGCATTTCGGGTACCAAGTCGGTGCACTGAATGTGTGCCGGATGAAGTGTGCGAGCAACCCAGCGGGCAACATCGCCTGTGCCACCAGCAATATCCAGCACATCGTGGTGCGGCAAAATGGGTGCTTGACGCATCATTCCATCAAGCCAACGGCGATATGCACCGAAGCTTGAAACGGCGTTGAATAATTCATACTTACGCGCAATCTGCGAAAAGATTGCTTTTACGCGTTCGGTTGACAGCTCGGCGGGGGCAACTTCGCCCGTAGCCGTGTCAATCGTGTGAGTTGTCGATAGTTCATTCATGAGTTCAGTCTAGCGCATATAGCTGGTGATAATATATGCGGACGTGCGAAAAACGACGGATTGGCTACATACATGCTCTTAAGCGCGCAATACATCATACCTATAACGTCCGAACCGATTGTAAATGGTGCGGTTCTGGTACGCGATGGCTATATTCGAGACATTGGCGATGCTGAACTTCTGCGTCTGCGCTATCCCGACGAGGAAGCGCGTGATTTTGGAACTTCGGCTCTTATTCCTGGCCTCATTGACCTGCATACGCATATGGAAAACTCTGTATTGCGTGGCATTGTTCCTGATCAGCCTTACATTAACTGGATTGCAGCAGTACGCGAAGCTGGCTCAAAGCTTGATGTTCATGATTGGCATTCCTCGGCAGTACTGGGTGGTCTCGAGGCTCTTTCTGCAGGGGTAACCTGTGTGTGCGATATTTCCAGTACTGGGGCTTCTTGCTCGGTAATGACGAAGATGGGCCTGCGCGGCATTGTGTATCGCGAAGTTGGTGCCATGGATAAACGCCGTGTCGACGATGCAATACGCATGGCTCGCAACGACATTGCGCGTTGGTCTGAATTGGTTGATTCCGAACGCGTCAAGATTGGTATTGCACCGCGCGAAACGTACGACTGTCATCCGGCTGTGTTTGCGCAGGCAGCGCAAATTGCGCGTGAAGATAATATTCCGCTTTCTATTTATGTGGCCGAAAGCCGCGAAGAATACGACTTCATTCGCTATGGCTCGTCTGCATTGTCGCTTGCAAGTGCTGCTATCAAGCGTGGTTTTGTCGAGACTCCGCCTTGGTTGCCTACGGGTGTTTCGCCTGTACGTTACGTCCTGAACTGGGATGCCTTTGAAGCTGATAACGTTATTGCTGTGCACTGCGTGCATGTTGATAGCGAAGACATTCGTATTCTGAAGGAATACGATGTCGGAATTGCTGTGTGTCCGCGCTGCAATGCGCAGCTGTCCATGGGCGTGGCGCCCGTAACCGACTTCTTGCGTTCTGGCTTGCGTGTAGGCTTGGGTACTGGCTATTCAGTTTCCACGAATGCATCCGACATTATCAAGGAAATGCGCGTGGGCTTATTGCTGAATCGTGCAGTTAACCCTGGTCGTTTTATTGATACGTCTACTATGTTGCGTTTGGCAACCATCGATGCCGCACGCGCATTGAAGATGGAAGATAAAATTGGTTCAATCGAAATTGGTAAGTGCGCCGATTTGGCGGTTGTTGACTTGTCCGATTCGCGTCAGGTCCCAACCGACGATCCAGCGGCAGCAGTTATCAATTCGTGTTCGGCGGCCGATGTCCTTATGACTATGGTCGGCGGCGTTATTCGTTACGAGAAAAGCCAGTGGCATCTTGATGTCGAGGTTGCTCGTGACATTGCTCGTGTTATTGAAATTCGCTCAAAACTCAGGAGCTAGGAACAGGTATGGGAAAGCAAAAAGTTACGAAGAAGCAGCGTGAAGACCGCATTCGTGCGGCCGAAGAACGCGAACGTCGTGCTGAAGAAGCGAAGAAGCGCAAGGAACGCACGAAACAGATTTTTACGATTGTTGTTTGCGTTATCTTGGTGTTAGCGCTTGGTGTTCCGACAGTTGGCCTTGCCCTCTTGGGCGGCGGCGGAATGTAGTCGTCGGAGGGTTGAATTGTTCGGTATTGGTGGCTTCGAGCTCTTTATTATTCTAATTTTCGGGTTCCTGATTTTCGGGCCCGACAAACTTCCCGATATCGCAAAGACGGTGGGGAAGGGCATTGCACGCTTCCGCGAAGCTCAGCAGGAAGTAAATGACGTTATTGGTGACGAAAAGCTTATTGACTTCGATAATCCTGATCAGCCTATTAAGGACCCCATGGAAACGCTTGACCGTATTGCCAAGCGCCACGAGGAAAAGAAGGAAAGCGCTGCTGAAAAGGCTTCATCTTCTGAAAAGGAAAAGACCAGCAAGAAGACAAGCGATTCTTCGAAGGATGATCAACCTCAGCAGGAAAGCTTTACCGAGCGCAAGGCGCGTTATGAACGCGAACGTGCCGCTCGTAAGGCTGCAGAAGCGGAAAAGGCGGCTGCCGCCGAAGAAGCGACTGAAAGCAAGCCTGCTGCGCCTGTGCCCGATATCATTTTTGCAAGTAATGAAGAAACTGAAACTTCAACTGCAACCACAACTACAGACAGCGCTCAAAGCGATGCACCTGAAGGAGGTGACGCGTAATGCCTATCGGTCCTGCGCGAATGCCCCTTATGGAACATCTGGGCGAGCTGCGTATGCGCCTCGTGCGTATCGTGGTGGTCCTGCTGGTTGCGGTGTGCGTCTTTTATTTAGCGGCTGGCACCATGGGTCAGTTCTTGTTGCTGCCCATTGCTGATTTCTTGCCTAAGTCGGAAGATGGCACGGTGTCGCTTAGCTTCTTGAATGCGTTTGACCCGTTCACGGTTAAGTTTAAGATTGCTTTCTGGATGGCAGTTGTTGCTACGTCGCCCATTATCTTGTGGCAGATTCTGGCATTCTTCTTGCCGGCATTAAAGCCTAACGAGCGCAAGTGGTTTATTCCTACCTTTGCTGCTGGCGTGGGTCTGTTCATTTTGGGCACCGTATTTTGCTATGGCATCATTTTGCATCCAGCTTTCCAATGGTTGACTGATCAAACGTCTGACCTTGGCGATGTTCTTCCAAATGCTGCCAATTATGTTGACGTTATCATCAAGTTTGAAATTGGCTTCGGTATTGCTTTCGAGCTGCCTATCGTCATTTTCTACTTGGTCATTTTCAATATCATTCCGTATAAGAAGCTTCGTGCAAGCTGGCGTTATGTCTACATTGGTCTCATGGTTTTCTCGGCTATGGTTACGCCCGACGCAAACCCAGTTACGATGCTTCTTATGTTTGCCGCTCTTATTGCTTTGTACGAAGCAAGCTTGCTTCTGTCGCGCATTGTGCTTGCAAAGCGCATTAAGAAGCAACAAGAAGAAGAGTTGGCTTTGTATGGCCCCGATGACGAATAAGTCGGTGGCAGCGTAGCAACGGGGTGCAGCATTGCATGAAATGGGCATCATATCGGGCGTGCTAGACGCGGTGAATGTGTCTGCCGCTAATGCAGGCGCTGAACGCGTTTTAGCGGTTAACTTGCGCGTTGGCGTCATGACTGAAGCTATCGAAGATGCACTCATGTTTGCCTTTGAAGCTATGTCTGAAGGCACGCTTTGCGAAGGCGCAACGCTTTCTATTGAATGGGTTGAACCAGAAAGCTTGTGCATGGAATGCATGGAAGAGTTTTCTCATGATCGTTTCCATCGCGTATGTCCTCATTGTGGCAGCTATGAAACAGTAATTACCGCTGGGCGAGAACTTGATATTGCAAGCATTGAAGTTGACTTGCCTGACGACGAAGATGAATAGCGCATTGCGTTAGTTCATTTTGAAAGGGGTACGGCATGCATATCGATATTAATAAGCCCATTCTTGAAAAGAATGACAAGCTGGCTGCTGAATTGCGTCAGCGCTTCGCTGAAAACCATGTGTATGTCGTTGACTTGCTGGCAAGCCCTGGTTCGGGAAAGACCTCAACCATTCTTGCAACTATCGATGCTTTGCGTGACGAATTTAATATTGCAGTTATCGAAGGTGATATCGCAAGCTCGGTTGATGCTGAAAAGATTAAAGCACAGGGCATTCCTGCTGTTCAGATTAATACGGGCGGTGCCTGCCATCTGGAAAGCGCTATGTTAAAGCGTGCGATAGATGTTCTTGATTTGGAACGTCTCGACCTTATCATTATCGAAAACGTTGGCAACCTGGTTTGTCCTACCGATTTTGATTTGGGCGAAAACGCCAAGATTATGATTCTGTCGGTGCCTGAAGGCGACGATAAACCGCTTAAGTACCCTGGTGTTTTCCAAATTGCTCAGGCAGTTATTCTGAACAAGGTCGACACGATGCCAGTCTTTGACTTCGACCGCGAAGCTTTTGACACAGCGGTCAAAGACCTTAACCCGCAAGCTCCTATTTTCCCGATTGCCGCCACTAAGGGTGCTGGCGTGGAAGAATGGGCAAGCTGGCTGGCTGATCGCATTCGTCAAGCTTAACAATCAATCTTTCATAAGAGGCGAAATCAAACGTGCAAAAGGGACAGTCTCTTTTGCACGTTTATTTTTCTCCGATGTTATGGGCTTGTTCGCGAATGCGAGCAGCAAGCGAACGAGCATCCTCGAAGCGTAAGCAGAGCTCTTCCTGAGCATGTGAAAGCGCTTCGCCGCCTGCGCCGCCTATGTTGTTGGCGAATTCAGATACAAGTGAAAGAGCGCCGCGTGTGCGTGTGCGCATTTCTCGCGCCATTTCAGATACTGCAAGTGCCTTACTGGTAACAGTGTCGCTTACGCCGCTAGCACCATGCTGAGCAGCTTTGCGAGCGCCAATTAGGGCTTCCTTGGCACGAGCGGCTAGTCGGTCTTCACGTTCCAGTACTTCTCGCATGATGTTGGCGGCAATAGAAAGGTTTTCTGGCGTGTAGTCTTCTGCATCTTCGAGAGCAGAAGAGGCTTCAATAACTTGGTCAGCAAGTTCGGAAATTTCAGAAGCAACAGCGTTAACTGATTCAGCGACTTCTTCGATGCTTAATACTTTCGTTTCGGCCGCATGGGCACCTCGCACGTTCATAACCAGCATTTGAAGGCGGTTTTCAACGTTGGCGAAACTAACGTCGGGGTCATAGTCGAGCGATAAGATTTGCGCGGTTGGGTACAGTTCGCGCAAGCGCTTTACAATACCGCGTCCAACAATGTGGTTTGGTAAGCATCCGAAGGGCTGCAGAATTAGGAATGCTTCGCATCCATGGTTGGCGTGGTGGATGATTTCTCCTGGAATCAACACGCCTTCTCCTGCATCGAAGGTGTGATGGATAATGGCATCAGACTCAACGACTAAGTCAGGCATGCGTGTTGCTGGTTCATACAAAGGATGCGCACCTGCAATACGGTCGCATACGTCGTGTGCATGTTCAAATAGTGCGTTTGCAATAACGTACCAGGTCTTTTCTGTAAAAGGCTTCTTTACGTCATATTCCGAAATCTGCGCACCCTTGTAGAAATAAGTTTTGCGAATGACATCAGTCATTTTGGCTTCAACGATTTCAAAGCCGTTGTCCTCGAGGTATTGCTCAACGTCGTGGTTGGCGCCAGGGTGGAAGTTCAGCAGGTATTCACCAACAATCAAAACGCGTGGGCGCAGTTTACTGCGGTCGTATTCAACAGCATTCAGATATTCGATGGCTCGCTTAAACCCGCGTTGAGCACCTGATGAACCGTGGTATTGCAGACCGGCAATAACTTCATCTAAGCCACGTTCGAATGCTTCGTTTGTTGATCCAGGTACTAGTTCGTAAGGACGAATCTTTCGAAGCAGTTCTTCAAGTGCGTCAAGCATCGGCAGGCTCATAGCAATACGCGCTGCAGAAGCAACCGACATCTTAAAGCCAGGATGAAGGTTGTGATAATCAACATCATCGTTGGTGATAATAGGTACGTGCACATAACCAGCGTCATCAAGAGCCTTGCGAAGTAGCGCTCCGTAATGTGTTAGACGACAGTCGCCGATGTATTTACCCGTACCGATAGCAACATCGCAGTCGTCGTATTTTCCCGAGCGAAGTTCGGCAAGGCATTCACCAATAGTCATTTGTGCAGGGAAGCAAATATCGTTGTGTACGTACTGCTTGCCAAGACGAATAGCTTCTTCGCGGCCGATAGGCACAGGAACAGCGCGCACGCCTTGCTTACTGAAAACAGCTGCCATCATGCGGCCAAATGCATGAGATGTATTTGGTATCAGGATGACTTTTTGCTTGCGATCGGCTTTGACGTATTTCTTGGGGTAGGGGTCTTTTAGCTGACGCAAGGGAGCAACGGCGCGTTCTTGCCGCTTGATGTCGATGGTTTCGATGAATGAACGAATGCGAATGCGCAACGGGCCAGGAACATCTGACTCATCAACTTTCAGAATGAGCGGTGATTTGTCGGTTATTTCGTGGGTTAAGCGAACGATTTCATCAGACAGATAGGCATCATGACCGCAACCAAAGCTGACAATTTGCGCGTATTCCAGATTGGGGTCTTGGGCAGAAATGATAGCCGTTGAAAGCATGCGCGCATGATAGTTATTAACAATATCAAGGCGACTCTTGGATAAATCGGTATCGCCAGTGCCAGGCACAGCATCGGGTACAAGCACCGGAATGCCAAGTGAGGTAAACATGTCAGGTAGGTCATGATTGACAAGTGGGTCGTTGTGATAGGGACGCGAAGCCAGAACAACGGCGTAACTTCCTTCACGGCGAACCTGTTCCAGAACCTGATTTCCTGCAGCTAGTAATTCTGTTCTGAATTGCTGTTGAGCAGCATCGGCAGCTGCAATAGCTTGGTCGCATGTTTGCTGATCAATATCAAAGGTGTCATACATCCAGGCACCAAGCTGACGGGAGCGGTCTTCGTCCGAGTACCAATGCCAAAGTGGCGTGTCAAACACAACGTTCGCACGCATTTCTGGATTGTCAGAATTGCGCATGACAATGGAATAGCCCTTTACCACAGCGCACATAGACTCACTTGTTTTCTCGGTATTTTCGCTGGGTACCGTGGTAATCGAAGGCATGAAAATGCGATGACAACGCTGGCGTTCAAGGTCGCGAATGTGTCCATGAACAAGCTTCGCGGGGAAGCAAATTGTGTCGGATGCAACAGCAGGAAGACCTTGCTCGTACATCGACCTGGAAGAAGGCCGCGACAACTTAACTTCGAATCCAAGCGCTCGCCAGAAAGTGGTCCAGAACGGCATCGTGTCCCAGAACGCTAGTACGCGGGGAATACCGATACAAACACCCCTTGGTTCAGAAAGCTTGGGGGCAGAATAGTTGTTCATCAGTAGATTCTCGCGGACATTGAACAGGTTGGCGACCGACTGTTTTCGGTTGCGAACTTCCTTAATCTGTTCTCGCACCGAAGCGTCCTGAGGATTACCAACTATTTCGCCGCGTTCGCAACGGTTTCCTGTGACGTAAGTCGAGCCGTCTGAAAAGCTAACAATAGATCGTACGCAGTTATTCGTGCAGAAGGGACAAACGGCGTTGGGGGTTTGCGTATACGTTAGCTTGCGTATGCCATCAAGACCGATGAATGTAGAAAGGAAGCGACCAGAAGCTCCTGATGCATCCAAGGTGCCGTCGTTTTCGGTAAAGCGCGTTGCTGAAGCAGAATCCCATTCCATACGGGCGTGACGAATAGCAAATAAGGCCGCGCCGATTGCCCCCATAAGGCCTGGGTAAGGAGCTCGTGTAACAGGGCGCTTAACGTATTCTTCGAAGGCAGCAAGAACAGCATCATTTGCAAAGGTTCCGCCTTGCACAACAATTCGGTTTCCTAAGCTATCAAGATTGGGAACGCGCACTACTTTAGTAAATACGTTTTCGATGATAGAGCGGCAAAGACCAGCCATGATATCGTCAGGCGATTTGCCATTCTTCTGTTCGGTAACTACCGATGAATTCATGAATACTGTACAACGGCTTCCCAGTTCTGCAGGACTGCTGGAGCGAAATGCTGCATCAGCTATTTCCTGCGTTTTAAAGCCCAGGTTATGAGCAAAGTTTTCAAGGAAGCTGCCGCATCCGCTACTGCAAGCTTCGTTGACCAGAATGTCGGTGACAATGCCGTTATCAATCCAAATTGCTTTCATGTCCTGGCCACCGATATCAAGGATAAAGGTGGCATCGTCGACATAATGGGCAGCAGCAAGTGCATGTGCAACCGTTTCGACGACGTGGCAATCAGCGCGTAATGCTTTAGCGAAAAGCAATTCGCCATAACCGGTGGTTGCGCATCCTAGAATGTTTAGCTTGACGCCTGCGTTGCGCCAGCGGTCACCAAGTTCAATAAGTGCCGACTTAGCAACATCAAGCGGCTCACCTTCGTTGCTTGCATAAAACGAGTCAAGCACTTTTCCATCTTCGCTTACCAATGCAAACTTGGTAGTGGTTGATCCAGAGTCAACGCCAAGGAATGCTTCTACTGTATCGCCCTTTTGGAAGGCGGCAGGCCCTACAGGTGCAGGGTTGGGGGCATGGTTTTGTTGAAATGAAAGACGAGCTTCATCGTTTTCAAAGAACGGCTTGCTAGTGCTGTTCTTGCGCGTTGATGATGCCATAAACGCTTCGATAGCTGCTCTGGCTTCGGAAAGTGTTGTGAATTGCTTAGCATGTTCAAGATCCTGAATACCTGAAGGAGAGGTACTGTCCTGGTTATGACTCAGTTCAATAAGCGAAAGCGCTGCGCCACGGGCAACAATAATTTCAGGTTGATCAGGAACAATAACGTCTGCATCAGTTATACCAAGGCGTTCTTTAAATACTCGGATAAGCGTGGGATTGAAGGTTAACGGTCCGCCTTCAAAAATGACAGGGGGAATGATTTCAAGACCTTGCGCCAATCCGCCCAAAGTTTGCTTGGCTACAGCATGGAATGTTGAAAGAGCCATATCTTCCTTTGCTGCACCTTGGTTGATGAGTGGTTGAATGTCGGTCTTTGCGAAAACGCCGCATCGGCCCGAAATACTGTAGAGCGTATGACCTTGTGATGCTGCGTAATCAAGATCGTCAGCGGGAATCTTGAGCAACGTTGCAATTTCATCGAGGAAGGCGCCAGTGCCACCTGCGCACGAACCATTCATGCGCATATCGGAAACTTTAAGCGTTCCCGTTTCATCGCCTGGTTCGAAGAAGATCATCTTGGCGTCTTGACCACCTAATTCAATAGCCACGCGAGCTTCGGGATAGTGGGTGGCAACAGCGATTGAATTAGCAATAACTTCTTGTATGTAAGGTACATCCAGTGCTTCGGCGAGCTCTTTTCCGCCAGAACCAGTTACTGCTAAAGCGACGGTGGTCCCATCAAGTGATTCTTCTAATTCGTTCAGAATACGAATAGCGGTTTGAAGCTGATGGGCGTGGTGTCTCAGGTAAACAGCGCGCAGAACCTCATGCGTCTGAGCATTAACCACTGCGGCCTTCACAGTGGTTGACCCGACGTCAATGCCGACCAGAACCTCTGCTTTCGTGTTCCTCATAGTAAATAAGGATACCGCAAAAATTCGCGTGCGCTTGTTACAGGTTGATTTAAGAGTAGCTTGTTAGTATTACTCCCTGCTCAGGGATTGACTTGATGGAGCTGTTTGGTTAAGACAAATGCTTTGCTTCCAGAGGGGCCTTTATGAATAACAAACAAGCGCTTCGCGTGGTGTTAGATATACTGCTCACCGTTTTACTTGTTGTTGAGATGTTTATCCAGTATACAGGCGTGTTGTTGCACGAGGTAATAGGGTTTGCATTCTTCGCGACGGTGGCAGTTCACTTGGTGCTGTCGACTAAATGGATAAAGAACACGGCGGGCAGCGTGCGGACGGGGAAGCTAACAAAGCGGCGTACAGCCCTTGCTGTTATGGGTATATTGCTTTTCATTACCATAGTGGTTCTTGGCGTAAGTTCTGTGGCAATTAGTAACTTGCTTGCGCAAGCTGGTTTCAGCTGGACGATTGGATCGTATGCGCTGTGGACGACTGTGCATGCAGTCTCGTCGTATGTGCTGTGTGCCCTGGTGGTAATTCATTTGGGCATGCATTGGGCGTTTTTGGCGTCGGCGTTTCGCGTTCCATACAATCCTTCACGTCGTCGCGCTATCAACGTTAGTATGCATGCGGTTGCGGCGGTCGGGGCGCTTGCCTTGGGTGTGATGGCGGCGAGCAAAGTGGCTCCCTCTGCTGGAAGTAGCGATAGTGCGCAGGGAAGTTTCGCAAGCGAGATGTCTCAGGGCAAGGGTCGAAGGAACAAATCCGATCGCTCTGGCAGCTCTGTGAACGATAGCGCGAAGCAAAGCGTTCCCTCGCAGGGTTCTGGTTCCAGTGGTTTAACAGGAGGCTCGAGTGGTGCGATAGGTATCTGCACGCTTTGCCGCAAGCGGTGTTCCCTGAGTGCGCCACAATGCGACAAGCCCTATTTAGAGGGGTTGCTATAAGGTCGCAATCTGCAGGTTGGTGGTTTGTGCTGTCTATTCTTCAGGTTGGAAGGTGTCGCGGTCGGGTGCAAATGATTGCATGGCAGCGATGGTGCGCTGCATCAGTTCGT
>JAZQRZ010000213.1:0-5664 GCA_045629845.1 Eggerthellaceae bacterium | reverse complement strand
CAGTAGTATTTCGCAGCGTTGAAAGGAATGCGCATGGCTTCAAGTGCAGATTATCTTGATTACGTACTTGACCTTCTTGCTGAAGTACCCGAAGTGGCTTCGCACAAGATGATGGGCGAGTATTTACTTTACGCTTCGGGCAAGTTGTTTGGTGGCATTTACGACGATCGCTTCCTGGTAAAAGATACGCCCGCTTCTCGCGAAGTGCTGTCGACAACTGAAATACCTTACGAGGGCGCATCGCCCATGCTTCTGGTAGACATCGAGCATACCGATACTATTGCCGATATGATTCTTGCCATGCTTCCCGAACTCCCCGAACCTAAGAAGCGCAAACGATAGCCCACTATTTTCCGCGGTGCTTTTGTTTGCGCTTTTCCTGGCGTAGCTCGAAGCGTTGTTGCTTTATTTGCTCGCGACGTTCGCGGGCATCGGCTTTGCGCTCTTGCGCCATGGACTCACGTTCTTCGGCAAGCGCTTGCTGGGCTTTTGTGGATGACCCCTTCTGTCTTAGTTCGCGTGCAGCCTCGCGCTGCCGGCGCCTAGGGTTGGTTATAATTTTGGGCGATTCGACACCGCCCACAGGTTTACTAAACCGAAGCAGGTTCCACTTCTTGCATATGAGCTCTTGAATCTCTTCGTTTGATGGCTCGGCGCCAAATACAATACGGCACGCGGACAGTTTACTGTCTTCAACGCACTCGAACATCCCCACCCAAAATTGACCGTCGTGATATACGGTCAGGGCGGAGGAAACCCTGATCTCTCGCATGGTGATCCTCCTTTATGTCTATGCCATGCGGAGAAGGGACAACCAAGGAGGCAGGTTACTGACGCCCGAACAGGCGCACCCCGACTACCCAACGGGGTCGTGTTTTTATCTCCGACAATGTCATGATACCAGTTCAGGGCTGGGTTGTGTGTAGCTTATCCAACAAGTGACATTTGTCATATGCTCAAGTGATTCTGCTCACTGGTGGCCTTTTCGCATGCTTGGCACAATGATGTCATCGAAGTACGAGCGAAAGGAATCGCAATGGATAACAAGACATTAAGCACTATTCAGACCGTGGCGAAGGTCGGTAAGATTTTAAGCATGATTGCCTATGTGGGTAGTCTTGCTGGCGCCATTAGCTGCACTGTTGGTCTTGCATGCATTGGCGTTCCTGGAAGTGTAAGGGTTGGCGGTGTCACTATTTATTCGATGATTGACAACTTAGGCGACGTCAGCCTGCCTACGTGCTATACGGCGCTGGTTATGGGCCTCATCATTTGCGTCGGCGCATGCGTGGTTGCCAGGCTTGCGCACACCTACTTCACTCATGAGTTGGCTGTTGGGACGCCGTTTACAGCCGAAGGTTCGCGCGAGCTCTTTAAACTGGGTATCTGCACGATTGCTATTCCGATGGGTACGATTATCGCCGCGGAAATATTCAATGCAATCGCAATGCAGGGTTTTGCTGAAGTAGTAGAAATCAATGTTGATGGCACCTTCCCCGTTGTTTTGGGTGTGGCGTTCATTGTGGCAAGTCTGTTCTGCAAGTACGGAGCCGAGCTTAAAAACGAATCAAGTGCAACTGTTATTGGATAGTTTCAAAGAAAATCATTCGGGTGGGAGGGATGTATTTCCTCCCACCAGTTTGTGTGATATGCTGGTTTAGCTGGGGAAATGGTTCCCCACACGGGACTCCTAAGGGGATGTCTTTTTGGACCTTGTCCTATAGCGTTTTATCAAACTGAATAAGCGAACTGCTGAAGCGTTTTGCGCTTAGTTGTTTGTTCCCAATTTTCAATACGCTATAGAAAGGACAGGGAAATGGAATTCCCCAAAACCAATCATTTCGATATCAACCTCGTACGTTCCATGATTATGGGCCCGAATACGTGCAAGCTTACCGAGGAGCTAATGGAAGGTGCCAACATTCCCCGTGGCTCGGTTGTGCTTGACCTAGGCAGTGGATCGGGTATTAGTTCTGTCATGCTTGCGCGCGAATACGGATTAATAACTTATGCAGCTGATTTGTGGAGCGATCCCAGCGAGAACATGCGCTTCTTTGAAAGCCAAGGTCTGACCAATCGTGAGATTATTCCCGTGAAAGCTGATGCAACTCAACTGCAGTTCGCGCATGGTTTCTTTGATGCTGTAGTATGCGTTGATTCGTATAACTATTATGGTCGCGACCCCGAGTATTTGGGCAATTGTTTGCTGCCTTTCGTCAAAGACGGCGGCATGTTGTATCTAGCTATTTCTGGCATGGTAAGCGATTGCCACGATAATCCACCTGCCTGCTTGCTTACATCTTGGAATGATGAACAGCTCGAATACATTCACGATATGAAGTACTGGCGCGAAATGATCTTGCATACGTCTGGCGTTGAAATCGTCGATATGCACGAAATGGCATGCACGCGCGAAGCATGGGCTGACTGGATTGAATGTGATAACGACTATGCGCGTGGCGACCGCGCTGCTGTCGAGGCTGGGGCGCTTGACTACTTAAATACAATCGCCGTTACGCTGCGCAAGACAAGTGTTAGTCATATTGCATAGACCTAAGCATTTGCGCTGAATAAAATCGAGCGAAATCGTAAAACCGCGATAGCGCTAATTCGAAGAATTTATGACAAAAGACACCGCCTTTTGAAGGCAAAAGCGTTTTGGGAGGCGGTGTCTGCCACTCACCTGTTCGCACTGCGTCATGAAGAGGCGCAGGCAGCTAACCATGATAAACTCAGCCAACGAAAAGCGGACTTGCCGGCGTTGCAAGGTTTTCCTAAGGGATTGCCGTGCAAGCCGTTTCTTTTTTTGTACGTACATAATTAGAGGGGGAGGGCGCAATGAGTCTTTCGACCATGGCACCCAAATCGGCGTACGATAGTCGTATTGCCGACACTGTGCAGCATTTTCTGCGCAGGGTGGAAGCAGTGCCGCCAGGCACGTGTCCGATTGCTGTTCAGCTGAGCATGCTCGAGACAGGTGGCGCGCAAACGTGCGGGAAGTGTGTGCCGTGCCGTGATGGTATTCCACGACTTGCAAACGCAATGCGCTCAGTTTTGAACTGTGAAGCAGACGAATCAAAGCTTGAAGAGATTCGTGCGCTTGCAGAACTTATTCGTGATACCAGCGACTGCGCTATCGGTTATACGGCAGGTCAGTTGGTTTGCGATGGCCTAGAAACTTTTGCCGAGGAATACCAAAGCCACGTTACGAAGCGAAGCTGCGCTGCGGGCACTATGCAAACAGTTCCCTGCGAAACAAACTGCCCAGCGCATGTAAATGTTCCTGGCTACATTTCTCTGGTGGCTGCGGGCGATTGCGCTGGTGCGGTGGCAATGGTGCGCAAAGACAACCCCTGGCCCACGGCATGTGCGCTTATTTGCGAGCATCCCTGCGAAACGCGCTGCCGCCGTTTGCTCATTGATGCGCCTCTGAACATTCGTGGTATCAAAAAGTACGCAGTTGATAATGCTCCAGCTGATACTGTTCCAGTTCCAAAACGCTTGCCCGACACAGGTCGCAAGATTGCGGTCATTGGCGGTGGTCCTTCAGGTATGACCTGTGCTTATTACCTGGCGCTTATGGGCCATTCTGTCACCGTGTTTGAAGGGCGCAAGAAGCTTGGTGGCATGATGCGTTATGGCATTCCTGCTTACCGCTTCCCGCGCGAGCGCATTGACGAAGACATTCGCGCAATCCTTTCGGTAGGCAATATCGAAGTCGAACTCGAGCATAAAGTCGACGATGACGAGCTGGCGATAATTGCCAAGGAATTCGATGCGGTTTATTTAGCTATCGGCGCACAGGGTGGCAAGACGCTTGATTTGGAAGGCGTCGATGCTGAAGGTGTGATGAGTGCCGTACAGCTGCTTGAAATGATTGGCGATGATGAATATCCCGATTTCACGGGGAAGAAAGTTGTCATCATTGGTGGCGGTAACGTTGCTATGGACTGTGCTCGCACCAGCGTGCGTGCAGGTGCTGCAGAAGTTACCGTAGCTTATCGTCGTCGCATTGAAGATATGACGGCGCTTCCCGAAGAAGTGGAAGGCGCTATGGCTGAAGGCGTTGAAATGATGACGCTGCAAGCCCCGGTGCGTATCGAAAAAGATGCCGATGGCAAGGTGGCGGCGCTGGTTTGCCAGCCGCAGTACATCAGCGCTGTAAAGCGCGGTCGCCCAGCACCAGTTGCGGCAAACAAGCCTGAAATTACGCTCGAGGCTGATGTCATTCTGATTGCTGTTGGGCAAGAAATCCTATCTGCTCCGTTCGAGGAATTCGGCATGGTTGCCGAGCGTACGCGTTTTGTGGCTGACGAATTCCTGCATGCAAAGGGCTTCGACAACATCTTTGTGGGTGGCGACTGTCAGACTGGCCCTAGGTCGGCCATTATGGCTATTGGGGCAGGTAAGGTTGCTGCTCGTAATATCGATGAGCAACTGGGTTATCACCACAAACTTGATCCGGGTGTTACCGCTATGCCGCCAAAAGAAAACGTTCGTGAAGCGTATGGTCGCGTGAATGTTCCCGTGCGTCCCGCGCGTGAACGCGGTAAAGACTTCGATTTCATCGAGCTTCCCTTAAGCGAGGAAGAGATTCATCAAGAGTGCAGTCGTTGCCTGCGCTGTGACGTTTATGGCTGCGGTATCACGGAAGGAGGCAGGGTTCAACATGTCTAGTACTGTAAAGAATGTTGCACTTGCCACCGTAACTGTTGACGGCGTGCAGGTAAAGGTGCCAAGCAAGGCTACTATCCTTGCCGCCGCACGTAAGGCTGGTATTGAAATTCCAACACTGTGTTTCCTGAAGGACGTCAGCGCTGTCGGCATGTGCCGCGTATGCAGCGTGGAAGTTGAAGGCTGCGATGGCCTTGTTCCAGCATGTAAAACGCAGGTCGAAGATGGTATGGTAGTCTTAACGAACACCGAACGTGTTGTGGCGTATCGCAAGATGATGCTCGAGCTTATTCTTGCTGAGCATGGCCTTGATTCTACAAACTATTGCTTTTCGTGCGATAAGAACGGTGCCTGTGAACTGCAGGCTGTATGTCGTCAGGTGGGTGTTGTTGAATCGCCTTTCGCTTCGAAAGAGCCTAAACCGCGCAAACCCATTTATGCGGATAACCCGTTCCTTTCCTTTGACCCGAACCTGTGCATTCAGTGTCAGCGTTGCATTGGTGCTTGCAACATTGTTGCGCGTAATCACACGTTGCAGGCAGGTCGTCGCGGCGGTCGCTTGAAGATTATGACTCCGTTTGGTTCTAATTGGGATGCTACTCAATGTGAAAGTTGCGGTAGCTGTGCGCAAGCATGTCCCACGGGCGCTATCACTGAAAAGCGTCGCAAGGACTATCGTGAATGGGAAGTTAAGCGCGTGCGCACGACGTGTCCTCACTGCGCAACGGGTTGTCAGCTCGATGCTGTGGTAAAGGATAATCGCGTTGTCGATATGCAGGGTGCAAAGGGTCCTGCAAATGGAGGTCGTCTTTGCGTTAAGGGTCGCAGCGCAAGTTTCGATTTTGTTCATTCGTCCGATCGTTTAACAGCGCCGCTTATCAAGAATAAGGTGACAGGTGAATTCGAAGAAGCATCGTGGGATGAAGCTCTTGACCTGGTCGCAAAGAAGTTTGGTGAACTGAAAGAGCAATACGGTCCTAATTCGCTGGC
>JAZQRZ010000212.1:0-62136 GCA_045629845.1 Eggerthellaceae bacterium | reverse complement strand
CGCTTATTAGGTATGAAAGCGATTTTATAAGTTGAAGGGGTAGGGTAGCTCGACCCGTAATCCGTCGTCACGAACCTTCATTTTTTCACGACCAGCTTTAACAGCAGCTTTTAGTTCTTCAGCTTGTTTAGCAGCAACAACAGCGCCTTGAACCCGCTCGCGATTGTCTTTCATTTCATCGACGATACCAATAAGGGCATACCCACAAGTGCAGCAAAGATCCTGAGGTGACACATGGGGATTTTCGTCCACGTTAATAAGAATCTTTCCCAGCGTCTCAAGACGCAGCTCAAGATTTGGAGAATCTGCGATGGACTCATTTAGTAGGCGCAGAAGTTCCTTCTTTTTCATGGTCATCCCGTTCTTTCAAGCTTAGGCTTTGCATACGTAAAGCCCCAACAGATTGTGGGTTCCCAAGCCTATTCCCCAATCCCTGTACCAAAAAATGAAAAATAGGCCTCTGACGTGCAATTATAGCTGATAGAACTTCCTGATTAGCGCTTTCGTCAAGTAACTGTTTCAGAACGGGTCTCTAGGGAAAAGAAAAACCCCTGTACCACCATCAGTGATACAGGGGTTTGCAAAGCTTTTGCGCGAGTATTATTCGCTTTCAACCTCAGTCTGAGCTTCGGCGTCTTTACCCATAACGAAGGAACGACCTTCCTTTTTCCAGATACGGTACTCTGCCGTAGCGGTAAATAAAGCGTCAGACGACGAGTTCAGGGCAGTTTCGCAAGAGTCCTGAATAACGCCGATGATGAAGCCGACAGCAACAACCTGCATAGCAATGTCGTTTGAAATGCCAAACAGCGAACAAGCCATAGGAATCAGCAACAGCGAACCGCCAGGGACACCCGATGCACCGCATGCGGAAATAGCGGCGAGGGCAGAAAGAATAACGGCGGTGGGAATATCAACAGTCAAGCCAACCGTGTTGGCAGCCTGCATAGCCATAACCGAAATCGTAACAGCGGCACCTGCCATGTTGATAGTAGCGCCCAAAGGAATCGAAACCGAGTACAGGTTCTTATCCAGCCCCAGCTTTCCGCACAGTTCCATGTTTACTGGGATGTTAGCGGCAGAACTGCGAGTGAAGAATGCGGTGATACCAGAATCCTTCAGACAACGAAGAACCAGCGGATAGGGGTTCTTGCGGGTAAGGAGGAACACCATAAGCGGATTGGTAACAAGAGCGATGACAAGCATGCAGCAAACAAGCAGGGCGATAAGCTGACCATACTCGATGAAGATTTCCATGCCGTTGGTAGCAACAGCGTCGTAAACCAAGCCAAGGATACCGAAGGGAGCCAAGGAAATGATCCAGCGCACGATGGTTGCAACGGCATCGGCAATCGCATTGAAGACTTCCTTAACACCTTCCTTTGATACGCGAAGTGCAGCACCAATCATGGCTGCCCATACCAAGATGCCGATGTAGTTAGCTTCGACAAGTGCCTTAACGGGGTTCATAACGATGTTCATAAGCAGTGTGTTCAGAACTTCACCAATGCCCGAAGGGGAAGACTGGCTAATTTCATCAGCAGATGCCAGCGTAAGGTCCATAGGGAACATAAATGAACCAATAACTGCTACCAGAGCAGCAATAAAGGTTGAAATAAGGTAAAGGACAATGATGGTGCGCATAGAGCCAGGTGCTTTTGCTTTGCACAGCGCACTGATAATAAGGAAGAACACCAAGATGGGGGCAACTGCCTTTAAGGCGTTAACAAACAAGGTGCCTAACAAAGTAATGAAGGTTGCTGCGACGTTACCATCTGAGGGGATGATGAGAGCCAATACAACACCAATAACAAGACCAATAACGATGCGCAATACAAGACTGACCTCGTTATACTTCCTTACGAGTTCCTTCACAATAATCCTTTCACTGACCAATAAAAATGGTGCGGGCGAAAGGACTTGAACCTTCACGGGTTTCCCCACCAGAACCTAAATCTGGCGTGTCTGCCA
Organism: Eggerthellaceae bacterium; assembly: GCA_045629845.1. Taxonomy (GTDB): domain Bacteria; phylum Actinomycetota; class Coriobacteriia; order Coriobacteriales; family Eggerthellaceae; genus UBA9715. Next base: position 60,165 of record JAZQRZ010000212.1, on the reverse strand, counting down.
ATTCCACCACGCCCGCACGCGACAAAAATGATAACAGAATGAATGTGAACGTTCTTCAATCAAGTAGATATCTGTGCAATAATCTTGCTTTGCGCGTCGAGCGCTGTATGTAAGATGCAAGTAAAGGACAGCTAAGTGGAAACAAAAGTCGAGCAATTAGAAGGCAATCGTGTGAAGGTTACCGTCACCATCGACGACAAAACCATCACCGAACGCATTAAGAAGCAATATAAGCAGGTTGCAACCCAGTACACCATTCCGGGCTTCCGTAAGGGCAAGGCCCCGCGTCCGGTTATCGATAGCGCACTGGGTAAGGATTATGTTCGCGCAGTTGTTACTGACAACATCGTGAATGAAAGCTACCCGGTTGCTGTTGACCAGACGGGTATTTATCCGGTTGGCAAGCCTGATTTCGCCGAGGAAGATATGGATCTTGTCGAAGACGGCAAGGTTTTCGTCTTCGACTTCGAAGTTGACATTAAGCCGACGCCTGAACTTTCGAACTACGATGCTGTTGAAATCGAACTGCCAAGCGATAAGGCAACCGACGAGCAGATCGACGAAGAAATCAACGCACTGCTCGAGCATTATCAGGACATCGTTGCTGCTCCGGCTAACACCAAGGTGAAACAGGATCAGTTCGTAGACCTGAAGATTACTGCTACTGATGACAAGGGCGAAAACGTTCCTTCCATCACTACCGATTCCATGCAGTACAAGATTGGTAGCGGCTTGTTCCCCGAAACCTTTGATGCAGAAATCATTGGTCTGAAGAAGGGTGATACGAAGCAGTTCACCATTCCTGTTCCGTCTGATGCAACTGCTATGACAGCTGCTCTTATGGGCAAGAGCGCCGAAATCAATTTCGATGTCGAGGTTCTGGTCGTAAAGAAGCAGAAGCTGCCTAAGCTGACTGACGAGTGGGTTAAGGAAAAGATTGGTGTCGAAACCGTCGAAGACCTGCGCAAGGAAGTTGCTGAAGAAATCGAATCTACGCTGGGCAATGCTTTGCCTCACATGAAGGAAAACCGCGTTCTCGATAAGCTGGCCGAACGTCTGAAGGGCGAAATTCCTGCTGGTCTTATCGAAGAAAACGAAACCACGTTGCTGCAGGATTTCTTCAATCAGCTGCAGCGCGGCGGTCTTACGCTTGACATGTATCTGCAGCAGCAGGGCATCACGTCTGCTCAGTTCTCTGAAGATGTGAAGCATCAGGCTGAAGACATGGCCAAGCAGGATCTTGCTCTTGACGCTTATGCTGCTCATGCCGGTCTTGAAGCAACTGACGAAGATGTTCTCGAAGAGTTCAAGAAGGCAGGCGCTTCTGATCCTGAAAACCTGATGAACGAATGGCGCAAGAATGGCCAGATGTATCTGCTGCGCCAGGGCATCCTGCGTCAGAAGGCTGCACTCGAACTGGTTGAAAAGGCTGTTGTTTCTGAAGAAAAGCCTGAGGAAAAGAAGGCAGCTAAGAAGTCTTCTAAGACCAAGAAGGCTGAAGAAGAATAACCGATCATTTCGGTTCCGCAACACTAAACGGACGTGCCGATGCTCGGCGCGTCCGTTTCCACTATTATAGGGAGTTAAAGATTTCGGAGCAGAAAGAGGTATTCATGACATCACAGATTAACAATGCACTCATTCCGTACGTTATCGAGCAATCTCCTCGTGGCGAGCGCAGCTACGACATCTATTCGCGCCTGTTAAATGATCGCATCATTTTCTTGGGCGAACAGATTGACGATCATGTTGCAAACTCGGTCGTGGCTCAGTTGCTTCACCTGGAAAGCGCTGATCCCGATAAGGACATTTCGCTCTACATTAATTCGCCTGGTGGTTCGGTTACAGCTGGTCTGGCTATTCTTGACACCATGAACTTCATCAAGTGCGATGTGTCCACCATTTGCTTGGGTGAATGTGCTTCGATGGCAGCAGTACTGCTTTCGTCGGGTGCAAAGGGCAAGCGTTTGTGTCTGCCGAATTCCATGGTGCTTATTCACCAGCCGCTTGGCCAGGCTCAGGGTCAGCAGACTGAAATCCAGATTGTTGCCGACTTCATGTTGAAGACCCGCGAACGTCTGAATAAGATTCTTGCCGAAAACACTGGTCAGTCGCTTGAAACAATCCAGGCTGACACCGAACGCGATAACTATATGACAGCCGAGCAGGCTCTCGAGTATGGCTTGGTCGACCGTATTACTACATCGCGCGTTGCAGCAGCTACGGCTTAGAAACGAATGAAGTTGTGTGACAGGGGAATATCCCTGTCACACTTAGATAGGGGAGCGAATTGAGCACGCGAGAAACAACGAATGGTCATGAAGGCGCGGTTTGTGCGTTTTGCGGCAAAAGCCAGCTTGAAGTCACAGCCATGATTCAGGGGCCTGACGATATTTTTATCTGCGACGAATGTGTTGCCACGTGCGCTGAAGCAATGATGCGCGATTTAGGCATGCAGATGAAGCCTGGTGCTTATGGTTCTATGGGTTGGACTACGCCCGAAGAACTTGAAACTCAAATGGAACAAGCCCAGGGTCAGTCCTATATTCCCAGTACTGGTGAATTACCTTCCGTTGATGAAATTCTTGGTGCACTTCCCACACCGCATCAGCTGTACGCTGACTTATCTGACTATGTTGTTGGTCAGGAACAGGCTAAACGCGCTCTTTCGGTTGCGGTCTACAACCATTACAAGCGCATTAGTATCGATGCAGATACCAATGATGAAGTCGAATTGGCTAAAAGTAATATTTTGCTGTTAGGGCCCACTGGTTCAGGCAAAACGCTTCTGGCTCAAACTCTTGCACGTACTTTGCGTGTTCCGTTTGCCATTGCTGACGCAACCACGCTTACCGAGGCTGGTTACGTAGGCGAAGATGTCGAAAACATTTTGCTGAAGCTTATTACAGCTGCAGATTTCGATATTCCTCGTGCAGAAATTGGCATCATTTATATCGACGAGATTGATAAGATTGCACGAAAGGCAGAAAACCTTTCCATTACCCGCGATGTGTCGGGCGAAGGTGTGCAGCAGGCGCTTCTAAAGATTGTTGAAGGCACCGAAGCTAGCGTGCCTCCTCAGGGCGGTCGCAAGCATCCTCAGCAAGAATTGATTCCAATTAATACGACAAACATCCTGTTCATTTTGGGCGGCGCGTTTGTTGGCTTAACCGACATTATTGCCGAACGTGTTGGTAAAGCTTCGATTGGTTTCAATTCTGAACTTCCCGAAAGCAAGGAAGCAAACGAGGCAGCTCTGCTTTCGCAGGTATTGCCTGAAGACTTGAACAAGTTCGGTATGATTCCAGAATTTGTTGGCCGTATTCCGGTTATCACCTCGCTTTCGGCGCTTACTGAAGACGAACTGGTTCGCATTTTGGTCGAACCGAAGAACGCTTTAGTTAAGCAGTACAAGAAGATGTTTGAATTTGAGCAGTCCACGCTTACCTTCACTGACGAAGCTTTGCGCGCTATTGCTCATGAAGCGGTCGAGCACGGAACGGGCGCTCGTGGTCTGCGTTCAATCTGCGAACGCGTTTTGCTCGATGTGATGTATGACCTGCCTGAACAGACAGGGGCTACAACGGTTGAATTGCGTGCTAGCGATATTACAGGTGAAACGAAGCCTGAAGTTAAGGCTGTTGCACAGCCTGAAGTTGCTGAAGGTGAACCTGCCGCTTAATCTGCACTTATCAAATAATTAATTAGTAAGGAATAGTTTCAAAAAGCTTGGGAGCGTGTATGGCTGAAGAAGGAAAGAAGATCGATTACGATTTTGCGGCGCACGAGACGCCGCTGTTTAATGCTTGGAAGGACGCTGGTTACTTCCAACGCAGTGCTGGTCGTGGCGAATACGCCGACCATCCGTATACCATCGTTATTCCGCCGCCCAATATTACGGGTGTGCTGCATATGGGCCATGCACTTAACGACACCATTCAGGATACTTGCACACGTCATGCACGTATGCAGGGTCGTCCCACGCGCTGGATTCTTGGTACCGACCATGCTGGTATCGCTACGCAGACGAAGGTCGATAAAAAGCTTGCCGACGAAGGTATTTCGCGTCTGCAGATTGGCCGCGATGCCTTTATTGAAGAATGCTGGAAGTGGCGCGAAGAATACGGCAACACTATTGTTAACCAGATTAAAGGCATGGGTTGCTCATGCGATTACGATGACGAGCACTTCACCTTGGATGCTGATTATGCGCGTGCGGTACGTCAGGTCTTTGCTGACTGGTATCACGATGATTTGATTTATCGTGGCAAGCGTATTGTCAATTGGTGTCCGCATTGCACAACTGCTATTGCTGATGACGAAGCAGAATATATCGATGAAGCTGGTCATCTGTGGCATCTGCGCTATCCGTTGGTTGAACCGATTGATGGTCAGGAATACATCGTTGTTGCTACTACACGTCCTGAAACCATGCTGGGCGACACGGGTGTTGCAGTTTCGCCGAAGGATCCCGAAAAGAAGAAGTTTGTGGGTGCAAAGGTGCGTCTGCCACTTGTCGATCGCGAGATTCCTATCTTCGAAGACTTTGTTGTCGATGCCGAATTTGGTACCGGCTTTGTAAAGGTTACGCCTGCTCACGACCCGAATGACTGGGGTATGGGCCAGCGTCATGATTTGCCGCGTATTAATATTTTCGACGAAACCGCTCATGTGGTTGAAGGTTATGGCAAGTTCAGTGGTATGGATCGCGATGAAGCTCGCGATGCTGTTGTTGCTGCCTTTGAAGAATTAGGCTTGCTCGACCATATCGAAGATCATGACCATTCGGTTATGACTTGCTATCGTTGTCATACCAAGCTTGAACCATGGGAATCTGAGCAGTGGTTTGTGGCAGTTGACGAGCTGAAGAAGCCTGCAGCGGCTGCTGTTGAAACAGGTGAGGTTCAGTTCCATCCCGAACGTTGGAAGCAGGTATATCTTGACTGGCTGGCCAACTTGAAGGACTGGTGCATTTCGCGTCAGCTGTGGTGGGGTCATCGTATTCCCATGTACTACTGTGACGCTTGTGGTTGGGAAGATGCATGTGTTGACGAGCCTTCTGTTTGTCCGACGTGCGGTGGTGAAATTCGCCAGGATACCGACGTACTTGATACCTGGTTCTCAAGTCAGTTGTGGCCATTTGCTACGCAGAACTGGACTGATCGCAACACCGTCAGCGATGAAATTGCAAAGACGTATCCCACGCAGGTGCTTTCTACCGCGCGCGACATCATGGGTTTGTGGGTTGCCCGCATGGTAATGGCATCTGAATACTGCACAGGCCAAATTCCTTTCCAGCATGTCATTATTCATCCCACGGTTATGGGTTCCGATGGCAAGCCTATGTCGAAGAGCCGCGGTAATGGTGTTGACCCGTTGCGTCTTATGCGTGATTACGGTGCCGATGGCATGCGCTTTGGTCTTCTTATGCAGGTCACTGGCTCGCAGGATCTCAAGTTCAACGAAGATAAGCTTGTTAGCTCGCGAAACTTTGCTAATAAGATTCGTAACGCAGCGCGTTTCGTCAGCATGAATCTTGAAGGCTATACGCCGGGTGCACCCGAGCCTTCCACGCCAGCTGACCGCTGGATTTTCAGCCGTCTTGCTAAGCTTGTCGCTTCCTTGGATAAGCTGTACGAACAGTTTGAATTTGGTGAAATTACGCGCGAGCTGTATTCGTTCTTCTGGAATGAATTCTGCGATTGGTATATCGAATTCTCGAAGTCGCGCCTGTTTGCAGAAGACAACCCAGCCGATCGTCTTACCTGCCAGCGCAATCTCATGTTTGTACTGGGTCAGGCAATTCGTTTGCTGCACCCAATCATGCCTTTCGTAACTGAAGAGATTTACCAAGAGCTTCCGTTTGATCGTTCCGAGGTGCCCTATCTTATTGGTGCTGATTGGCCTGAAGCAAAGGCACTTGCTGCTTATGTCGATGACGACTCCGAACGCGCCATCGACCTGGTGTGCGAAACCATTTCTGCTGCTCGTTCAACACGTGCTCGCTATGGCATTTCGCCGAAGCAGGCTCTTGATGTGGTGGTTAAGCTTGCTGATGCCGACGCTGCTTTGCTTAATGCGCAGCGTGGTTTGGTTGAAAGCATGGCAAACACTGCTTCGCTTACGATTGCTGCTGATGCAGCTAAACCTGAAGCATCTGCTGTTGTTCTTGGTAGCGGCATCGAAACATACATTGTTCTTGCTGGCTTTGTTGACTTTGATGCTGAACGTGCACGCCTGCAGAAGGAACGCGAAAAGCTTAGCGTTGACGAAGCTAAGCTTGCAAAGAAGCTTACTAACCAGGGCTTCCTTGCTAAGGCTGCTCCCGAAATCATCGAGAAGGACCGTGCTAAGCATGCCGATTTAGCCGATAAGATTGCTCGTATCGATGAGCAGCTTGCTGAATTGCAATAAGGTGGAAAGGGCTTAGCCCTTTCCATATTTTTATTTGAACAGGGTATGTGTCTTTGCCCTGTTCGCAAAGTCATTCTGATGAATGATATAATGAATCGCCGTTATACGTAGTTCAAACGATAAAAGGGGAAGCAATGAACGAATTGATGTCTCAGCTGTGGACGCCTGAATTGCAAACCGCATTCACGGTTATTGTCGTCTGCCTGGTCATCCTGTATGTACTTAGCATCATTTGGGTTGCACGCGATGCGTATATGCGTGGAACCATGTGGTATATCTGGGCAATTGTTGCGTTGGTGCCGTTGCTGGGCGTTATCGCATACTGCCTGCTGCGTCCGCCACTGCTGCAGATCGATCGTGACGAGCAAGAACTTGAAGTGGCTTTGAAGCAGCGAGAACTCATGAAGTTCGGCGAATGTGCGGCTTGTGGTTATCCGGTCGAAGCTGACTATGTCATGTGCCCGAATTGCCATCAGCGTCTGAAGAACCTGTGCTCGACCTGCCATCATGCACTCGATCCTTCTTGGAGTGTCTGCCCGTATTGCACCACGCCGGTTAATGCTGGTGGTGCTGCGCGTCGCAGCCACGCACGCTAGTTTTCTTTTAATAGAACACCAAGCCGTCCTTCGGGGCGGCTTTTTTGTTGTAGGGGTTAGGGGATTGTCGAACTTTTCTTCACAATCAAGCGGCTTTCTTGTGAGCTGACCGAAAGATTTCCCCGTATTTGTCTTGCTCTTTATATAATGGTCGGACGCGTCAAAAGGCGCGAATCCAAGCAGGTGCTTTGTTTGCACCCGGCAAGAAGCAGGCGCTTTGTGTGCGCCCGGCGGAAAGGAACGAGTTATGAATGTTGTTTTGCCTGATGGTTCTATCAAGGAACTCGAATCTGGCGCGACGGTTGCTGATGTTGCAGCTTCCATCGGTTCTGGTCTAGCCAAAGCCGCTCTCGGCGGCGTTATTAACGGCGATCTTGTTGATTTAAGCCGTGAAGTTAACGATGGCGACCAGGTTTCTATTGTTACCAACAAAAGTGAAGAGGCGCTTGAACTGCTTCGTCATTCAACAGCGCATGTCATGGCTGCTGCACTCGTCGATTTATACGGCGATGTGAAGTTTGGTGTTGGTCCTGCAATCGAAAATGGCTTCTACTACGACGTTATGCTTGACCGTACGCTTTCTAGCGACGACTTCGAAGCAATTGAAGCCCGTATGGCTGAAATCGTGGCAGAAGCAAAGCCGTTTGAACGCAAGGTTGTTTCGCGTGCAGAAGCTCTTGAAATGTTCGCAGATCAGCCCTTCAAGGTTGAACTGATTAACGAACTACCTGAAGACGAACCTATTACCACGTATACGATTGGTAGCTTTACCGATTTGTGCCGTGGTCCGCACCTGCCCAACACAGGCAAGGTGCCCGCGTTTAAGCTGCAGAAGATTGCTGGCGCCTACTGGCGCGGCGATGCTGAACGTGAACAGCTGCAGCGTTTGTATGGCACGGCTTTCTTTAAGAAAGCAGAACTTGAAGAATACCTGCACAATTTGGAAGAAGCTGAAAAACGCGACCACCGCAAGCTTGGTCGTGAACTGGGTATCTTCATGATGGATGACCTGGCAGGCGTTGGTCTGCCGCTGTATCTTCCGAAGGGTGCTCGCATTATTCGTACCATGCAGGAATGGTTGCGTAAGGAACTGTATCGTCGTGGCTACGAAGAAGTTATTACGCCGCATATTTATAAGGCTGACGTGTGGAAGACCAGTGGTCATTACGACTTCTACCACGAGAACATGTACTTCTTCAACATCAATGAAGGTACTGATGATCAGCCGCGCTACAGCGAATATGGTGTGAAGCCCATGAACTGCCCGGGTCATGTAATGCTGTATCGCAATGATGTTCATTCGTATCGCGATTTGCCTGTACGTTACTTCGAATTTGGTACGGTATACCGTCACGAAATGTCAGGTGTTGTACACGGTCTTATGCGCGCTCGTGGTTTTACGCAGGACGATGCTCATGTGTTCTGCCGCAAGGATCAGGTTGTCGAAGAAGTTGTTGCAATTCTTGACCTTGCTGACAACATCATGAAGGAATTTGGCTTTGAATATGAAGCCGAGATTTCTACGCGCCCAGCCAAGTCTATTGGCTCTGACGAAATGTGGGAATACGCAGAAAGTGCTTTGAAGGAAGCATGCGAAACCCGCGGTCTTGTTTACGAGATCAATCCTGGCGATGGCGCTTTCTATGGCCCGAAGATCGATATCAAGGTTCGCGATGCTATTGGTCGTATGTGGCAGTGCTCGACGGTTCAGGTCGACTTCAACCTGCCCGAGCGCTTTGACATTACCTATCGTACGGCCGACAACACTGAAGAGCGTCCTTACATGCTGCATCGCGCGCTCTTCGGTTCAATCGAGCGCTTCTTGGGCATCTTGATTGAACACTATGCTGGTTCGCTGCCGCTGTGGTTGGCTCCTACGCAGGCTGTCATCCTGCCGATTGCTGATCGCCATAAGGATGCTGCTTACGAGCTTGCGCACAAGCTGAACGATGTGGGCGGTCGTGTTGAAGTGTACGAGCAGAACGAACCTATGCGCGTAAAGGTTGCAAAAGCTCAGGCGCAGAAGGTTCCGTACATGATTGTTCTTGGCGACAAGGAAGTTGAAGACGGAACCATTTCTGTTCGCGAGCGTACGGAAGGCGATTTGGGTACTTGGCCAGTTCAGCAGATGGTTGACCTGCTCGCTGACGCAGTTGTCTAAATCAATTAGTAGATGAACCGATAGGCTGAGGAGCTTCGCTCGAAGGCTCCTCAGCCTTTTTATATCCTCGACTTTTTTCCACAACTTTATAACGTGATACCTCTTCTCCATATCTCTTCGCTACAATGGGCGACAAGAAAGACTACCTAGGAGGTAAAACTATGACTGAACAAATTAATTCCGCTGATTGGCAAGCAAAGGTGCTCGACGCAACCGAGCCAGTTCTCGTTGACTTTTTTGCAACGTGGTGCGGCCCTTGCAAGATGATGGCCCCTGTTATCGATGAAGTTGCAGCTGAAAAGGGCGCTAGTGCTAAGGTTTATAAGATTGATATCGATGAAAACATGGATATCGCTCAGAAGTATGGCGTTATGAGCATTCCAACCTTCATTGTTTTCAAGGGTGGTCAGCCTACTGCACAGACGCTGGGTGCACAGCCTAAAGAAAACATCATGAAGCTGTTTGACTAGTATTAAGTTTGCACTTCAAGCGCTAAATCGAGCCACCTTCGGGTGGCTCTTTTTTTAGGTGGACAAGAGATCATATTTCTTATCGTCTTCATTTGAATCGAAATATCTTTAATTATTTACGATTGAAACTATACAGAAACGCGAATAAGCATTACTATGACTAATCGCGAACGAGGATGATTCGCGATAGAGATTAATTCTTCAAAAGGAGGAAGGATGAAGCGTGTGAGTATGAAAGGGGTGGCCCTCGCATGCATAGCGCTGTGCTGTGCAGTCGTACTGGGTCTAGCAGGATGCAACTCGGGGGGCACAAGTAGCTCCGCATCCAGTTCCCAGGCTGCAAGCGGTGCATCAAGCAGCGCATCTTCAAGTGATACGGTGATGTTTACTGATTCTGCAGGTCGCACTGTTGAATTGCCGGCAAAGATTGATCGCGTTGCTATTTCTGGCCCGATTTCCCAGATGGCAATGCTTACGCTGGCTCCCGAAAAGTTGGTGGGTCTTTCCAATAAGGCGTCTGAAGCTGAAATCAAGTATGTGGCTACCGATTTGACCAGCCTACCTGTGTTTGGCCAGATTTATGGCGGTAAGGGCGACTTCAATAAGGAAGCAGTCGCTAACGCCAACCCTCAGGTCATCATTGATATTGGGGAAGCAAAGAAGACCATTGTCGAGGATATGGACAGCATTCAGGAATCGATTGGTATTCCATGCATTCATATTGAAGCAACGTATAACACCTATGACCAGGCGTATCTGCAGCTTGGTGAAATTTTGGGTGTCCAGGATCGTGCCAAGGAACTTGCTGATTATTGCAGCAAGAACGTAAAGGCTACCGATGAAATCGTTGCAAAGATTCCCGAGTCTGACCGCGTAAAGGTTCTGTATCTTCTTGGCGATGCAGGGCTGAATGTTATGGCAAAAGGCTCCTTCCAGGGCACAGTTGTCGATGCTGTTGCTGATAATGTTGCCGTTGTTGAAAAGGCAGCTGGTTCTGGCTTGGGGAACGAAACCAGCTTCGAACAGATTGCTCTTTGGAACCCGGCTATGATCGTTTTTGCGCCAGACAGCATTTATGATACGGTTGGTAGCGATGCTACGTGGCAGTCGCTTACTGCGATTTCCAGCGGTAATTATTATGCCGTTCCGGGCGAGCCATATAATTGGCTTTCGTCGCCTCCGGGCGTTAACCAGGTGCTTGGCTATCAGTGGTTTGCGCGTCTGTGCTATCCCGATAAGTTCACCGATAGCATTGCTGACGTTACCAAGAACTACTACAAGACTTTCTATGGTTACAACCTGACCGACGAAGAGTGCAACAAGCTTATTGCTAACTCTGTACCTAAGAACTAAGTTCGACGATTATTTCGCCTCGCCCTCCTTTGAGGGCGAGGTTCTTTAAAAATGAGGGGAGAAATCATGACTCAGGCAAAGTCGCCTTGGAAGTTCTATGACGCACTTATTGATGGCGTACCAGAAGGAATTGAAGTAACCGACTACTGTCTTGGAACCCATTGGTCATATCTTGAAGCAGAATGCGGTATGGGCGTTTCGTTTTCAACGAGTGGGGGTTCGAAGCGGACGGACAAGCGTGATTTGCTTGGCTTACAGCTTCGTGAAGCTGCGAAACTTGCTAAATCGTGGTGCTTTGAAGAGGCTTCACTTGGTGTGGCGGCGCTAAATGCTTGGTATGCACGGCCAGAACTAATCGACAAGCTTGGTGCATCATACGACGAAAAGATTGATCTTCCTGATGGCACCATTCGCAAGATTGATGCTTTCGAGCTTTATCGCCCTGAAATTGCGGCAAAGGGCAATGCTAAGGTAACGGTAATTGGGCATTTCCCGCATGTTGAGCGCATTTCAGAGTACGCAGATTTAACTGTTCTTGAAAGAAAGCCGCGCGAAGAAGATTTACCCGATCCAGCTTGTGAATATATCATTCCTGAACAGGATTATCTATTTATGACAGGGGTAACTATCATCAATAAGACGGCGCCGCGTCTTTTAACGCTTGCAGAAGGCGTAACCACCATCCTGGTAGGCCCCTCGGTTGTTTTGTCACCTCAGCTGTTTGACTATGGTGTTGATATGCTGGCTGGCAGCGTAGTTGCTGATCCTGAAAAGACGCGCTTTGCTGTAAAGACAGGTGCGGGTCAGTTCTTTGGTGAAGCTCTTCAGATGTGTTCAATTCGGGCATAGCTATCGCCAAAAGCCTATGTGTAGCAAAACATTAGATAAAGCGAGAAGCGTACCTGTTCATCGCAATCGCAAAGCAAATATCATTCTTGTTGGCTTGGGCATCATTCTTGTGGTGCTAGGGGTTTTATCGTTTCTTGTGGGGAGATATCCTATTAGCCCTGATAAGGTTGTAGGCATGTTGGTTGGCACTGTTGCACCAATCAATGAATTCTGGACCAACCAAGAAGCGCTTATCTTCTTTAACGTGCGCCTGCCGCGTGTGATTCTTGCTATGTTGGTAGGGTGCTGTTTGTCGGCGGCTGGTGCTGCCTATCAGGGCACATTTCAAAATCCTCTTGTATCGCCTGATATTCTTGGGGCCTCACAAGGTGCAGCATTTGGCGCAGCGGTGGCTATCCTTATCGGATTTGGCGCTTTTGGCGTTTCAGTCATGGCCTTTTGCTTCTCGATTATTACTGTTTTGCTTGTTGTGGTAGTTGCTCAGGCATCTCGAGGAAATCAAGTACTTACCGTTGTGCTGGCTGGTGTTATGGTTAGTTCTTTGTTCTCTGCGGGGGTATCTTTTACCAAGCTTGTGGCAGACCCAACTGATCAGTTGCCAGCTATTACTTACTGGCTTATGGGCAGCTTAACGAGTGCAAAGCCAGCAGATATTACCATGGTAATTGTTCCTATGGCTGCGGGTCTGGTGACGCTGTTTGTCTTGCGTTGGCGCATTAATATTTTAACCATGGGCGATGAAGAGGCATCAACTATGGGTGTTAATACGAAGCGCCTGCGCTTGATTATCATTATTGCTGCTACGCTGGTTACTGCTTCAAGCGTTGCGGTTACAGGCATGATTGGCTGGGTTGGCTTGGTTATTCCGCATCTTTCTCGCATGCTTATTGGCAGTGATTATCGAAAGCTTATGCCAGCAAGTATGCTTATGGGGGCTTCATTTCTTTTGCTGGTAGATGATGTTTCGCGCTTGCTTACCACCGCTGAAATACCTATTGGAATTCTTACAGCGTTTATTGGTGCTCCGTTCTTTTTATATCTCATAACAAGGCAGGGCAGACGATGAGCGTACGTGTTGAACATCTCGGGTTTTCGTATGGGCCTCACAAGGTCTTGAATGACATTTCTTTCGATGTAGAAGAAGGCACGTTGGTTAATGTGCTTGGCCCGAATGGAACGGGAAAGTCAACGCTTTTCCGCTGCATATTGGGGTTAAATCGATCTTATTCAGGCACGATAACTGTGAATGGAAAAGATATCAGTAAGCTTTGTATTAAAGAACGTGCTCGCGAGATGGCTTTTATTCCTCAGTCGCATAAGCCAATCTATGATTACGCTGTTCTTGACGTTGTGCTTATGAGCTCAGGGGCAGGTTCGGGGGCCTTTTTCTCGCCGCGACAATCTCATGTAAATCGTGCTTACGAAGCGCTTGAACGCGTAGGGATTGCGTTTCTTGCTGAACGCCCGTATACACGCATTTCGGGCGGTGAACAGCAGCTTGTGTTGATAGCTCGTGCTCTTGCGCAAAACGCAAGCACTATCATCATGGACGAGCCAACATCTGCTCTAGATTACGGCAACACCGTACGTGTGCTTTCGTGTGTGCGTCAGCTTGCAAAACAAGATAGGTTAACTATTATTCAGTCGACACATCAGCCAGACCAGGCTTTCCTATACGCAGATAAAACCTTGGTATTGCATGAAGGCAATGTGCTTGCGTATGGCTCGCCGAAAGATACGATTACGGCCGAGCTAATCAGCAAGATTTACAATGTCGATGTCGAGGTGAATTCACTTCACGATGATCGCGTGCGCGTGTGTGTTCCTTTAATTGATAAAGTCGAACACAGCTAAGAAAGCTTGAATGCATCAAGGATTGCTTGGCGCGATTCGTCGTTGGGTCCAATTAAAACTACTTCACCCCAATTATCAAATTTCCCTTCCAAAAGGGGCAGAAGCGTTTCGCGAACAACAATAAGCACATGCTGAACTGCAGGGTAGGGGCCCGATTTTAGGAGTGAAACTGCTTCAGTTAAACCGCCGCCGCGAGCAAGTTCTAGCTGGCCAAGTTCATCGACAATAAGGAGTGCTGGTTTTGTTTCTGATGCAATATTGGTCTCTACCTGTTTGAAGTGGCTGTTGACTTGTTGAATAGCGCTGTCGCTAATATGCCAACCTAATCCGGCACGGGCACTTTGGTTGTTTTCATTGAACGAATTGGAACTTACCGCGATATCTTTTCGTGTTGCAAATCGAATTCGTGTTTGATTGGGCAGCAGAACGTTATCGATGCCTGTCTTTTCGAAACCATTTGCATCAACAAAAGAAGAAGGGTTGCTGTCGTTGCGTCGGTCAATCCAAACGCCTGGGGCTATGACGCCATAAGAGGCAACACCTTTATCTTGTAGTTCGCTAATCATGCTTTCGAGCCAACGGGTTTTGCCAATTTGAATGTTTCCAGTCAGCACGAACAGCATGTTTGCTCCTTAAGAGTAAAGGGGATCCTTATCACATTTTCTTACCAGTTAGGATGCGAGGTCGATTGGCTAGGTCGTAAACGATGCGAACATCACTAAAGCCAGCTTGTTCAGCTTCGGCTGCAGCAGCATCAAGGCAGGTTTCATGAAGTTCGAAAGCGAAAGCGCCACCTGACTTAAGTGCTTTTGAACACCAGCTGATAAGTCGACGGTAAATATCAAGTCCGTCGGGACCACCATCAAGAGCAAGCTTCGGCTCGAATTCAGATACCTCTTCAGGAATGTCATTCAAGACTTCGGTAGGAATATAGGGTGGGTTTGAAACAATTAAATCAAACGAACCCATTAACGATGAGTCGATTCCTTCGCCAAGGTCGCACGCAATGACATTAACGCGTTCTACAAGGTTAAGTGTTGAAACATTTTCTTTTGAAAGCGAAATTGCGTCAGGAGAGATATCGGTTGCGATTACCTTAGTTGCAGGATGCTCTACAGCAATTGAGCAGGCGATACACCCCGATCCTGTGCAGATATCAGCAACAAGTAGGGCTTCGTTCGTGCTTTGGGTAACATTTTCGGCTTCGATATCGCCACCAAGTTCTGCGTATTGGCGAAGCAATTTGGTATCAAGTTCATCTTGGGGTTTTGGTGCTGCTGGCAGCAAAGCTAATGCTTCGCTTACCAATACTTCGGTTTCGGGGCGGGGAATTAGTACGCCAGGACGCACTTTAACGGTAATGTGGCGAAACGCGGCTTCACCCGTAATGTATTGCAAAGGTTCGCCAGCGCCGCGTCTGCGCGTCCAGTCTCGTAGAGTTGCACGTTCGTCTTCGGAAAGAGGGCGCTGCGCATCTAAGAAAAGCTGCATGCGCGATACACCCAGCGCTTCACTTACCAACCATTGAGCAGAGACGCGCGGATTATCGTCACCATGCTGAGCAAGGTAACCTTCAATCCATTCCAGGATTCGTTTAACTGTCCACAAATCGTCGGTCAATTATTGCCTCTGTATAAAGCGCGTAGAAAAGGACTTGGTCCTTTTCTACTTTACACTGCTTGTTCCAGTTTCTTGGCGCGTTCAGCGGCCTGAAGGGCAGTAATCAGCTCGGAAAGACCATTGCCGCCACTGCCAAGCAGAACGCCGTTGTACGTACCGTTGTAGCCAATGCGGTGATCGGTTACGCGATCCTGCGGGCCATTGTAGGTACGAATCTTTTCGGAACGGTCGCCTGTACCAACCTGGGCACGACGTTCAGCACCTTCAGCTTCACGCTGTTCAGCCAGCATCTTTTCATACAGGCGTGCACGCAGAACAGCCATAGCGGCAATCTTGTTTTGCAGCTGTGACTTCTGGTCCTGCGACTGAACAACCAGGCCTGTGGGAAGGTGGGTAATACGCACAGCTGAGTCGGTGGTGTTAACACACTGACCACCCGGGCCACCAGCGCGATATACGTCGATGCGCAAGTCTTCATTCTTGATTTCAACTTCAACTTCGTCAGCTTCAGGCAAAACAGCTACTGTAGCGGTCGAGGTGTGAATACGACCCTGGGATTCGGTCTTCGGTACGCGCTGTACGCGATGTACGCCCGATTCAAACTTCATGAACGAATATACCTTGTCGCCCTTAACCTTGAACGAGATTTCGCTGTAGCCACCTGCTTCGGAAGGCATTACGTCTAAAAGTTCAATCTTCCACTTCTTTTCGCCAGCGAAGCGTTCATACATCTTGAACAGGTCGCCTGCAAAGATTTTTGCTTCGTCGCCGCCAGCACCACCGCGGATTTCTACGATGATGTCCTTTTCATCGGCAGGGTCGACCGGAATCAGCATGAACTTGATTTCTTCTTCGATGCCAGGAAGCTCGCTTTCGATACGTGCGATTTCTTCCTGTGCGAATTCCTTCATGTCGGCATCGTTTAGCATTTCTTTTGCTTCAGCTAAATCGTTTTCAGCCTGAACATATGCACGAGCCTGCTTAACAAGGGGGCCCTGGTTTGCGTATTCCTTAGCCAAGCGGTTATATTCCTTCTGATCAGCAAGAACGGCGGGATCGCCCATCTTTTCTTGCAGGTCTTCGTAAGCGCTAATTATCTTTTCAAGTTTTTCTCGCATGCTGGTGTCTGCCATAGTTTCCTCCTCTTAATGCGTTGCGCGCACAGGTCGTGTAACGCGAAAGTTCGTGATTAAACGAGAACATGAAACATGGGACAAGGCACAACGGCCCCGCCCCATGTGGTGGGTTTTGGGTATTGCTAATATTTACCCGGAAGTTTTCTCATCGGCGGGAATTCTACCAGAATATTTACAAGCTGGTGTCACATCACCATGTCGGCACATTATTTCAGCTGTTTGTTGATACTATAAATGCTTAGTAAAAACCCCGACGAAAGGTGCGCAATGAAAATTTCGTACAACCCTGATGAGGAAATCGTTGCTACGATAAAAGAAGGTCTTGAACGCACCGGTGGTTATTGTCCGTGTCGCATCGAACGCACCGATGATACGAAGTGCATGTGCAAAGAATTCCGCGACCAAATAAAAGACCCTGAATTTGAAGGCTTTTGCCACTGCTTGTTGTACTACAAATCTCTCGAAGACTAGTTTCTGTATGTAATAGCGTTGCTTCAGCTCGCTCAAAGAGCGAGCTTTTGGTCGTTATGCATGCAGATGGTTTGAAGCGGCGGCGAACGGTCTGTGGATAACATCATAAGGTTTTCCACAACTGTGCGGCTGACCTGCAAGAACACTACAAATTGATGTGGGAAAACAAAAACCACACAAGATATTGTGTTTTCTGGTTTCCTTTTTGTCCAAATTGTCGTATTATTACGGTGTCAGTTTTGGGGGTTTGCGCCCCAAATAGACGACTCTCACGAGAACACACTACGTAAACATAGGGCAAATACGGAACAGGGGATGCACTCATGAAGATCATCAAGCGCAATGGCAGTGAAGTTCCTTTTGACATCAATAAGATTTCTGCCGCTATCGCTAAGGCAAATGCGGAAGTTGCCGAAACGGATCGTCTGACCGAACGTCAGATTATGTACGCTTCTGCCAATGTTGCAGATCAATGTGAAGCTGCTGGCCATACTGTTTCGGTTGAGGAAATTCAGGACCTTGTCGAAGACGAAATCATGCGTCTTGACCGTTTCGAGGTTGCACGTAAGTACATTATTTATCGTTACTTGCAAAACCAGAAGCGCCAGAAGAATACGACTGACGATCAGATTCTTGCACTCATCGAATCTAATAACGAAGAAGTTAAGCAGGAAAACTCAAACAAGAACCCAACCGTTGTTTCTGTGCAGCGCGACTATATGGCTGGCGAAGTTTCAAAAGACCTTACCATGCGCAATCTTTTGCCATCCGATGTTGTTGAAGCGCACAAGGAAGGCTACATTCACTTCCATGATGCCGACTATTTTGCGCAGCACATGCACAACTGCGATTTGGTAAATCTCGAAGACATGTTGCAGAACGGCACGGTTATTTCAGGTACGCTTATCGAAAAGCCGCACAGTTTCTCAACTGCCTGCAACATTGCAACGCAAATCATTGCTCAGGTTGCTAGCTGCCAGTACGGTGGTCAGTCTATCAGCCTTACGCATCTTGCGCCCTTCGTTGACGTTAGCCGCCAAAAGATTCGCCGTCAGGTTATCGAAGAAATGAACATGTGCGGCATCGAACCGTCCGCAGATAAGCTTGATGCTGTTGTTGAATCGCGTGTACGCGACGAAATCCGTCGTGGTGTTCAAACTATTCAGTATCAGGTTGTTACGCTGATGACCACCAACGGCCAGGCTCCGTTCATTACAGTGTTTATGTATCTGAACGAAGCCAAATCCGAACAGGAAAAGAAAGATCTTTCCGTCATCATTGAAGAAATGCTGCGTCAGCGCTACGAAGGCGTAAAGAATGAAGAAGGCGTATGGATCACTCCTGCATTCCCGAAGCTTATTTACGTGCTTGAAGAAGATAACGTTACGGAAGATTCTCCGTACTTCTACCTTACGAAGCTTGCGGCAAAGTGCACGGCTAAGCGCATGGTGCCCGACTACATCTCTGAAAAGAAGATGCGCGAATACAAGCTTTCAAAGGGCGAAAAGGTTGGCGAAGGCGACACCTATACATGCATGGGTTGTCGTTCGTTCTTAACACCCGACCGTTCTGGTAACGGCTTCGACAATGTGTCAAATGCAGGCAATTACGAACCGGGTAAGCCGAAGTATTACGGACGCTTTAACCAGGGTGTTGTTACCATTTCGCTGCCCGATGTTGCACTTTCCAGCTATGGCGATATGGATAAGTTCTGGCAGATCTTCGAAGAGCGCCTTGAACTGTGTCATCGTGCATTGCGCTGCCGTCACGAACGTCTGCGCGGTACGCTTTCCGACGCAGCTCCTATTCTTTGGCAGTATGGTGCTTTGGCTCGCCTGGAAAAGGGCGAAAAGATTGATAAGCTGCTGTACGGTGGTTATTCCACTATTAGCTTGGGCTATGCGGGTCTGTACGAATGCGTCAAGTACATGACCGGTCATTCGCATACCGATACTGAAGCTACGCCGTTTGCCTTGGCTGTCATGCAGAAGATGAATGACAAGTGCGCCGAATGGAAGGCTGCAGAAAATATCGACTACTCGCTGTATGGTACGCCGCTCGAATCGACTACCTACAAGTTTGCGAAGTCGTTGCAGCGTCGTTTTGGCATCATCAAGGGCATCACGGATAAGGGCTACATCACCAATAGCTATCACGTGCATGTGTGCGAAGAAATCGATGCTTTCACCAAGTTGAAGTTCGAATCTGAATTCCAACGTTTGTCTCCGGGTGGCGCTATTAGCTACATCGAAGTGCCTGATATGCAGGATAACCTGCAGGCTGTTATTCGAGTTATGCAGTACATCTACGACAACATTATGTATGCCGAGCTCAACACCAAGAGCGACTTCTGTCAGGAATGCGGCTTCGACGGCGAAATCCAGATTGTTGAAGACGACGGCAAGCTGGTTTGGGAATGCCCCAGCTGTGGTAATCGCAACCAAGACAAGATGAACGTCGCACGTCGTACCTGTGGTTACATTGGAACACAATTCTGGAATCAGGGTCGTACTGAGGAGATCAAAGACCGCGTCCTTCACCTGTAGGCTTCCTGTGGCGCAAGCCTTGGCGCTGCGAACTTCCCTCGCGTAACGAAGTACGCGTTGTCAGGTTCTCGCGCCAATTCGAAGCTCCACAGAAACCCTTAGTGAAAGAATGATTAACGATGTATTACGGGAACATCAAATACTGTGACATTGCTGACGGAGAGGGTGTAAGAACCACCCTCTTCGTTTCTGGTTGTACGCACCATTGCAAGGGCTGCTTTCAGCCAGAAACATGGGATTTTGCGTATGGTGAAGAATTTACGCCTGATGTTGAAGATACTATCCTTGAAAGCCTAGCGCCTGCGTTTGTTGATGGCCTAACAGTGCTTGGTGGCGAACCAATGGAACCAGCTAATCAACGTGCGCTGGTGACTTTCCTTGAACGGGTAAAAGAAACGTATCCCGCAAAAACTATCTGGGCGTATACGGGTGATACCTACGAAGGATTAACTGACCCCGCTAGTCCGCGCCGAACCGAAGTTACCGATAGGGTGCTTGCTTGTATCGATGTGCTTGTTGATGGCCCTTTTGTTGAAGAGCTTCACGATATTTCAGCGCGTTTTCGTGGGTCTTCTAACCAGCGCATACTTGATTTAAACGCAACGCGCGCAACAGGTCAGCTTGTCGAATGGCATGACAATTCTTTTTCTGCTCGTGGCACGTGGTAAATAGTCCTATTCTCTTCACAGTTTGGTGTTTTAATACATCCAAGAAAGATTCAGCGATAGGAGGATTTCGTGGCTGAAGAAAATGTCCTGAAAGAGAATTTGCGCGAAGCAGCATCGCGATTGAAGGTGCGTCTTGAAGGGCGCCAACCAGAAATTGGCATCATTTTAGGATCAGGTCTTGGCCCTCTTGCTGAACAAGTCGAAAATGCTGTTGCCGTTCCTTTTGGCGACATACCACACATGAGAAAGTCAACTGCAACAAGTCACGTGGGTCAGTTTGTTTGCGGCACACTTGCTGGTAAATGCGTCATTGTGATGCAAGGTCGCTTGCATGGTTACGAAGGCTATACTTCGCAAGAGGTTGCGTTTCCTGTGTGGGTCATGCACGAAATCGGTATTACAACCCTCATTACTACTAACGCAGCTGGCGCTATTAATGAATCGTATGCAGTGGGTGATTTCTGCATCATGAGCGACCATATCAATTTTACTGGTCGCAATCCTGTAGTTGGTACCGAGCCTGATGGTATCGCATTCCGCTTCTTCAGTATGAAAGATGCATACGACCCTGAATTAAGGTCTTTAGCCCATCAAGTTGCAAAGCGTGAAGGTATCAGCGTGCAAGAAGGGGTGTATCTGGGTTTACTTGGGCCCAGCTTTGAAACGCCTGCTGAAATACGCGCCTTCCGTTCATGGGGCGCCGATACGGTAGCAATGAGTGTTTGCGAAGAGGTAATTGCTGCACGTCATGTTGGCATGCGTGTGCTTGGTATGTCATTGTGCTCGAATATGGCTTGCGGCATAGAAGGTGCTTCTCCTAGCGATGAAGAGGTATTCGAAGTTGCAATGCTTCGTCAGCCTGACTTCTGCAAATTGGTGACCGAAATCGTGCAAGAACTATAGGGGCAAGGGGCTTTTCTTTGCGTAGGATGCAGTAGGAGTTTTCGTGCAACATGCATCGATCGCACGATGTTTGGCGCGGATGATTTATCCTATAGCAAGATTGTTCACGTGCCGCGCAACGGGTAAATGTACCGGCGGGGCGCGTTTTGATATAGCAACAGAGGTGTTTAATGGCACATGAGGTAATCGTCGTTCGTGGCAATAACACGCTGAAGGGCGACGTTCAGATTTCGGGCGCTAAGAATTCAGCGCTCAAGTTAATGGCGGCTTCGATTTTGGCGCAAGGCGAAAGCGTTATTCGAAACGTTCCGCGTATTTCCGATATCGAAGTGATGTCTGAAGTTCTTGAATGTCTTGGGGCTACTGTTGTTCGTGACGGAAGTCCTGATCGCGATGAACATGTTCTGTCTATCGATACTTCTACGGTTAATTCTTATGAAACGCCGTATGAACTTGTATCGAAGATGCGCGCTAGCATTTCGGTATTAGGTCCGCTTATCGCACGATTTGGTCAGGCTCGCGTTGCAATGCCGGGTGGCTGCCAAATTGGTGCGCGTAAGATCGATATGCATCTTCGTGGTCTAGAGGCTCTGGGTGTTTCTTTTGAAATTGATCACGGTTATCTGAAGGCAACAGCAGAAAATGGTTTGCAAGGTGCTTCGGTCGCTTTGGATTTCCCCAGTGTGGGTGCTACCGAAAACATGCTTATGGCTGCTGTAGTTGCCGAAGGTGAAACCATCATTGGTAACGCTGCGCGTGAACCTGAAATTGTTGACCTTGCAAATATGCTTAATGAAATGGGCGCAAAGGTTCGTGATGCTGGCTCGTCAATCATCCGTATCGAAGGTGTGCCGCTCGAATCTATGCATCCTTGCGACCACGTAACAATTGGCGACCGTATCGAAGCAGGTACATTCCTTGTGGGTGGTGCTCTTACAGGCGGTCCTGTTACTGCTCGCGGTATTAATCCTTCGTTTTTACGCATGGCTATTGCGAAGTTCCGCGAAATGGGTTGTTCGGTTGAAGAAGGCCCCGATTACGTAACGGTGGCGCGCACCGAACCGTTAAAGCCAGTTGAAATTCAAACGCTGCCTCACCCAGGTTTCCCCACCGACTTACAAGCGCAGTTTATGTTGCTTGCTGCATGTGCTGACGGCACGTCTGTCATTACCGAAAATGTATTTGAAAACAGGTTCATGTTTGCAGCTGAACTCGCACGCATGGGTGCTCACATCGAAATCGAAGAGCATCATTCGCTTATTCGCGGTGGTGGCGTTTTGCAGGGTGCTCCCGTTTCTTCAACTGACTTGCGTGCGGGCGCTTCTTTGGTTTTGGCTGGTATTGTGGCCGAAGGCGAAACCTGTGTTCACAAGATTAATCATATCGACCGAGGTTACGAAGACTATGTTGGCAAGCTAAAACGCCTGGGCGCTGATATTGAACGTTCGCTTCCAGAATCAAGCGTAAAGTCAACGGCGCGCGTGGAGGCTGATCGATAAACAATGGTTAACCGCCGCAAAGTTCCTTCGTCAAGACAATCTAAACGCGTTTCGCGCGACATACATGATGCAACCATTGGGTCGCATGTTCAGCGCTCTTCTCGGTCATCACGTAGCGGGTACTCCACGGCGTCTGGTCGTCCTAGTAGGCGATCAAGTTATGGTGACGTTGAATACATTAGCCCTGGCACCCAGGGCAGCGGCGCTCGTGGTGCGCATCGCAGCCGTGCTCCGCAACGTCACTACGTTGAAACAATGCAGCATCGTGCGCGCACGAAGCGTATCGGCGTTGGTTTCATTATCGTTGCTGCCATCGTGGCACTTGCGCTGCTAGCGGGCTTTTTCGCGTTCCGTGGCTCGGTTGGCTCATCTATGGCGCTGCGTGATTCAAATGCTGCAGAAGCACTTGTGTCGGTTCGCTCGGACGAACCGTATTATGCGCTTATTGCGGTTGATTTAGGCGCTGTTGCTGAACCGCTTAATCACGAAGGTCCCGATGTGCTGTATCTAACGCGCGTCGACCGCGAAAACCATACTTTAGCGCTTGTTACGATTCCTGCTGCATTGCAGGTTTCAACTGAAAATGGCATGAAACGTGTGGGTGATTTGGCTCAAAAGGGCGATGCGGCTCTAATCAGCGCCGTTTCTTCTTTTGCAAAGGTGGATATCTCGCATTATGTGAAGGTTGCAGATGGCGGGGTAGAAGGCATTGTTGACGCTTTGGGTGGCGTCGAAACGTATGTTGACCAAACAATCGACGACCCTCATGCTGGCGATGTGTATCTGCCTGAAGGTACTTATACCTTAAATGGTGCCGCAGCTATTACGTATTTGCGCACTGATAACCTGCGTTTGGGAACAACCGATCAGCTTCAGCACCAGGCTGATTTTGCTGCCACTTTGCTGGAGCAAATCTTCAAAAGCGAAGGCAATTTTGCTACGCGCTTAGATTCGATTGATGCTTACTTCCAAACCGATTTATCACTAAGCGATCTTGAGTCGCTGCAAAGCTGGATTAGCGAACTCTCCGATAGCTCTATCACACGTACGGTGCTTCCGGGTTACCTTACCGAAGTTACGGGCGTTGTTGATACGGGTGATGCTTTGTATGTTGGTTCATCAAACGATATGGCTTCTATTATCGAATCACTTGAAGAAGGTAAAGCTCCCGATGTCGACAGCTCAAAAGATGTAAAGGCTGCTGATCCTGCTAGCTTTACCGTCGAGGTCCAAAATGGCACCAATATCACTGGCGCTGCCGCTCTAACAGCTGATGCCTTGGTAAAGGCTGGGTTTAACGTTGTTAAATCAGGTAATGCTGAACAGCCTGTCTATGACGAAACCTTGGTAGTTTACAAGAGTGCCGAAGGGCAAGGGATTGGTCGTGCAAAGGCGGTTATCGAAGCGCTTGGCGTTGGGCGCGCTGTTGAAGGTGATATCTACTATTCCTTCGAACCTGATGTCCTCGTCATTGTCGGTAGTGACTACAAGCCTTTCGTTTAATAGCTAAGTAGGCTCATTTATTACGCATCCATTCTTTTCGTGCCAGAAGAAACTGGCGGGGTCGTTCTGTTAGAATCAAGACAAGAGAAAACATGATGTTAGGAGTATTCATGGTAGACAAAAATGATGTAGCAGCAGTACTCGAACTTATCCGTCCTAGCCTTATGGCTGATGGTGGCGATGTTACGCTGGTTGACGTGCTTGAAGACGGCACGGTTGCAGTCGAACTTACTGGTGCTTGCAAGGGTTGCCCGCTTTCCCAGATGACACTTGCAAATGGCATCGAGCGCATCCTGAAAGAGCGTGTTCCTGGTGTAACGCGCGTTGTTCCGGCTGAAGATATCGCCGAATAAGCTTATTTATGACTGACCAGATGAACTGCCCGAATTGCGGCTCAGTAAATTTGGATGTACATAATTACGAATCCATGATGGTCGTAACATCTGATTGCGCTCTGTTTACAGTGCGCTGTGCCGCCTGCGGTTCACGAGTGTCAAGCTTGCGTGCCATCCCTTCCGATATGCTCGAAGAAGTACAGTTCGCAGCTATCGAAGTAGGTGCTGGCATGGGGCGTGAACATTAGCATGCTCAACGATTTTTATCATAGCCTTGATCCTGTAGCTTTTACCATCGGACCATTCGCGGTCCGATGGTATGGTATTGCTTATATTCTTGGATTTATCTTCGCCGCTTTGCTTATGTCGCGCATTGCAAAGCGTTGGAAGCTGCGCTTCGATACTGATGCGTTGCTCACCATTATTTGTTGTGTCATCGTTGGCGTTATCGTTGGTGCGCGTCTTGGCTATTGCTTGTTTTACGGAAACGGCGAATACCTTAAGAATCCAGTTGAAATCCTTGCGATTAATCAGGGTGGCATGAGTTTTCATGGCGGTTTAATCGGGGCTTTGATAGCAGGTATTGTTGCGGCTAAGCTAACTCATATTCCGTATCTAACGCTTGCTGATATGGGTTGTATCGCAGCGCCTATCGGTCTGTTTTTGGGTCGCTGCGCGAACTTTATTAATGGTGAATTATGGGGTGACTACACCGACTTGCCGTGGGGTGTTGTTTTCGGCGGATCGGCTGGTATGATGCCTCGACATCCTTCGCAGCTTTATGAAGCGCTGCTTGAAGGCGTCGTAATCTTTCTAGTGCTCTTTATTCTTTCTCGTAAACAGCCTCCGCGCCCGCGAGGCACATTCTTTGGCGTTTTTCTTATTATGTATGGGTGCTTCAGGTTCCTTGTTGAATTTGTTCGTCAGCCAGATGTGCAGCTTGGCTACTTATACGGCGATTGGTTAACGATGGGGCAGGTGCTTTCGGTGCCGCTTATCATTGTTGGTATTGGTGTGCTTATTTACGCCATGAAAAAGAAGTTGCCGCAACAGGGTTTACCAGCACAACACAGCCAGAAATAAGCTGCGCTTGTGACTCGTTTCTGTTGCAGTTACGTATCGGAAGAGAGTTGCTATGGGTTTTTTCGAGGACATGCAAGACACACTTGATCGAGGTGTGGCGTCTGCGCGTGGTGCCGTATCTTCGGTAGCGGGTGAACAGCTCGGTTTTGTTCGCGGCTTTGGTCGCATGTGCCAGGATGGCTGGGAACTTGGTTATCACGAGTGCAATGGTGGTAACGCTAGCTATCGATTGACTACTTCAGATATTAATACCGCCCGCTCATTTTTCTACGACACGCCCAGCTCGTGGGTACAGCTCGAGGTTCCTGTCAGCGAAATGGCAGGGGAGTATCTATTGGTTACGGGCTCGGGAAAGTTTTTGCGCAACGTAAAAAGCGACCCTGTTTCCAATGCGGGTATTGTCGAAATCGATACATCGGGTACAGCGTGGCGTATTGTGTGGGGCTTGAAGGATGGTGCGCGTCCTACTAGCGAAATAGGTGCTCATGTTGCGGCTCATGGTGTATCGAAGCTTGCAACGAATGGTCAGTCGCGCGTTTTATATCATGCTCATCCGAATGCAGTTATTGCGCTTACGTCGCTTGTTCCCGCTGATGCTCGCACGCTTACACGCTTGCTCTGGTCGTCAGTTACCGAAAGTGTCGTAGCCTTCCCAGAAGGTGTTGGGGCTATTCCTTGGAAGGTGCCTGGATCGGCAGAACTTGCACGAGAAACTGCTCAAGTCATGGGTACTTACCGGGCTTGCGTGTGGCAATTGCATGGCGTGTTTGCATCGGGTGCTTCTTTTGATGAAGCATTCGGGCTTGTAAATGCTATCGATAAAGCAGCTGATGTGTACTTGCGTGCACGTGCTGCACAAGGTGGTTCTGCAAATTTGCCTTATTCGATAAGCGATGCTGATTTGCGCGCTACTGCTCAGGCGTATGGGTTACCTATTAACGAGAGTTTTCTTTCGTAGTATTTAAAATCGTGTCGAACGGAGGGGTCTCATGGATGAAGGCAAGCTTTACCTGGGAATCGACTACGGTGGTAATGCAGTAAAGATGGGTCTGGTTGATGGCTACGGCAATTTAACGGGCCGTACAAGCCAGCCCACGCTTAATTTGCTTGATAAAGTTGCATGCCGAGCATTTGCAGCAAATGTTGCTGAATTTGTTCATGGTCTTGGCATTTATTCGTCTGAGCTTGGCGGGGTGGGCCTTGCTATTCCAGGCATTGTTAATCATGACACCTATATGACCCCTAATGTTAAGGCGGATTGGCCGCTGCTTATGAAGTGCCTTGAACAATCATTGTCTAAACCGTCAGTTGCTGTGCTTAACGATGCTAATGCTGCGGCTCTTGGCGAGCTGTGGATGGGGGCTGGCGAAAACGCACGATCGGTGCTGCTGGTTACCTTGGGTTCAGGCATTGGTTCAGGCCTTATTGTTGAAGGTCAGGTTATTTCTGGTGGTAATGGCGCTGCGGGCGAAGTTGGCCACATGACTGTTGTGCCTGGTGGTCGCCCCTGTAAGTGCGGTCGTGCTGGTTGTATTGAACGTTACGCTTCGGCACGTGGTATCGTTCAGAATTTTCTTGAGGCTAGTGAATCGGGTCAGTTCGACCCTTCGAAATACAGCGGCTATACTCCCGCAAATGATACTGATGCACTTGCTGTGTTCTATGCTGCTCGCGAAGGTGACCCGCGTGCTACTTGGGCTCTTTCAGAAATGGCTGACAAACTTGGCTTTGCTTTAGCTCAGGTGGCATGTGTTGTCGACCCCGATGTCATTTTGCTTGGTGGCGGTATTGCTGCTGGTGCTGATTTATACCTTGAATCGCTTCAAAAAGCGTATCGCTCTTACTGCTTCAAGGCTTGTGCTAATACCGAAATTCGCTGCGCTACTCTTCTTGGTGATGCAGGCGTGTATGGTGCTGCTCGTTATGCCATGCTGGCTGCTCCACGCGACAAGGCTCAACGAGATTGGCTTGATCCTGATTTCGGCCTGTAGTGAAATGACTGATATCAACCTTAATAAAGACCAACTTCGCGTACGAATGCGCACGGTACGTAAGGCGCTTTCCGATGCAGAACGTTTGCAAATCGATAGCGCTATATGCAAGCGCGTCTGTGATACGCTGCAGTTTCAAGAGGCCGAACAGGTATTGACCTATGTATCTATGGGTTTTGAGGTTGATACACGTCACCTTATTCAGTACGCATGGGATGCTGGAAAAGCTGTTTTCGCTCCGCGTTGTGTGGGTTTGCGCACTATGCGTTGGTTTCAAATCGAAAGTTTTACGGGGCTTCAGAAAAGTTCTTTTGGAGTTGAAGAGCCACTCGAAGACTCCTCAGTTGAATACATTCCCTCTTCTGATGAAAATGCGCTTGCATTGGTACCAGGTTTAGCTTTTGACCTGCAGGGATATCGCCTTGGTTATGGTGGAGGTTTCTACGATACGTTCCTTGCGCAGTTTAGCGGCTTGTCTTTTGGTCTTTGCCGAAGTATCCAGCTTGTTGATAATCTTCGTACGCAAGGGGTTATTGGCGAGTATGATAAGCCAGTTGACTATGTAATAACCGAAGATACCTTTCATGGATAAGCATCTTCGAAAAAGAGGGGTAAACAAGGGGAAGCGTTGAACGAGAAGTTATGGACGCGCACGTTTATCGTGCTTATGGGGGTGAACTTCTGCTCGGCGCTTTCGTTTTACCTCATCATGGTTAAAATCACCGAGTTTGCAGTTGACTCTTATGGATTGGCCCAGTCGATTGCGGCTCTTACGGTTTCAGCCTTTGTTATTGCTGCTTTATTAACGCGTCTATTCTTTGGTGGTCGTATTGATAGTTGGGGTGTAAGGCGTTCGCTTGCTATCGGAACAGCAATTAATGCAGCCTGTATGATTTTGTATCTTATCCCTATGCCTTTTGCGGCGCTTATGGTTGTTCGTGTGGCGCAAGGGTTTAGCTTTGCTCTCATGTCTGGTTCCGCAGCAGCTGGTGCAGCGCTTGTTATTCCACGCGATCGATACGGTGAAGGTATTGGCTATTTTTCGATGATGCAGGCTCTTGCAACAGGTGTTGGGCCTTTTGTAGCTATCTTCGTAACAAATTTCTTTGGTGGCTATGTTCCTATGTTTGCTGTTGCTGCAACAATTGCTGTTGTGGCTTTAGTCAGCGTCTTATTCGTAGATATTCCGCCCGCTGATGCAGAGCATCTTGAAGCCTATCATATGAAGGCAACTAAGGGGCTTAGCTCCTTAGTGCAGATGTCCGTTGTTCCGTTAGCTTCTGTTTTATTCTTTGTGTACCTGGGGTATTCAGGCATCCTGTCTTTTGTAACGTCTTACGCTGACTATCGGGGGCTTTCCGATGCAGTTAGTCTTTACTTTGTGGTGTATGCCATCGTTATTCTTATCAGTCGTCCACCTGTAGGAAGACGCGTTGATCGTAAGGGTGAAAACTCAACCATCTACGTTTGCTTTGCTTCTCTTGTTGTTGGTTTTATTGTTTTGGCTTTTGCGGCTAATGGGGCGTTATTGTTGGCGTCTGCAGCTTTTGCTGGTTTTGGTATCGGAGCCACGCAGTCAATCGTTCAGGCTGTTATCGCACGCGATACAATGCCGCATGAATTGGGTAAAGCCAACTCAACATTCTTCATGAGTATGGATTTAGGCACAGGTGTTGGTCCGGTGCTTATTGGTGCAGTTATTCCCTTTGTTGGTTACAGCGTTAGCTACCTTATTCTTGCTGGTTTAGCTGCTCTTGCTGCAGTGTTGTATCACTTTGTACACGGAAGGCATCGCTAGCAATAGTTTTTGCATGTTGCGATTATGAGAGTTCCCGCAACGTGAATTCACCGTTTTCGTAAACACCAAGGCTGTGGCTACCATCCTTGGGCAGACCAATACTTCCGGGGTTAAAGAGCCTTATTCCGTTAACAATTTCGTTGCGTTTAATATGGAAGTGACCATAAATAAAAGCAGCACTAGCGGGCAGCTGAGGTAAGTTTTCGGGATCCCAAAGATGTCCGTGGGTGCAATACAGCTGCTGAGTACCGTCAACAATCCACGTGTAATCAGCCATGCAGGGGAAGTCAAGCATCATCTGATCAACTTCGGCATCACAGTTGCCACGAACGGCAATAATGCTATCTGCATAGTTGTTAAGCATTGCGGCTACGTCTTTGGGGGAGTATTCGTCGGGCAGGGGATTGCGCGGTCCGTGATACAAGATGTCGCCAAGTAGTAAAAGCTTATCTGGTGCTAGTTCTTCAACAACGCGCAGTGTTTCTGCGCACCACTTTGCTGAACCGTGAATATCGGATGCGATAACAAGTTTCATGTTTTTTGTTCCTTATGACAGCAAAAGACGCTTTTATTTCTGGCGCTATTTATACCTTACTAGCGAATGAAATTAGTCATCTGTCCTTGTTCGCGTTGGGGTAGGCCATATTTTTCACGGCCAAGTGCAATCGATTTAATGAGGAAGGCCATGTTGTGAGCCGTGGTGCGCATTTGTTGCAGACCTTCGCCGTCTTCCGCTGATTCGCCTGGCAGACGCCCGTGGATGCCGTTCCAGTATTGCCCTGTTGCGATAGGCATGCCAGCAATACCAAAGTACTTGTTCAGTTCATCCCAGGTGGCGGTAATGCCGCCGCGACGAGCGCAGGCAACAGCAGCGCCTACCTTCATGGTTTTATCGAACTTGGTGCTGTAGAACAGGCGGTCGAGCAGGCTGATAAGCGTGCCATTTGCTGAAGCATAATAAACAGGACTGGCTAGAACCAAGCCATCTGCTTCTTCAAATTTAAGAGCAATCTCGTTCACGATATCGTCGAAAACGCACTTTCCAAGTTTTGAGCAGCCGCCGCATGCCATGCATCCGCGAATGACGTCTTTGCCGATAGAGATGCATTCCGTTTCGATGCCTTCGGATGAAAAGACAACAGTCATTTCATCTAATGCAATTTGGGTGTTGCTATTCGGACGCGGACTACCATTAATCATTAAGACTTTCATGCGTGCCCCTCTCGTAGTTTTCGCGCCTGCATTATAACTGCAAACAGGGGTCGCTAACGGCTTGAACAGTAACTTCTCTGTGGAAATTAGTCGATTTTACGGTGGTCGCCCAAGGCGTAGCAGTCAAAGCGTACTGCTTTCCCAGAAAGAGAATAGCTTGGGGTGCGTTCTGCTAATAGTGGTCCTTTTGCTGGGCGTTTAACGATTACTTTCCGAGGGTGTGTTAAAAGGGCGGCTTCAAAGAGCACTTCTTCGTCTTCGCATGGTTGCTCTAGGTGCTGTAAAAGTTGAAGCTTCTTTTTTACTGCAGCACTTTTCTGGCGTTGAGGAAACATGGGGTCAAGCAATACGATGTCGGCCGAATAATTCTTCGTTTGAAGTGCTTCAATGCTGTTTCCAGCAATAAGATTCATGCGCGATGCAGGTTCTGCTAGTTCAGGATTATGGCAGGCTTTTTCAATGGCGCTTTGTAGTAAGACTGCTATGACGGCATTGCGTTCGAACAAAGTGACAGTAAAGCCTGCAGCGGCCAGCAGAAGTGAATCTTCCCCAAGGCCAGCTGTGGCATCTATGGCAGAAAGGGAAGAGTGTTCCCCCTTTATGCGGGCTGCTTTAACAAGAAGCTCATGATTTAGACGGTTAGGTTTTAGGCGCGGAATCATGCGAGTAAAGTCACCGTGCAGTGTCATAGTCTCATCGCTAAGAGCAATTCCGTCTTCATCGCATAATAGATTAAGACCTGCAGCTTTAGCTTCTTGTAGAGCTTTATCAAGTAATTCATCTGGCATGTTGCAAGACGCTTTCAGGGTATTAATCTGGCGCTTTTTACGACGCTCTTCTTCATCTTCCGACACAATGCGTTCGATAGTTTGTTCAACGGTTGAAGGAATACCAAACAGGGTACGCTGTGATACGACAGGCTGCACTGTTTTGCCGCTTGCTTCGGCAGCAAGCATGTCTTGGATGCGCTTCCAACGCCTTTCGTCTTCTCGGTAGCTCATATACACAGGGTAACATGCTTCAGAGGCTTTGGAGCGTGGTACGATAGCATGACATCCACGAATAAGGAGCTTGAATGATTAAAGAATTAGTAACGGACGAAGCATTGCTGTCTACACCGTGTGAAGCTGCAACAGCGGAAGATGCAGAGCTTGCGCAGGATTTGCTTGATACCTTGGAATCCATTGAAGATGCCGCTTGCTTGGCCGCTAATCAGATTGGTGTTACTAAGGCTGTTATTGTCTATAAGGATGACAAAGACCGTGCGCATGTCATGTTTAACCCTGCTATGAAACGTGCACTTCGTCCCGCTCGCGTGGAAGAAGGCTGTCTGACGCGCGAAGATACGTCGAAAGTCACTCGTTTTGATCAAGCTACCTTTACTTACCAGGAATTAGTTGATGGCACGCTTATTCCTCGCAAGAAAGAGTGCCGTGGTTGGACAGCGCAAATTCTGCAGCACATGATTGATCACTGCAACGGCAAGTTGGTGTAAGAAAGGCTTGCTGTAAGGCAAGGCTATTCGTCTTGTCTATACAAGGAGGAACTGAATGGCTCAAGCGCAGAATCCCGTAAAAGTCGTACTAGTTACTGGCTATTTAGGTGCGGGGAAAACGACGCTTCTAAATCATATTTTGGCTAATGACCAAAACTTACGTGCTGCCGTTATTGTTAACGATATCGGTGCTGTAAACATCGACGCTGATCTTATTCGAGAAAGTGGCGTTGCTGAATTCGACACCGTTATACCTTTGACTAATGGTTGTATTTGCTGCACGTTATCTGAAGACTTAGCTGATCAGCTTGCTGGCATTGCGGACTCAGGTGAATTTGATTACATCATCATCGAGGCTTCGGGTATATGTGAACCTATGCCGATTGCTTACACCATTTCAGAATTCTGTGAGCAGTACGAAGGAAGTGAAGAATCGCCGCTTACCGTTGATAACATTGTGACCGTTGTTGATTGCGCTCGCATGATTGAAGAATTCAATGGCGGGCGTAGTTTAACGGCTGAAGATCTTGACGAGGATGATCTTGAAAGCCTGATTATCGAACAGCTCGAATTCTGTACCACGGTTATTTTGAACAAGGTCGATTTGGTTACTCCAGAGCAACTGGCTGAACTTAAGGCGATTGTTCGTAGCTTGCAAAAGGAAGCTGTCATTATTGAAGCCACAAATTGTGATGTTTCGCTTGATCAGGTACTGAATACAGGTCGTTTTGATTTTGAAGAGGTATATCAATCCGCCGCTTGGCTTCAATTGATGATGAATCCTGAAGACCATGGCGACCCCGAACTGCTTGAATATGACATTTCTACGTTTGTATATGCACGTCGCAAGCCGTTTGATCTTGATGCTTTCTCAACTT
Source organism: Eggerthellaceae bacterium (assembly GCA_045629845.1). Taxonomy (GTDB): domain Bacteria; phylum Actinomycetota; class Coriobacteriia; order Coriobacteriales; family Eggerthellaceae; genus UBA9715. The sequence goes on along the minus strand of JAZQRZ010000212.1, from coordinate 27,330 downwards.
TTGCAAGCAACTGGCCTGAAGAAATCATTCGAACAAAGGGCATGACTTGGTTTGCTCAACAGTCCGATACGTGTTTCCTTTTAGAACAAGCGGGTGGGCAGCGTACCTTTATTGATAACGGTCCGTTTATCGCATCGCTTCCTGAAGAAGAACAGACGCGTATTTTCGAGGAAAATCCTGGCATTATGGCGCGCTGGGATACTCGATGCGGCGACAGGCAAACTGTCATTGTCTTTATTGGTCGCAACATGAATCGTGCTGCCATTGAAGCAGCTCTCGATGATTGCTTAGTCGAATGGGAAGGCTAGATTTGCGACGGTAAAGCACTTCTATTATTTGATAGGTCGTTCGCCGAGACACACGAAACATCGCTAGTAATATTCCGGCTGTTACGGTACTTTATCTCTGTCTGTAATAACGCCGCGTGTCAGGAAGTGCGGCTTAATTTTTGTAGGGAAGCAGCACTAAAAAATGAACGTTGAAAATCGAAAGGTGGCACAATGATCAAGATTGGTATCAATGGATTTGGTCGCATTGGTTCCCTTGTGTTCAGAGCAGCTATCAAGTCTGACGATATCGAAGTCGTCGCCATTAACGCACCGCGTCATCCAGCATCTCAGATTGCCTATGCCGTGCGTTACGACACGGTTCATGGTCGCTTCGATGGTGAAATCGAAGCTGACGACGATAAGGGCATCATTGTCGTCGATGGCAAAGAAATCACTGTTCTTTCCGACGAAAAGTATCGCGATGCAGCAAATTTGCCGTGGAAAGAATTGGGCGTTGAATACGTCATGGAATGCACGGGTCAATATCGCGACAAGGAAAAGGCTCAACTGCATCTTGATGCTGGCGCTGAAGTTGTCGTCATTTCAGGCCCTGTGCGTGACGATAGCCCCATGCTGGTTTGCGGTGTAAATCTTGATAAGTACACGCCTGATATGAACATTGTTTCCAATGCTTCCTGTACCACGAATTGTGTGGCACCGCTGGCAAAGGTTATTAACGACAATTTTGGCATTGTCGAAGGGTTTATGACGACGTGCCATGCCACCACGGCATCCCAGTCGCCTGTAGATGGCTTCCCGAAGAAGAATTGGCGTTTGGGCCGCTCGGTCTTTGGTAATATCGTTCCCACCACCACTGGCGCTGCCGATGCAGTGGGCAAAGTTATTCCCGATTTGGCTGGCAAGATGACGGGTGTTTCGGTGCGTATCCCCGCTGCCGATGTTTCGCTTGCCGATCTTACTATTCGCTTGGAAAAGCCTGCAAGCTACGAGCAGATTTGTGCTGCTGTAAAGGCCGCCTGCGAAGGTCCGATGAAGGGTGTCATGGCTTATACCGAAGACGAAGTCGTATCTCAGGACTTCCGCACCGATCCGCATACCTGCATCTTCGACGCTCATGCTGGTAAGGCTTTAAACGATCATTTCGTAAAGCTTATGGCTTGGTACGACAACGAATGGGGTTTCTCGAACAAAATGCTTGACCTTACGCGTCATGTTCATAGCGTACGTACGGCATAAAACAATTCATCAGTTTGGTAGTGCAAGGGCAAGCTTTTGCTTGCCCTTCTTTTTTGTCTAAGGTAGTGCGTTTCTAAGCTTTTGTTACGCTGGGCATATTTCTAAAACATTTCGTCAAAATTCCCTATTGCAATCGTTGATACTCAGGGGCATAATTGCGCAAGCGCTTTTCTATGAGGCCCTCGGAATCGGCCATCCGAAACCGGGGGAGGAGAAAACTCTGGAGAACTCTTAAATGAGTGCCGAAGGTGCAAGGCTCGTAAGGGCTGAATCTCTCAGGCAAACGGACAGAGGCGACAATACAGTGGTCAGCTGTACTCACCTTTCCCGTATCCAGATGTAACCAGCGCGGTAGTGTTGTGCCGTGTTACGGCTTAGTTAGTAGGGGAAGGTGTTTGTAGCAATGGAATCTGCTTTGGCAGCATTCGACGAGATTTTGGGGGTCATAGACGACTTTGTCTGGGGCATCCCGCTGATCTGCCTCATTTTGTTCGGAGGTATTTTCTTAACCATTCGCGTTGGTGGTTTGCAGTTCCGTAAGCTTGGTAAGGCTTTGCATTACATGCTTAAGAACGAAAAGGGAGCCAAGGGCGAGGTTACAAGTTTTGGTGCTCTTTGTACGGCTCTTTCCGCCACCATCGGTACTGGTAACATCGTTGGTGTTGCAACGGCTGTTGTGGCTGGTGGTCCTGGTGCCTTGTTCTGGATGTGGGTTGCTGCACTGTTTGGTATGGCAACGAAGTATGCCGAGGGTATGCTTGCAGTAAAGTACCGCAGCTACGACAAGGAAACTGGCCATGTTCTGGGTGGCCCGTTCTATTACATCGAACGTGGTATGGGTAAGAACTGGCGCTGGCTTGCTAAGCTGTTTGCTTTCTTCGGAGTCTGCGTAGGCCTCATGGGTATTGGTACGTTCACGCAGGTTAATAGTATTGCCAGCTCTGTGAACGGTTTCTTTGATCCGGATAGCGCCGCTATTGCATTTAGCGCCTTTGGTAATGATTATACGTGGGCAACGGTTATCGGCGGTCTGATCTTGGCTGTTCTGGTTGCACTCATCGTTATTGGCGGTCTTCGTCGTATTGCGGCTGTGGCAGAACGCATTATTCCTGTCATGGTTGTTGTCTATGTTCTTATGGGCCTGCTGGTTATCATCTTTAACATCACGGCTCTGCCTGATGCATTTGTTCAAATCTTTGAAGGTGCATTTGGTCTGCGCGCTGCAGCCGGTGGCGCACTTGGCGCCATGATTATCGCAATGCAGAAGGGTATTGCACGCGGTATCTTTAGTAACGAAGCTGGCCTGGGTTCTGCTCCTATTGCGGCAGCTGCTGCTCAGACGAAAGAACCTGTCCGTCAGGGTCTGGTTTCCATGACCGGCACCTTCCTTGACACCATCATCGTTTGCTCGATGACTGGCCTGGCGCTGGTTATGACGGGTGCTGGTAACACGGGCCTCGAAGGTGCTCAGGTTACGATGTTTGCTTTTGCTGAAGGTCTGCCGTTCCTGCCTGCTGCAGTTACGAATTTTCTGGTAATGCTTTGCATGGCGCTGTTTGGTTTTACCACCATTCTTGGCTGGGACTACTATTCCGAGCGTTGCTTGGAATACCTGACGAACGGCAATATGAAGGCTGTTAAGGTGTATCGTTGGCTGTACATCCTTGCTGTCTTTATTGGCCCGTACATGACAGTTGCAGCTGTATGGACCATCGCAGACATCTTCAATGGTCTTATGGCTATCCCGAACATGATTGCTCTTCTTGCGCTTTCGGGTGTTGTTGCTAAGGAAACCAAGGACTTCTTGAAGCGCCTGAATGATAATGGCGGCCATGAAGAGGGTATGGTTCCTTATGTGAACGATCCTGCTACGTGGAAGAGTGGCGCTCCTGAATAAGCGCAGTTAACAAGCTCTCCAGAAGAAGGCGTGTCGATTTTCGACACGCCTTCGTTTACTTAGTACCTTTGGCGCCTTTTTCAGCCCGCATGTTACGCAAACCGCCGAAGGTTCGCTAGAATGAGTATTCCGTGATTTGCCTAAGAAAGGGAACGGAATGGACCTCAGCTTGTTTGCGATTCTCGGCCAAGTGGCCGCGTATCCCTCATTGGCTGTTATCATTATTCTTACCCTTGTTGTTACTATTATCTCTGGTGCAACCGATGCGCCAAATGCAATTGCAACTGCTGTTTCCACTCGCTGCTTAACACCTAATCAAGCCCTTGTTTTAGCTGCAGTTTTCAATTTTATTGGCCTTGTTGGCATGACTTATATTTCAACGGCCGTTGCTCACACCATGTTTAATATGGTCGACTTTTCCGGGGATACGCATCAGGCGTTGCTTGCGCTTATGGCGGCTATGATTGGTGCAATCGTCTGGGGTGTTTTCTGCTGGTGGCGAGGCATTCCTGCTTCCAAGTCGCATTCGCTGATTGCTGGCATTACCGGTGGGGCTATAGCCATGAACGGCTTGGGCGGTGTTGTGCTTGGCGAATGGATGAAGGTAATTTACGGAATGGCGTTTTCACTTGTGGCTGGCTTTTTGCTGGGCTGGCTTTCGGTGCGTTTCGTTGAATGGGCCTTCCAGAATATTCCTCGTCGTACTTCCTCGGTTGTATTTGTTATTACGCAGGATATTCTGGCTGCGTTCCTGTCATTTTTACACGGTGCGCAAGACGGTCAAAAGTTTATGTCGATTGCTATTTTGGGTATCGCACTTTCTTTTGGCATGGAATCAGCCGATCAGGCAGGCTTTCCCATGTGGCTTATGATTTCATGTTCGCTCGCTATTTCGCTTGGTACGTTTTTGGGCGGAAAACGCATTATTAAGTCGGTTGCCATGGATATGGTTAAGCTGCAGAAGTATCAAGGTGTGGCTGCTTCAACAAGTACTGTAATTACTCTGTTTGTGTCTAGTATCACAGGCATGCCTGTTTCTACGTCGCATTGTTCTACCTCGGCCATTATGGGTGTTGGTGCATCGAAGAACATTCGCCATGTCAATTGGGATATTGCCAAGAGCATGCTTCTGGCTTGGGTCTTAACTTTCCCATGCTGCGGCCTTATTGGCTTTGTCTTAGCCAAGATCTTCATGCTGTTCTAAATGAAATCTAACAAAAGACTCCGCCTTTCTTAGTCTTCAGGTAACAAAAAACGAGCCCGACGAATCGGGCTCGTTTGATGCTTTGATGCAATGTTTTAATCTTCAACTTCTTCAGCTAGTACATCATCCTGATTACGGAACTTATCAGGATCACCTGGCTCACCAATTTCCGTTGGGTCGCCATGCGAGGTGAAATCCTGGTAATCAGCGGGTTCGGGGGATTCGCCTAAGTCTTCAAGATCAACGGCAGCAATAGCGTCGTTGCGGAAGACTTCTTTGTTCAGCATGCCGCATAAACTGGCAATGCACGTGGTAACTACGCCGTCGCCGGTAACGTTTACGGCCGTACGACCCATATCAAGAATACGGTCGATGCCCATAATCATAGCCACACCTTCAGCAGGTAAGCCGACGGTCGAGAACACCATGGTTAGCATAATGGTGCCAACGCCAGGAACACCAGCCGTACCAATACTGGCCGCTGTGGCTGTAACAACAACGGAGAGCAAAGCAGACGTTGGTAAGTCGATACCGAAGGCCTGAGCAGCAAAGATAACAGCGGCGCCCTGCATAATGGCAGTACCGTCCATGTTGATGGTGGCGCCTAAAGGAATCGTGAACGATGCAACCTTAGGGTCGACGCCCATGCGCTTTTCTAGGGTTTCCATGTTCAAAGGAATGGTGGCGTTCGAAGAGCTTGTCGAAAACGCGAATACCATAACGGGCCACATCTTCTTCAGGAAGTGCAGCGGATTCAGGCGCGTAAAAATGAACAGGAGCAACATGTAGACAACGAGCAGTTGAATGATGAGACCCAGATATACGGTGCCAATAAAGTTAACCATCGGAAGAATGCCGCTGATTCCCAGATTTGTGAAAGTGCGGGTAATCAAGCAGAAGATACCAATGGGTGCTACCTTTAATACCAGCTGAATCATGTACATCATGACGGCATTGAACTGCGTAAAGAAGCGATTAACGGTAGCAACCTTCTTGCCCAAGTTGCCCAAGATAAAGCCCAGGATAAGCGCAAAGAAGATAACTTGCAGCATAGTGCCGGCAGAAAGCGCAGCAAAGATGTTCGTAGGGATGATGTTAAGGATTACATCCACGAATTTCTGCTCTTCAGCAGCCTTCGGTTCAACCTGAACAATTGATGCCATGTCGAGACCTAAGCCAGGGTTCGTGAACGAAGCAATGATAAGAGCGATTGTAATAGCAAGAGCGGTAGTGCACAGATACATAAGGATAGTGCCGCCGCCAACTTTACCAAGCATTTTTGGATCGCTCATCGAAGCAGCGCCGCATACGATAGAGCAAAATACCAGTGGAACAACCAGCATTTGCATCAAGCGAATAAAGCCTTGGCCAAGCACGTAACAAACGCCTTCGATAAGGTAGACATCTGCCCAAGAATCTGGTGGAATAACCATATTGCAAACGATGCCGCATACAATGCCGGCACCCAGTGCAATAAGAATCCACGTGGTCATGCTGAGCTTTTTCTTTGTCCCCTTTTCAGACGTAGCTTGCGCCTGTTTTTCTTCAGTCATGATCTCCTCCTTAAAAATTAGGCCATTCGAGAAAACCCCAAATGACCCGCTCATATTATGGTACGAGTTTTTATGGTTGCGAGCAATAATGCAATTAGGAAAGCTGCTACGGAATTAAAACGAAGCCGATGAATGCAAAGGCTAGCGCCAGGATAAAAGAAACTACGATGTCGCGAGGATAATGTACGCCGCCAACGATTCGTGTGAAAGCAACGATAACGCTTGCAATAAGGGTTGCGATTCCTGCAATTGGATTAAGCCACAGGAAAGCACAACCAATAATAACGGCGCTGGCTACATGGCGACTCGGCAAAGATTCCCCAACGGTTTCCTTCTTGATAATGGGGTCGATATTGAATTCTTCGTAAGGTCTTGGGGCATTAATCATGATGCGCATTGCGGTTACAAGTACAAAAACGCCCCCAGGAATAACAAGCATGCGCCAAAATCGCAAATCTCCAGTAGCGCCAAGATATATAAGCGTTGCAATATAAGCGGCAGCAATTAAGTACACAAGCCCACGGTCCAGCACGTTAATAACGCCCTGAGCTGCCTCGCTTCGGAAAGGCTCCGAAATTTGTGTGTACCATTTTTGGTATTGCATGGTTACATCATACCCCATGTGGTAATTGAGTTCATGTTTTTCATTCTAGTGCTAACCTGAAAAGAACCTGAAAGGAACCTGAAAGGAAAAAACGACCCTAATATGATTTTTTCCGAGTATGTATAATGACGTCTTTGATGAATCGAATTGGCTTTGGGAGGGGACAATGGAGATTCAACAGTTGCGTTTTATGCAGGCTGCAGCACGTCATTCTGGTTATGCTCGCGCCGCTGAGGCATGCTTTACAAGTCGTCAAAACGTCGCGCATTCTGTTAAAGCACTCGAGTCGGAACTTGGCGTTGAGCTGTTTGAACGTAAAGGGAATGGCGTTGTTCTAACTCCAGCGGGCAAGATAGTTGCGCGCCGCGTCGATGGCATCGTCTCCGCGGTTGACAGCTTGCGAGTATTGTTCGTCAACGTCGAAGACGAAGATCGTACGTTAAATCTAGCTATTAGCAATAACTTGTTTGCTGGTATTCCGTTAGGTGTCGATGAGTATTTTGTTGAATGGGGAAGCCAGCTTCGTTTTGTCGAGATGGATTGCGAACGCTGCTATCGATCAGTCCTTTCAGGAAAGGTTGATGCAGCTATTGTGTCGTGTATGGAACGCAGTTTTCAAAGCTGCAGTTCGTACGAGGTTATGGATTCACCTGCGTACATCATTACCGACAAGTCTTCACCTTTGGCTGAAAAAGAGTTCGTGTCAGTCTCCGATTTAAGGGATCAGCGATTGTTGCTCATGTCAGAGCCAACGTTCCAGTATGAGCCCCTGTTCGCGCAGCTTGACATGCTGGGCTATGATCGCAGTTGCGCTAACGTTATTGCGTCTACGGGCTCGATGGTTCATATGGTACGTAGACATGGTGGTGGTATTTGTGGCATTGTGTCTGCTAAGTTTGCTGATAATCCGCCTTTGGGTACTTCCGTCGTGCAGCTCTCCGATCCACAGCTTAAGTGGCACTTCTATATCCTTTTCCGATTGTCTGCAGATAGCTCAACTATCGTTATGAAGCTTGCACAAGGGGTTCGTTCTGCATTTAAGGTTGACTCGATGGATACGTATCCTATGTTGATGCCTAAGGATATCTAGTTATGGGCGACGATAAGGTTGACCAGTTTATAAGGCGTGAAGTTGATTTAGGTGATTATGCTTTAGCCGATGTAGCGTGTATCTCGTGCCGTCCTTTGTGCACAAACAAGACCATGCGTCGCTACAAGGGCGGCCCTTTGTTCATGTGTACGCGCAAAGAGGCAACAAAGGAAATTCTCGAGCGCGAGTATGCTGCCATGCATCCTGAAGCATAGTTGTCACGTCGTAATTATCAAAGAGATTTGAATGTAAGCTGAAAAAGTCGTCAATTTCGCTTTGCCCCCCTGCAAAAACTCGTCATCTTCTCAATGACAAACCCTCACAGCAAAATTCGTAGCAGTTAGTGGTCTCTGGGCTATTAACAGGTGGAAACGAGTTTTAGACGAGTTGAGAGGAGAGGGTATGATTGATATGAACAAGGTTGCCAGTGATGTGCTGGCTGCCACGCCAAAATCTGGGCCAGTTAATACAACCGAGTGGAAAACCCAGGATGGCGACGAAACCATCTTCAGGACATGTGCGTGGTCACCGCCGGGATGCCATCCGGTAGGTTGCGGCCTCCGTGTTCATGTAAAGGATGGTGTTGTTTCCAAGATTGAAGGCGACCCCGAACATCCCATTACGCGTGGCTCTCTGTGTCCGCGTTGTTTGGCGCTGAAAGAGTATATCTATCATCCTGATCGTATTATTCACCCCATGAAGCGTGCCAAGGCAGATCGTGGCGAAGACAAATGGGAGCAGTGCTCATGGGACGAGGCAATTGATCTTGTTGCTAATGCAGCTAACGAGATTACCGAGAAGTATGGCCCTGAAACCATTATTGTTTTTGGTGGCACCGGTCGTGAGGCTAATAACTGGTATCCACAGTGGGCAAACCTGGTATTCGGCACCCCGAATTCGGTCTATGCTCAGCCTGGTTGGTCCTGCTATGGTCCTCGTATGACCAACACCGCCTTCATGATGGGCGGCGGCTATCCCGAGATTGACTATGCTGCTAAGTTCCCGCTGCGCTATGACGATCCGCGCTTTGAGCCTCCTGAGGTTATTCTTATTTGGGGTAAGGAGCCGCTGCGTTCGAATCCTGACGGCTTGTATGGTCATGCCATCATTGAAATGATGCGTCGTTTTGGCACCAAGATTATCTGCGTCGACCCTCGCGTGACCTGGCTTGGTTCGCGTGCTGAGGAAGTGTTGCAGGTACGTCCTGGTACCGACACTGCTTTGGCTATGGCATTTATCTACGTCCTTGCTCACGACGACTTGGTTGACCATGAGTTCATTGATTGCTGGACTTATGGCTATGACGAGCTTATTGAGCGTGTTCAGGACATGCCGCCTTCCCGTGCTGCAGAAATCTGCGGTATCGAAGAAGAGCAGATTTGGCGTGCTGCACGTTTGTTTGGTAATGCAAAGCCGTCAAGTGTTGCTTGGGGTCTTGCCACTGACGAATCTACCAATGGTGCTCAACTTGGCATGTGTCTGGTTGCTCTTATGAGTATCACGGGCTTCTTGGATGCTCCTGGTGGCACAACGCTTGGTATGGGCGATGACCAGGGCAATGTTGTTCGTGATGGTGGATCCATCTCGGCAGACGAAAAGGTTGACGATGCTACCGACTCGACGCTCGAGCTGGCTCTTAAGCATGGCATTATGTCGCCCGATACGTGGTTTACCAAGCGTATTGGCGTTGACAAGTATCCTTGCGTTGGCTCTGTTATGTGGACGTGTCACCCTGACGAAATGCTGAAGACGCTTGAAACTGGTAAGCCGTACAAGATTCATATGGCTCAGTTTGTTTCTTCGAATCCTATTTCCTGTATCGGTGGCGAGCCTCAGCGCTGGTGGAAGGCATTGCGTGAGCTCGACTTCAACTTTGCCTGCGACCTGTTCATGAATCCGGTAATCATGGCATGCTGCGATGTGTTCCTGCCGGTATCTTCAACCATTGAGCATGATGGTCAGGTAGTCACGCACTACGGTCTTAATAGCTCCTTCTATGGTGCCGAGAACAAGTGCATCCAGGTCGGCGAATGCAAGTCGGATATCGAAATCATGCGCTTGGTTGGCAAGAAGACGTATCCCGAATTCTGGAATCGTTTTGAAACCGACGAGGATTACAACAACTTCCACGTATTCCGTTCGTGGCTGCCGTGGGAAACTTTGCGTGACAACGTTGTTACGATGTCTGACGAAGAGTACTACAAGTACAAGACTGGACGTCTTCGTCCCGATGGACAGCCTGGCTTCCCAACACAAACTGGTCGTCTCGAGCTGTACTCGTATGCATACGCTAACTTCGATGAAGATGCGTTGCCGTACTTCGAGGACCCTGCGTTTGGTCCGGTCAGCATGCCTGAAATGATGGAAAAAGAGTATCCGTTTGTCCTTACTACAGGTGCTCGTCGTCAAGAGTTCTTCCATTCTGAGCACAAGCAAGTTCCGTCGTTGCGTCAAATTAGCCCATACCCTGAGATTGATATCAACCCCGCTGATGCTGAGCGTCTTGGTATCGAGCAGGGTGACTGGGTCGAGATTTGGTCGCCGTATGGCAAGGCTCGTCAGAAGGCGAAGATTACTCCGACCATCAAGGAAGGTATGGTTCATGCAATGCATGCCTTCTGGTATCCCGAGCAGGATGCTTCTGAGCCAAACCTGATGGGCGCCTTTAAGTCGAACATTAACATGCTGATGCCGACGAGTGTTAATGCTAAGTCTGGTTTCGGCAACACCTTCAAGTCCATGATCTGCAACATTAAGAAGGTCTATGACAACGACGATGTGAACTATCCGGCAGATACGGGCATCGTTCTTGAGAAGAGCCGCCAGGATGAGTTTGGTTATCAGTACACCTGGCGCCCGTCCGACGCTCCGATTACTGATGCAATTCCAGAAGACGAGATTCTCAGTTTCGAGAAGACGCCGGAAATCGACAACATCGTTTCTTAATGACTGCTGATTCCTAGGATAGAGAAGGGGGTAAGAATAATGGCAAAAGGTCTGTATATCGACTTCGAGTACTGCTCTGGTTGTCACAGCTGCGAAATTGCTTGTCGCAACGAGAGAGGGCTTGGTCTTACCGATTTTGGTATGAAGGTTCTTGAGGATAAGCCTCGCCAGAATCCCGATGGTTCATGGCACTGGGATTATATAGCCTACCCAACGGAGCTTTGCGACCTGTGTGAAAAGCGCGTCGAGGCTGGTGGAATCCCGGCGTGTGTTCAACACTGTCAGGCTAAGGTTCTGTATTACGGCGAGATTGAAGAGTTGGCCGAGAAGATGGTTGAGAAGGGTAGTAAGGGAGCCATCTTCGTTCCTTAAGATTCCTTCAGGAATAAGTCATATTGTTTATAGATATGACTAGCAGGTACTGGTGGTCTCGGGCATAAAGGCCACCAGTACCACACCCATACTGATTATATCGCTACTGACGAAGAGCTGTTTGTGCGGCCGCATATGAGGTCAACCGGATAAGTTTTAGTTTGTGCATAAGGGAACCAAGAGAGCTAATCGTTGACTGATTATGCTGGCTACTCTGTATTGATTGGAAGTTGGATTCTAGCTTAACAAGTTTCTTGTAAAGGAATACTCGTTTATCGAAATACCCGATTCAACCTAGGGAGGGGTGGGTTCATGGGTACTGAGGATGTTGTTGCCAAACACACGTTTGGCACACCGTTTCCAGATTCAAAAACTCAGCGCAGTCGCCTTATCGGCATCATTGCTGCTGCTGTGATTTTCTTGTTGTTCCAATTTGTACTTCCAACGCCTGACGGGCTTCCTCATCAGGCAATGTCGGCAGCAGGCATTCTGTTTAGCTGCATCGTGTTGTGGTGTACAGAAGGCGTACCTTTTACGATTACTGTCGTATTAATTTACTTCCTGCTGCCGATAACAGGGGTTCTTCCGTATAACGCTATTACGGATCCTGCGCTCAGTTATAACGGGGCTGCTCTTCCGAGTGTGTTTAATGCGTCAAGCTTGTTGGTTCCTGTTTACTGCTTGTTCGTCTTTACGGTTTCTGGCGCAGTTATGAGTACGCCGATTCCGTATCGCGTAGCTAAGGCCGCTTTGAACTTTGCTGGAAACAACATTACTAAGCTGTTTGTAATGTTTGGTCTGGCATGTTCAATTCTGTCTATGTTTATTTCCGACCTTGCTGCATCTGCAATTTTCTGTGGCATCGGTATTTCTATTTGCGAAGCCAATGGCGGCAAGGCAAAGGTATCTGAATTAGGCAAAGCATTTACTGTATTGTGCGGCACGACAGCTGCTATCGGCGGTATTGGCACTCCTGTTGGTAACTCTCTGAACATGCTTTGCATGAGCATGGTTGAGTCTGCTTTGGGTGTTACGGTGTCGTTTGGCCAATGGTGCATCACGATGATCCCGATTGCGCTTGTCACGTCTGTATTGGCGAGTCTTTATGTTGCTAAGGCGTTCAAGTGCGAAGAGATTAAGCCCGAAGCTCTTGAGGTTGTTAAGGACAAGTTGGCTGACTATGGCAAGATGAGCTCGCGCGAAATCAAGATTATTGTCTGGTTTGTTATCGTGTTTGGCATCTGTCTGGCTTCCACGTGGGTTCCGCAGATCAACTCGATGCTCGTTTGCTTCATCGGTGCTTGCGTTGCCTTCATTCCTGGTATTAGCTTGTTGACTAAGGAAGACTTCGATGCTTCTGTCTCGTGGGACATCATCATGCTTATCATTGGCGTGCAGTGCCTCGTTACTGGCATGATGCAGACTGGTATCGTTGGTTGGGCTGTCGGTCTGATTTTTGGCGGTGCTGCAGCATGGCCATTTATCGTAGTAGTGATTGTTGCAGTTATCGTTACGGGTATTCTGCACATTCTCATTCCGATTGGCCCGCCGACCGTATCCGTGGCACTGCCTGTTATGTTTGGTCTGGCTGCCGTAGTTCCCGAGCTTAATGGTACTTTGATTGCTGCTATTGGTGGTTCTATTGGCGCTGTTACTTCGTTCCTGCCGTTTGATGCCATCATGCTGTGTTCTTACAAATATGGTTGGATCAGCATGGCTGATTGGTTGAAGAAGGCTTGGCCGCCAACGGTCATCCTTTGGATTGTTGTAATTGTGCTCGGCCCGATTATCACAGGTATTTTTGTTTAGTTGAACTCTCCTTCGTTGGGTAAAGTTCAAAGCTCTGTTGGTCACTGTGTACTGAGGTTTGATAATCACCGGGCAGGCTATCTGCTCGGTGATTATCATTATGCGATTGGAAACGATGGCGTATGGAAATAGTATTCGGCGTTCTAATAACAGCATTTGTCATTTTTGTTGCAGTTAAGGCGTCAAAGCAGGCGCGCCAAAATCGCGGGAAGTCTTATGAGCAACGTCGCGATGAAGTGTTTCATCGCTATGAAAAGCGCATTGAAGGATATCGGGAGACTGAAAAGAAGTAATGGCTCCTCGTAGCTTCAGCTTTACAAGTAATTGTGTGTGAGGAGTTTCATTGTTTACCGCTGCGCAAATCGTATCTATTGTGGTGTTCGTTGCGGTCATGGCCTTGGTGGTTTCCGAGAAGATTCACCGAGCCGTTGCCGCTCTTGCTGGTGCTGTAACCATTCTTATCATTACAGCTGTATCGCCAGTATTCGGTGATCCCATTACCATCCTTACTTGGGAAGAGGGGATGGAAGAAATTGACTTTAATACTCTTGCCGTACTGTGTGGCATGATGATGTTCGTGGCAGTAGTTAAGTTATCTGGCATGTTCGAGTATGTAGCGATCAAATCAGCAAAGATTTGCAAGGGTGACCCATGGAAGATAATGGTGGCGTTTTGCATTATCACCGCTGTATTTTCGGCATTTCTTGATAACGTTACGACCATTCTTCTTATGGGTCCTATGACCATCATGCTGTGTCGTACATTAAAGCTTGATGCAACTCCGTATCTTGTTGCCGAAATCCTTTCTTCAAATGTAGGTGGTACTGCCACACTGATAGGTGACCCTCCCAACATCATGATTGGTTCTCAGGCTGGTCTTACGTTTTTTGACTTTATCAAGTACGATGCGCCGTGCGTTGTTGTCATAATGCTTGTGATTATCGTTGTCTTCAAATATATGTATGGGCGCAATTTGTGCGTCAATCCTGTTGACATGAAAAATGTCATGGAGCTTGATGAGAAAGAGGCTATCCAAGACCATTTCCTCTTTAGGCTTAGCGTAATTATGATCTGCATTGTGGTTGTTGCTTTCATGGCACACGGTGCACTTAACTTGGAATCGGGTGTCATAGCACTAGCTGCTGCGGCGGTTATTTTGCTCATATCACGAGCTAATCTTGAAGAAGTAGTACATGATGTCGAATGGACAACCATAGGCTTCTTCTTAGGCTTATTTATGGTTGTCGGTGGAATGGTGCATACAGGTGTTATCGAAATGATTGGCACTTGGATGGTTGATGTTACAGGTGGCAATACTGTTCTGCTTATCATCGTGCTTCTTTGGGGTTCAGCGATTTTGTCTGCCATTCTTGATAACATTCCCTTTGTTGCAACTATGATTCCTATCATTGCTGTTATGCAGGCTCAGGGGATAGATGTTGCGCCGTTGTGGTGGGCGCTATCGCTCGGTGCATGTTTGGGTGGCAACGGAACATTGGTCGGCGCATCGGCGAACGTTGTGTTGTCATCAATAGCTAATCGTGAAGGCTATCCGATTTCGTTTATGAGTTTTACAAAGGTCGGGTTTCCTATCATGATAGTTACCGTCGTTGTGGCTACTGTTTATATGGTTGTGTTTAACTCGATTGGTTGGTTTGTATAGCTTAGCCAGTTTTCATTTCATTGCTTTCTGATGTGAAGGAATAAAGAAACTATTTAAGCCTGTTAAACGCTGTGCTATCATGCAAAGGCTTGTCTTGGCCCTGGTCGGAAACCAGGGCGGAAAAGGAGAACCTGAAATGAAACCTGGTATTCATCCCGACTATGTGGATTGCACCGTAGTGTGCAGCTGTGGTAACACGTTCCAGACGCGTTCCACCAAGCCCGAGATTCGCATCGAAATCTGTAGCGCTTGCCACCCGTTCTACACTGGTCAGCAGAAGTTTGTTGACACGGGCGGACGCGTACAGCGCTTCAGCGACAAGTTCGGCGCTGCCGATAAGCTTGTTGCCGAGCGCGAAGCTGCTCGTAAGGCTAAGCGTGCTGCTGAAGTTGCTGCTGCTGAAGAAAAGCGCAAGGCAGAACGTGAAGCTAAGGCTGCTGAAAAGGCTAAGCGCGCTGAAGAGTTTGCAAAGAAGGCTGCTGTTGAAGCCGAACGCGAAGCTGCCGCTGCTGCTAAGGCTGAAGCTGCTGCTGAAGCTGAAGAAGTTGCCGAGGCTGTTGAAGCTGCTGCCGCAGAGGTTGCTGCTGAAGAAGCTGCTGCTGAATAAGCAATCGCAACAGTTTACGAAAAGGCCCGATTCGTCGGGCCTTTTTTGTATTCAAGAGGCAAGTAACCGCCCCATATCAAAGCATCGGCGTGCCTCGTTAAAGGCCTTTTATACTTACAATGCAGATATAGCTTGAACGTTGTCATGTAGAGCTTATTCACGAAGGCGTGCGCTACATTGCGCGCTGGTTCGCGGGTGTGAACTACCAGGCAAGCGACCCGTGGCCAGAGCGTATCCGTTTCGTTGATGATGCGGACTTCGAGTCATGGCTCGAGCGCATCTTCTCCGAAAACATTGTTCCTGCCAGCATTCGTCCCTCCGCGCGCGACCGCTTGCTCGTGTGCAGCACGTGCTCTGATGATTACCCGCCGTGCGATACGTATGTTGCTCTTGCTGTTGTGGAAGAGGAGTTTCCTCTATGATTCTCGATTTGCTTGAAATCGCAGAAGAGATGAAGTCACGCTGGCTTTGAATAAGTTTCGGTCGTGTCAGCGCGAAGAACCCGACCGCTGGTGCGAGTGTTTCCTGCATGGGGCTGCTACGGTCAGCGGAACGGCTGTTTCCGCAAAAACGGCGGCGAAGCTAGGCGACGGCGATGTTGTTACCATTGAAGCGGGTGACGAACCAATCGAGATTCTGTTCATGTGTTCGAACAAGCTGAATGAGCCAGTTGAATGGTATGGACCGATTGTCATGAACACTTCCGATGAGATTATTCAGGCGATTGATGAAATACACAAAGGTACTTTCATCAAGCAAGTAACGACGTACGATAGCGAATAAGACAAAGCGCTCAAAGTGCCTTTTCACGGCAGTAATCGGACAGCTTGCAGAGTAGCTTTACGAAACAGGAAAATGTGCCTCAAGGGAGGCTTGGTGCTGCTGTTCGCTGGTATACTACAAGTGTGTTGCTCATTAATTGACTAGTGGGCGTTTCCTGAGGCAAGCGCCCCGAGCAAAAGGGGTGTGCTGTATGAACACATCTGCAAAGCCCGCTCCACCACAAGGTAGTTCTATCGTCGTTGATGAGGACGGCGTTTATCACTGGGTGTACGAGTTCAATTTGTTTACGAACCCGACCATCTTGCTCACTGTCATTAAGATATTCCTTGGAATAGGTGCGCGGATAAGTTCGCAGGTTGGTGGTATTAACAGCTGAACGCAAAAGGTGGCGGTCATGATGATGAAAAAGAAGCTCACTTTGCTCCACTCTAACGACCTGCATGGCGATTTTCTGGCCGAAACAGTCGACACCAGCCTGGTTGGTGGCGTTTCAATGCTTGCTGGGTATGTGAACCAGGTTCGTCGTGATGGGAATGCCGTTATCTACGCCATCGCAGGCGACATGTTTCGCGGTTCGATTATCGATTCGGAGTTCCAAGGTATCTCGACCATCCAGATTATGAATGCTTTGGCGCCCGACATTGTCACTGTTGGCAATCATGAGGTTGACTATGGTGTGGCTCACCTGTTGTTCCTAGAAAAGTGTGCCGATTTTCCTATCATCAATGCGAACCTTCATATCACGACTAACCATGCGCGCCTGTTCGAGCCGTTCCGTATCATTCAGGTCGATGGCTTGAAGGTGCTGTTCATCGGAGTCATTACCGAGGTTGCGCTTATGCAGTGCAAGACTGATGGGCTTATCGGAACATTTGTCACGCTCGAAGATGCAGCAGAAGAAATCGGGCGCATCTGCAATACGTACAATTCGCTCGACGTTGATCTTACTGTGTTGCTTACGCACATCGGCTTCGAGGAGGATAAGAAGCTGGCTGAATTGCTTAATCCTGCATGGGGTGTCGACATTATCATTGGTGGTCATTCGCATACGTTACCTGACGAACCAGCCGTGGTGAACGGTATTCCCATTGTGCAGGCAGGTACGGGCACCGACCAGATTGGCCGCTTTGACTTGGTTGTGGACACGTGGCATAACTGCATCGACTCGTATACGTGGAAGACGGTGTCCATCGATATCGATCATTGTCCTAAAGATCCAGCCATCGAGGAGCTTATTACGAACTACAAGGGTATCACTGACGCGAAGTACGGCCAGATTGTCACGCGTTTTGTGCGTGAGCTTACACATCCTACGCGCATTCGTGAAACCGAGTTGGGGGATCTTTTCAGCGATGTGTTGCGCGACGCGTTGGGTGTTGACGTATTTCTATTGGGGTCGGGCAGCATTCGTACCGAGCAGCTTGGGCCTATTGTCACGAAAGGTAATCTTAACGAATGCTTCCCATACGATGATGCGGTGCATGCTGTGTTCATGACTGGTGCGCAGCTGAAGCATGCAATCATGCGCATGTTGCGCGACGAGGCGCTGGCCGGCGAGCATACTGAGTTTTATCAGCTTTCGCATGGGTTGGTGGTGGAATACGATCAGGCTACGCATTCGTTTACGAGGTTCGATTATGAGGGTGCGCCCATTGACGAGAGCCGAGTGTACAGTGTAGGTCTACAGCACTTCCATTTTACGAATCTAAAGGATTCGTTCGATTTGACTCTTGAAGAGCTCGAGAAAAACCATCATGCCCGCATGGTGGCCACATCGTGCACTGACATCATCGAGGAGGTTCTGCTGGCTAGCCAGCATCAGGACGCAACGGGCGAAGGTCGCCTCATCCTGCATCTTAAAGAATAGTTATTGAGCAACTTTCAAGTTCGCGTTTTTGTTGACTGCAATTCTTTTGCCTTATTGACGAGACGAGGAGCCGACAATGCTGAAAACCATCGAGCGGAAATATGCCTTCCCGCTTTCTGCGATTACGCTTCTTTTGGTTGCAGTGTTGGGGGCTTTTGCTTTGCCGGCGACCGCACAGGCGGCAAACACGCATTTTGAGGACACTGAACATGTTGAACGCGATATGACTGCCGAGAAGTACACCCTTGATTTTTCTATCGAGATGGACGGCCTTGTGGATCCAGTCGTCTTAAAGCGATCAACTGGTAGTTCCGAACGTCGCGTCAAAATGAGCACTGGAATGCCTACTGGTAACGTGCACTTGCATTTGAAGTTTAGCGCTAACGCGGTAGATGACGAGACAGGCAAAGTGCGTCAACTCTATGGACCTCCGAGAGTTGATGTTCTGGCCTCGAGGCGAGATAACGATGTCAAGCGTTCGGGATATGGTGAGTCCTGGCTTTTTCCTAAGTCTAACGGCTTTCCGACAACAGCATCAAAAACACTAATGTTTGCAGATCCTTCGAAACCAAATGAGTCTACAGATATTGAAATGCCTTCAGAGAACGAGTTCGTGTGCGATATTACCGTGCCCCAAGGTACTGACTGGCTCAAGGTAAATATTGGGATGCAGATTAGCGGTATGTTTATTGATTACTATTTCGAAATAGATGAAGAGAATGACGCTTCTGGAACGCAGGTGGAATCCTCTCAGGAGGAGACTACTCAGGAAAAACCAGTTCAAGAAAACACAACCATCGCAACTGATGCCTCGAAGGATAAGGGTGATTCGGGCGGTTGGGTTATTCCGCTTGCCGTTATTGGTGGGTTGGCTGTAGTGGGTGGTGCGTTAGCGTTGTCGCAGCGCGGACGTAAGAAGGGCGACGAACCTGACCCTGATGACGATCAAAAGGAAGAAGAGCCCTCAACTTTCCGCATGGTGCTTTGGAAAGATTTTGGCGACACACTGTTTGTGGGTGGTGGCGCGCAGACTGTGGGTGCTCGTATCGTGGAGGACAAGCCCAACGGCGGCGGTACGGTGAATCGTGACGATTTAACGGCGCGTCTTTCTTTTGGTGTGACTGACAACCTTAAGGCCGAATCTGCTGGTATGCAAGGTTCCAACAAGTGTATAAACATCGAAGCTATTGCAGCTGGGCCCGAGGGTACTGACACGACGGGTGTTGTGTCTATCGAGTTTACGGGTGACGGTGCCAGCTTTACGAATAACGTAAAGTTCAAGATTCAGGTGCCGCGCTTAGAGTTTCCAGATGTAGCACTTACGTTTGTGGCGGGGCAGAAGCAGACCTTCCAGCTGCCGTTCCGCTTCTCGGGGGAGGCCTTACCCGAGAACTTTAACCCTGAGTTCGAGACACGCCTTACCTCACCCGATGCTGAAAAACGCTTCTGTGATGTACATGTCGTGCGCACTGAAGATTACCCAGGGTGCCCCTTTGCGGTTGAGATGACTGAATGTGGTGAAATCGGTAAGGATGACGCACCAGGCACAATCGAGAGCTTTACATGTGCGGTTGCGGCTACGCTTTCCGCTGATTCAAGTGGACAGGGACACAAGCTGGAAGGCGAGTTTAGGTTCTTCCGCTTCTTCGAGGGTATTCGCTTCACGTGCGAGCCTTTGAAGTGTTATTTGGAATTGGTCGAACGGGAGGCCCCTGCAGACGGTCTTGAGCGCATTAGGCAAACGGCAGCCGCTAAGGCTGCAGAGCTTGTTCCAGACGACCCGGCTGACCCCGAGGCCGCCAAGCGAAGAGCCGAACTGCAGGCTGACCTTGAGGCACAGATGACGAGTGATTTCTACGATCGCTACCTCGACGAGGGTGAGGTTATTGTTTCCGGCAGGAATGCCATCAAGGGTGCGTCGCAATTGATAGCAGCATCGCTTGGGTCGGCGGGCGGCATGGTGATTCCTACTGCTGAGTGGCAAGCGGAGTTAGCTATCCGCGAGACAGCGCGCGAGGCTAAAGAGATGTTCCCTCAGCTGTTCGAGAGAACGGAAAGCTATCTTCTGGCCACGCGCGATCGTATGGAAAAGACGCCTGGCCGCACTCATGCCTATTTGACGCTATTCGTGGTTGACGAGTTCACTGACGAAGAAGGTAACACCTTCCGTAGACCATGTACCAAGCTTCCCGATCCTGGCGATATAAGCTTCTCTTTTACGGACGTGGAAGGCTCATCGGCACTGCATGATGAGAAGGGTAGGGTAATCGAGAGGCCTGCTGAGATTCTCGATTTCCAGTACTACATCAAGGACGTAAATCCTGCTGACAATACGGTTATGTTCGAGATTATGCCTACGAAGGCTATTATGCTTCCACCCAACCGTACCTTGGTCGACGTGAAGCTGGCCGTAAGCTGGACTGACAGTGCTGGTAACGTGAGAATGTATACGGCTGAGCAGCGTGTGAATGCCATCTCGCAGCCTTTGCGCATCGACTATGCAGAGCGTCAGGACTTCTACGATGCCGAAGATAAGGATGTGAAGAATCTTCTGCTGGCGATTCAAAAGACTATTAGGGAGCGTCCGAATGGCGAGCTGGCGGTTGCAGGTAGTATCAGCGTAGCCGAGACAATCGCAGATGTGACTGGAGGTATGATAGACAATCCGATTTTGGCATTGCAACCCGTTACTGCGCTCGGATTGAATCTGTACACGGCGTACACGAGCATTCGTCGTCAGGTGTCAACAAATATCTACTACGAGGATCTTACGCCACTTTATAACTTTATCCAGGTGATGCTTGATGGCTACGATGAGCACTACGGTTACTGCATTTCAGATGTAAAGGCCGTCCAGCACGCGCTTGCAAGGTTTGAAAACGGTGAAGTAGGAAGTGCTCAGGCTATCGACCTTGCGCTGAATAGTCGCGGGATCGAACTCTATGATGCGGCCGACATGTTCGTACACGACTACAATCGCTCGCTGGGTGTTGGCTTCATACGTTTTGTTCTTGCTATCAAGACGCTCGGCACTTCCGAATTAGTCTTTGTGCCCCTGAATTCGATTACTGCTGGCATCGAGGCATCGCTTGATTACAAGGATCATGGTGGCGATAGTACGCTTGAGTTGTTCCGTGTAGGAATCGATAAGGGTGGTCGCCATGCCTTGAACGAGGGCGCATGGGCTGCTGGCTTCTACGTGGTCGGGAAGTGTGTGAAGGGCGCATTCATTTTGGGTAAGGAGGTTGTGAACCAGTTCGACTTGATTAAACAGGCGTTCAAGGAAATCAAGTGGTTCTCGTCGAGTAAGCACTTGCCTGAGTGGCTGGCCAGTCAGTTGAACAGTGCTGATGATGCCGCAAATGCTGCAATCAAGGCTCATAGGGGTTTCGACAGTACCGCCACCAATATAGGTTATTACATCCTCGACAGTGCAAATACAGCTGTCTCCAAGGCTGAGGCGCTCGCTCAAGTCGAAGCTCGTATCAAGGTTGACGAGATGGCTAAGCTCGTGACTAATGGTCAGCTCGTGAAAAACGGTCGTGTGCTTTCTCAGTTTGAGGCGCGGGCGCTTGCGATAGGTCTGCGCAGAGATAAGTTCGCGATTGATCTCATGAACAAGCTTAAGGGCGTGGAATACGAAGCGCTGAACATTTTCTACAACAAGATGATTGGCGAATTAGAAATCGAGGTCTGCGAAAAGACGGTAAAGGCCCTGGCTAAGCGTCTTGGAATACCGGCTTCCCGTATTCGCTACCACACCTCGAGTGGTAATGCCAACGTCGATGTTGCTGCTGGCAAGAAGGTTGCGCGAGATTTGGATGTTACGTTCAAGTACCAAACCGAAAGCGGCGAGTGGAAGGACATCAGCCACACCGTCGCTCAAGAGAGCTTCAATGCGGAGCTTTACAACACGATGGCTGGTATTTACAGCAACAAGGAAGCTATGGCAGCGCTCGCGGAAACTCTTGACATGACAGTTACGAGCGCACTTCACCCCGAAGCATACAGTCCTGAATATAACGACCTGCTAATTGTTGTCGATCCACGTCGTGCGGGTGAAGCGTTCAAGCATCCTGATGTAGTGGCTAAGGTAGCCAAGTATAAGTGCACACACTGGATGGGGTTCGCTGAAGAGATGGCGCAGGCCGCATTAAAGCTCAAGGAGAGCGTGACAGATTTGGTTGTAGGTAGCCTTCAATACAAGGAGTACCTAAGCTACCTGTCTAAGAGTGCGATGTTCGCTGAGGAAGCGGTCCGTCAGTTTACCAAGCAGGCCGACCGTATCATTGTGGAAAAGATTGCAATATTGGAGACTTCAGGCCGATTGAAGGAGTTTCTTGCGAATGTGAGTGTAGACGTTCCGATGTTCCTGAAGAAATTGCAGCTGCTTAAGCACAGTGGTGCAGGGCGAGTTGGTGCGCCTGGTCTGACTATTACTGAAGCTAATGCCATCTTGGCCAAGGATTTTAGTGGTGCGACCGTTGAGCAGTGCTTCGATGAGCTGGAGAAGCTTATCGTGGAAATGAACAAGTTCTTTCCAAATAAATAAGTATTGAGGAAGGACGAGTTGATATGGCTTTTTGTGAACAATGCGGAAAAGAGCTTGATGCAGGACTGCGTTTTTGTACAGAGTGTGGCGCGCCCGTTGAGGATCTTAAGTCTAATGAGTCTACTGTAGAGGCTTCAGTTGTAGACGTCTCTGGTGCAGGCGCGGATGCTATACAAGCTGTCGAATCTGCTGTCGAGACTGTGAAGACTATCACTGACACGTTCGGGCAAACAATCGATGCTCCTGCAGCAGCAGGTGAAACAGTGCTTTCTACCTGGCAGGGCACTGGTGCGGGTATCCCCACGTCAGCAGCTTCTGTGGCAACGCAGGCGATTGGTACGGTTATTGGTCAGGCGCAGAAAGTCGCGCAGGACACTCAAACTAAATCGGACAATCAGGCTGAACAAGTTAAGTCGCACGAACCGACTATTCACTACTCGTCTTCGGGTGGGGAGGCGAAGCCTGCACCTGCGGCAAAGAAGTCGAAGCTGCCATTAATTGCTGTTGGTGTTGGGGCTGTGCTTGTTATCGTGGTGCTTATGCTGTACGTGGTGCCGCTGTTCCAGTTTCAGCCGCATGACCCTAATGAAGATAAAGCGCTTACATACGACTCGGCGGCCAGCGCTTCAGCATCAGCTAGCTCAGTGAGCGCTTCATCAAGCTCTGCTGCTTCCAGCAGTGCCTCTTCGGCATCAGCTTCTGCTTCGGCTGCTTCTACGTCAGCATCGTCTGCAGCTTCTAGTACGTCCGCGTCGGTATCTTCAGCGTCGGCTGAAAGTGCTTCTGGCGGTTCGGCGACAAGTGGATCCTCAGGTGCAGCTACATCTTCATCGCAGGCTGCGTCCTCTGCAGCTGCTTCTTCCTCGTATTCCACTTCTGAGCGCCCTGTGATAAACGAATTCAAGTGGACGACAGGTGAAACAGATAAGGGCAACGCGCCATCAGGTGTTAAACGTATCACCGACTTTGGCACGGTGATGGGGAGCTGGAAGGGATACATGCACGGTGGCAACCTGGAGAGGTTATTTAACGTTACTATCGATGCGGCGCAGTCAGGTGCTACCGCAACGTTTAATTGGTACTACATCCGCGACAACAAGGCGGGTAAGGTTTACGAGGATTCGGCAGCGAATTCCACATTCACTGGTAAGTTTGATGGTGGCATGCTTGACGCTACGGGTTCGGGTCGTCTTACGCTGACGGCGTTCTGGGAACAGGATGGTCACCAGTATGCTACTGGCTCGTTCATGTGGCCTAGCGGAGAAACCGAAGTCATTTCACTTGTTCGGCCTTAATAGCTTGTGAGATATCTGGCGAGATTGGGGACATCATGAAGAAGAGAACACTTGCAATCATTACCTGTTGTTTATTCGCGCTAATGTTGGGGCTTGTTGCTTGTGGCGGTTCTTCGTCAGGAGGCGCGTCATCGGCTACGAGCGAATCTGCTAGTTCAAGTTCAGAAGATGCCGGTAAAGCAGAATACGATCGCGCTTGTGCTTTGTTTGATGAAGGCAAGTTCTACAGCGCCAAGGAAGCGTTTGAGAAAAGTGCTTATGGCGATTGGGAGCAGCGTGCCAAAGCATGCGTTCAGACTATGCCAGAAACAGGCGAGCTGTTCCACGATGAAGCAATGACCAGCGATAATATGAAGCTCAATTTTATTGTAGCCGATTCAGATGCTAATAAGGGACGCTATATCGTGGTCTTAACGAAAGACAAGAAACCAGTTGAAAGCGTGTTTATAAAAGGCGCTGGAACGGTAGAAACATGGCTTCCTGGTGGCGAGTACTACATGAAAGATTCTTCAGGTACTGAATGGTATGGCGTAGACGAGCAATTTGGGCCTGACGGTTATTACGAAACTATGGTCTTTGATGAGGTTGAGGGCGATCGCTATCTGACTTCACTTGAAGAGGGTTATATCTGGGATATTACAATCAACAGTTCAGAGACTGTCGGCCAGGGTGTTGGCTCTGAAGAAACCAACTGGAATGACCGAAGCTGATTAACCGCTGATTACCCTTGCGTATTCAATGATTGAGAGGTGTCCCACGCAATAAAGGCCCAGGTTACTTTGCGGTCTTTTCCAAGATGGAAACCTTCGTCATCTTGAACAAGATTAGCTTCAAGCCATGTTCGCAGCTTGCCAGGAATGCTGCGGAGCTCTTCTTCTGTCACCAGGTGTTGCACTGCTTCTTGAACAATGGTTGTGTACTTATCACTTGCTTCTTCGAAGGAGTCAAACAAATCAATACGCTTGCTGGGAATGTAGGCAACTTCGGGGAATAAACCTAGCGAAGTCAGGATGTTAAACGCATACAAGAAGTCGCGCCCCACGCGCTGTTGCAGTCCAACGGCTGCCAGCAAGCGCTCGTCAATGCGCGGCGATGGCCCGCACGGCAAGGTAATGCACGCACGTCGACGAGCCACGCTATGCAGGCGAAGTAAGGAATCTTGTAAGTTGTTAGTTACAATCGAGCGAGATGCGAATGCTACATCAACGCTGTTTTCGGTAAGTCCCACGTGCGACCAGTCGTCCGACCAACTTAAAAGATAATTTTCAACACCAGTTACGCCAAGTGATTTTTGGTCTTCAATCATTGCGTTCAGCATGCCTTGCGAAAAGTCGCAAGCAATTACGCGACAACCGTTTTGCGCTAGTGGGGTTGCAAGTGCGCCTGTGCCACAACCCATATCAAGCACGGTTTCACCTGGTTTTACACCCGCCAGTTCAAGAAAACGCTGCACATAACTTGTTTGCTCGCCATGGGCAACGGGAAATGTTTTCGCCTTTTCATCCCAGACGGAAGAGTCGTCGCTATGGCGCCTTGAAACCTGAAGTTTCTTCCATTCTTCATTCCAATCGGTAGTGGTAAGTTTTGGGATGAACGAGCCCGTTGTCATTTCGTGCCTTTCGCCGTTATACATCGGTTCACTAATATGTCTCAGATTATACTTTTGAATTGTAATCGAGAGAGAGGGCGGCTATGAACGTCGAGCTTCTGTACCATACTCCAGATCCTGAACGCGCGGTCGCAACAGCTGCGCGTCTTTGCTATGCGCCTGTGGGTGCTTCCGAGCTGATGGAATCCCTTGATGAAGCGCGTATTCACAAGGTGTTGACCACTATTTTGGAAAGCGGCCACCTGTCAACGCTTGAACATGCTAGCTATACGTTTGCGATTGATGGCGTGTCGCGTGCGTTAACTCATCAGCTGGTGCGTCATCGCTTGGCTAGCTTTAATCAGCAAAGTCAGCGCTACGTAAAGTTCACGGATGGCTTGGAAACAATCAAGCCAGATTCTATTGCTGAAAACGAAGAGTGCAACAAGCTGTTTGACGAAATGATTGAGAAGACAGTCGAAGCATATCAGGCGTTTGTAGCAGCGGGCATTCCTGCAGAAGACGCACGTTACATTCTGCCGAATGCTGCTGAAACAAAGATTGTTGTCACTATGAACATTCGCGAGCTGCTGCACTTCTTTAATTTGCGTTGCTGCAACCGTGCTCAGTGGGAAATCCGTGAGCTGGCTTGGAAGATGCTCGAGCTTGTACGTCCAACTGCACCGTTCATTTTTGTGGATGCTGGTCCGGGTTGTGTGCGTGGCGCCTGTCCAGAAGGGAAGATGACCTGCGGTGATCCTTATCCGCGTGTTCGTCGCGATTAATGTATCTCGCTAGAATCGTTTCATTAAGATAACTTTTTTATGTGCCCCGCCTATGGTGGGGCACAGTTGCATTGCGTTGGGGCACAATGCACTTCAACCAATAGATTGAAAGAACCGTATATGTCCAAAGAAAAGCAAAAGAGCGATTTGTCGCGCGCATTTTCCGAAGATGGCGAACTGAAAACCCATGTTGGTGGTCAGGCGCTCATCGAAGGCATTATGATGCGCGGGAAATATAACTGGTCGGTAGCTGTACGTGAACCCGATGGTGGTATTTATACCGAAGAGCACGACCTGTCATACGGCAAAGATAAAAGTGGTTGGTTGTATTGGCCCTTCATCCGTGGTTGTCGGGCGTTCATTGAATCGTTGGCGCTTGGCTACAAGGCTCTTTCCATTGCTGCAGAGCATGCTTTTGTCGAGGAAGAGGCAAGCGAAGATGGCAAGACTGAAGTGGCTGCTAAGGTTCAGTCAGAGCCTTCAATTCTTCCTGCCCAGCCAGAACCCGAAGAGCCCGAAAAACCCGAAGAGCCCGAGTTTTCTTGGTCGCGCGACTTTGGCAATCCAGATGAAATGATCGATGCGTTGGGCGCTCAACGCACGCTTGAAGTTGTTTCGGAGCCGATCCAAACAGAACCAGCGGAACAAAAGCCTGAAAAGAAACCCTTGCTTGGCGATACCGAAATGGCCATTTCTATGATTCTTGGTTTGGTGCTGGGCGTTGCGCTGTTTGTAGTTGCTCCAGCGTTTGTAACCAATCTTATTGTTGGCGAATACGACGATCGTACGCTGCTGTGGAACATTGTCGATGGCGTGCTTCGTATTGGTATTTTCATCTTCTATATATGGTTAATTGGACGCATGTCAGACATCAAGCGCATGTTTGGTTATCACGGCGCCGAGCATAAGACTATTCACTGTTTCGAGCACGGCCTTCCACTTACGCCCGAAAACGCTCGCAGCTTCCCACGTCTTCATGTGCGTTGCGGTACCGCGTTCCTTATCATGGTTATGATCATTGCCATATTTGTATACACAGTTGTCCCGCTTGATGCACTTATTGCCGCATGGGGTGTGCCTGATGGTGCGCCGAAGTTGGTTCTGGTCATTATTGTTCGCATCTTGCTTATGCCGCTTATTGCAGGCATCGCTTACGAGATAACAGTAAAGTGGGCGGGAAGTCATCCTA
>JAZQRZ010000211.1:0-4227 GCA_045629845.1 Eggerthellaceae bacterium | reverse complement strand
GCCTTCACGCGGAATGGGATACCTATCGTCGCCGCACGAAGGAACAGCGTGCCGAAGAGCGCATACGCGCAACCGAAAAGCTCATGGAAAACCTGTTGCCCGTGCTCGACGACTTCGAGCGTACGGTTAGCTATGCTACCGAAAATGGCGAAACAGGCTTGCTTGATGGCGTGAAAGCTGTTCAGACCAAGCTGGTCGATGCGCTTACCAAGAGTGGCTTGGAAGTCATCGATCCTGCTGGCCAGGCTTACGACGCTTTAGAAGCACAGGCAGTGCAAATGGTGCCCGACGAAGAAGCCTTCGACGAAACCGTGAAGGACGTATTCCAAAAGGGATACAAGATGGGCAAGAAGGTACTGCGTGCTGCTATGGTCACGGTTACAACCGGCGGTCCCAAGCGCCCGAAGGAAGACGAATCCGAACAGGCGTAACAACACTACATACCCTCCCATAAAGAAAGGTGGTGCGACATGGCGAACAAACCGGACTATTACAAAACGCTCGGCGTGTCGAAAAGCGCCACAGCTGACGAAATAAAGAAAGCGTATCGTAAGCTCGCACGTGAGAATCATCCCGATGCGGGCGGCGACGAAGAAAAGTTTAAGGACATTAACGAGGCCTACGAGGTCTTGTCCGACGACAAGAAGCGCCAGCTTTACGACCAGTACGGCACGGCGAACGCCAACCAAATTCCGTTCAACTGGGGCGGCGTTGGCGGTGCGGGCGGCACCACGGTCAACTTCAACGACTTTGGCAGCTGGCAAGATATTCTTGACCAGGTGCTTCGCGGTGAAGGCGCTTTTGGCACTAACTGGAGTTTCGACGGTTTGAACGACTTTGGCTTTGCGGGAAACGGTGCTCGCACGCGCCAGCCGCGCAAAGGCAAAGATACAACCGCCGATTTGCAGCTTACATTTGATGAAGCCTTCAATGGCACAACGAAGCGCGTAAAACTGCGCATTCCTGGGCGCGAAGGTACGACTGAACTTGACGTGAAGGTGCCTGCTGGCGCCAACGATGGCGACCGCCAGCGCTTCCGCGGTCAAGGTGTACCTGGTGAAAATGGCGGCCAGGCGGGCGATCTTGTCATAACGATGCGTATTCAGCCCGATAGTCGCTTTACGCGAAAAGGTGCTGACGTGCTTACAACTCAGCAGGTCAGCATGGTTGATGCTGCTTTGGGCACAAGCCTTGTGGTTTCTGCGCCTGATGGAACCAAGGTGCGCGTCAAGGTTCCTGCGGGCACGCAGCCGGGCACGGTTCTTTCCGTAAAGGGTAAAGGCGCTCCGCGCGTGAAGGGTTCGGGCAACGGCAACTTAAAGATTTCGCTGGATATTCAGGTACCAACTGATCTTAACGATGACCAGCGCAAAGCATTGGAAGATTTCCAGGCTGCTAGTAAGTAGGCGATGTGACAAAGGGGCAGTCCCTTTGTCACATTTTAGAAGGAGAGAACATGGCAAACCAAGATCGCAATCGCCCTCTGTACATGATCGGTGTGGCGGCAGAGCTGGCAGGCATGCATCCTCAAACCTTGCGTTCGTACGAGCAAAAGGGCCTGGTTACGCCGCAGCGCACCAGTGGTAACACGCGTATGTATTCGCAAGCCGACATCGAACGCCTTGAGCTTATCAACGAGCTTACCGATGAAGGCATTAACTTGGCTGGGGTTATTCGCATCCTTGACCTTCAAGGGCGCCTGGCCGAACGCGATCAAGAGCTTGATGACCTGCACCGCCGTGTGCGCCGTCTTGCCGATCGCGTGCATGAACTTGAGACTCACGCCAGCGTGGCAAGCCTTATGGCGCAAACTACCACGCTTGCAATTCGCAAACGCTAAATGTGACCAGGGGTTATACCCCGTGTCGCATCCTAAAGAAAGGGGCAACAATGAGACTGGATAAACTCAGCGCCTCTGCAACAGAGGCGTTCCAGGCCGCCATGGGAGTGGCGGGTGATGCTCAGGCGAGCGTCATCGAGCCCATTCACATGCTGAAGGCCATCCTTGATTCGCAAGACAATAATTTGCAAGCTATTTTGAAGCGCGTAGGCGCCGACCCTGCAGTGCTTAAGCGAAACGTCGACGACGTTATCGCTAACAAGCCAAAGCAAGCTAGCATTCTGCCTATGACAGCGCCTGGCAACGACCTTATCAAAGTTATCGACAAGGCCGAAAAGGTCGCCGACAAAATGGGCGACAGCTTCACCACGACCGAACATTTGCTTATTGCGCTGGCCGCCGACAAGACCGATGCTGGTCGCGTGCTGAATGCGGCGGGTGTAACCGAAAAGGCAGTCGAGGAAACATATGACAAGCTGCGCGGTGACGAACGCGTTACCGATCAAACCAGCAAGATGGAACTTGACGCGCTAAACCAGTACGGAACCAACCTTACCGAAGCTGCGCGCGAAGGTAAGCTTGACCCAGTTATTGGCCGCTCTGAAGAGATTCGTCGTACCGTTCAGGTGCTCAGTCGCCGTACCAAAAACAACCCAGTACTTATTGGCGAGCCTGGTACGGGTAAAACGGCAATTGTGGAAGGCTTGGCTCAGCGTATTGTCAGTGGTGACGTACCTAATAGCTTAAAAGACCGCGACATTATTACGCTTGATATTGCCAGCATGTTGGCAGGTGCTAAGTACCGCGGCGAATTCGAAGATCGTCTGAAGGCGGTTTTGCGCGAAGTAAAGGACAGCGACGGTCGCATCATCCTGTTCATCGACGAGCTTCATACCATCGTTGGTGCTGGTAGTGGTGGCGATAGTACTATCGATGCAGGCAACATGTTGAAACCTGCGCTAGCACGTGGCGAGCTGCATGCCATTGGCGCAACCACGCTTGACGAATATCGTAAGTACATTGAAAAGGATGCCGCGCTCGAGCGCCGCTTCCAGCCTGTTTTGGTGGGCGAACCCAGCGTGGAAGACACCATTGCTATTCTGCGTGGCCTGAAGGAAAAGTACGAAATCCATCACGGCGTTCGCATTACCGACGGTGCTATTGTTGCGGCAGCAGAGCTTTCTAACCGCTACATTTCCGACCGCTTCCTTCCCGATAAGGCAATCGACCTGATGGACGAAGCAGCCAGTCGTCTGCGTATCCAAATCGATAGCATGCCTGAAGAACTTGACGCGCTTGATCGCAAGCTGCGCCAGATGCAAATCGAAGAGCTGTCGCTGCAGCGTGAAGTCGACGACGCTAGTAAGGAGCGTCTGGAGGCACTTCGCCGCGAAATGGCAGCTTTGCGTGAAGAACTTGATGCGCGCACGGCTGAATGGAAGAACGAAAAGGACGTCATCGTTGACGTGCAAACCATCAAGGCTGAACTTGATTCTGCACAGATGGAAGAAGAGCGTGCCGAACGCGAAGGTGATTTGTCGCGTGCGTCCGAACTGCGCTATGCCATCATTCCGCAGTTACGTGCTAAGTTGGAAGAAGCTGAGCGCATTCTGGCGGACCGCGAGGAAAGCGGCGTCATTCTGAAAGAAGAAGTCGCCGAGGAAGAAATCGCTGAGGTCGTCAGCGCATGGACTGGCATTCCTGTGTCCAAGATGATGAAGGGCGAAATGGAAAAGCTGGTCGATCTTGAGTCCAAGCTGCACGAACGTGTGGTTGGCCAAGATCAGGCGGTTAACGTGGTAGCAGGCGCTATTCGCCGCAACCGCGCAGGCCTTTCCGACCCCGAAAAGCCTATTGGTTCGTTCCTGTTCCTTGGCCCGACGGGCGTAGGTAAAACCGAGCTGGCTAAGGCGCTGGCAGAATACCTGTTCGACAGCGAGAAAGCCATGGTGCGTATCGACATGTCCGAGTACATGGAGAAGTTCAGCGTGCAGCGCCTCATTGGCGCCCCTCCTGGGTATGTCGGTTACGACGAGAGCGGACAGCTGACCGAGGCAGTGCGCCGTCGGCCGTACAGCGTGGTGCTGCTCGACGAGATCGAGAAGGCGCACCCCGATGTGTTCAATGTTTTGCTGCAGGTGCTCGACGACGGCAGACTGACCGATGGCCAAGGTCGCGTGGTCAGCTTCAAGAACACGATTATCATCATGACCAGCAATGCCGGCAGCCAGTTCATTCGCGAGTTCTCGGAGAACGGCGATGCCGAAACCATGCGACATGCCATCGACGAGGCGCTGCGTGCAACGTTTAGGCCGGAGTTCTTGAACCGAATCGACGACGTTGTCACCTTCGACGCGCTGTCCATAAGCGATATCGAGCCCATCGTC
>JAZQRZ010000210.1:0-5040 GCA_045629845.1 Eggerthellaceae bacterium | reverse complement strand
CCATCTTGGCCTGGGCCTCAGCACGAATAGCACCAAAACCCTTGTTGATGGCCTTGGCATAGTTGGCGCAGAAATGGCCGACAGGCGTTGTGGCGCAACCCTTGTCGCCAAAGGTCACCACGTTGTTGCCCAAAATCTCATGGAAGCCATCGGAAAGCGCTGCGTCCATCATGGCAGACAGGTCATTGCCCGTCCAAAACTCTTCTTCAGACAGAACGTAAGCAGCATCCTCTTCGTCCATCAGGTATGGGTCACGCACACGGTCAGAAAGCTTGCTGGTATGAAGCTCTTCAAACAGCCAACCCACTGCGTATTCTGGGAACAAAGCCGAACCGCGATAGGTGCTAGCAAGTTCGCCCACAACCAGCTCGTCCTCGTTGACCAGCACAGGCATCTTTTCGCACAGCTCTTTGAACAGCATGCCGCGCTTGATAATCATCGGATACGGCGGACAGGTCTTATAGAAATCCGTCACGATGCGGAAGCGCTCGACGCACACTTTCGGCGTTGTGGAACGATAACGCTGACGAATGCGTTCGATACGATCAGTGACGGGTCCCAGGGTGTAGCTCATAGCAATCACTCCCTTTGAAATACCGCCCGTCATTACGGCGGGCGGTATACACGTCATCATTTAATTGAATTACACGTTCTGAGAAGCAGTTTCCAGCTTGGCTTTCTTCTCTTCTTCTTCAGCCTCTGCCTCAGCGATAGGCATAACCTGCTTGGAGCGCATGTAGCCAAAGACGATAAGCAGAATAGCGATGATCAGAGCAACTACGATGAAGGCCAAAGCGCCGAAGTAGCTGCCCGTGAAGTCGAAGCAGAAACCGCAGATGGTAACGCCAAGAGAACCGATGAATGCATTGCCGGATACGGCATACGAGTAAATCTTCGGATAATCCTTCTTACCTACGATTTCAGCAACGATAAGCGGGAGGAACAGAGTTGCAACCGAGAAGCCAACGCCATAGAACGCAGCACCCAGGTACAAAGCAACAGCATTGCCGCCGCCCAAAAGAACCAGAGCAAGACCAACGAAAACAACCGCGTAACCAACAGCAACAGCCGTCTTAACACCAAACTTGTCAGCCAGCGGGCCTAAGACCAGCTTACCAACCATGTTACCAATCATGTTGCAGGACGCCAGCAGACCAATAGCGGCAGCTGCGTAACCGAGCGAGTTTGCCAAACCAGGCAGGTGATTCGTGAACGACGTTGCCAGAGACATGAAACCGCCGATGAAGAACACGATAAAGATGATGCCAGACTTCCAGCCAAGCTGCGTAGAAATGCCATGCTTTGCTGCTTCGGCCTGCTTCTTCTGAACAGCTTCCATGTCTGCATCGGAAACTTCTTCGGCGCCATAGGGCAGCATGCCCTTGTCAGCCGGCTTAAACTTAATAACAAACGCAGTAACCGGAACGGTAAGGATCATAGATACAACGCCACCAACGATGTAAGCAGCCTGCCAACCAGTGGTAGCAATCATCGAAGCCAGGATCGGGGAAAGGATAGCGCCACCAATACCCGAGAAACAGGTTGCGATACCAAGAGCCAGACCCTTCTTCTTGGCAAACCAGTTCTGAATCATCATAGGAACAGGTGCGAAGAACAGGAAGGCCGAAGCAACGCCGATAACAGCAGCGTCAATCCACCACATCCAAACGGCCGTCAGTTGTGACATCAACGCAAATGCTACGCCATCGACAATAGCCGCCGTAGTCATAAGCACATTGATGTTCTTAGTAGGCAGCCACTTGCCTACGAGAGGCATGGTAACAGCCAGGCCCCACGCCTGGATGGTCATGTAAATTGCCAGGTCGCCACGGCCACAGCCGATAGCTTCGGAAACGGGCTGCAGGAAGATGCCGCCGCAGTTCATGATGATACCGAGCTGACCTGCCTGGATAAAGCAGCAGCCAATCATAACTATCCACGCGTAATGTATTCCGCGCTTCTTTGTTGTTGTTTCAGACATTTTTGTTCACTCCTTAACAGATAAGAAACTAGTTGATTCCACGAATAACGAGCGTCTTGCGTTGGGTGAATTCTTTAATTAAGTCAGGGATGCCCTCGCGACCAAGACCGCTGTGCTTGTAACCGCCGAATGCATGGTTTGGCGTACGCCAGCAGCCTTCACCATTGGCCACAACGGTGCCAGACTGAATGTGCTGAGCAATCTTCAGACCATGCTCCACACTACCGGCGATAACGCCGCCGTTCAGGCCATAAATGGACTGGTTGGCAATTTCGATTGCTTCTTCGTCGGTGTCGAAGCCGATAACCGTCCACACGGGACCAAAGATCTCGAGGTCCTTAGCCACTGGCAGGTCCTTACTGCAGTCAAGAATCGTCGGCTGCACGA
Source organism: Eggerthellaceae bacterium (assembly GCA_045629845.1). Lineage (GTDB taxonomy): Bacteria > Actinomycetota > Coriobacteriia > Coriobacteriales > Eggerthellaceae > UBA9715. Next base: position 2,672 of record JAZQRZ010000210.1, on the reverse strand, counting down.
ATGCGCCTTCGCGCGTACCACCGCAGATAAGCTTAGCGCCTTGGGCAACCATGTCCTGAATCTGAGCTTCGACTTCCTTAGCCGCGCGCTCGCTAACCAGGCAGCCCATCATGGTCTGCGGGTCGGCGGGGTCGCCCACCGTGATGCTACCAACAGCCTGCTTCAGGCCTTCAAGATAAGCATCCTTGATAGAGTTCTGAACGATAAAGCGCTTGGTGATGCAGCAAATCTGACCAGCGTTGGCCATGCGGCACAAGCTTTGGCCCACTGCATTTTCAAGGTTGGCATCCTCGGTAATAACCAGCGGATCGTTGCCGCCCATTTCAAGCAGCATGCGATGGAAGTACGGAGCTGCATATTCCATAAGCTTGCTGCCAACCGCTGTTGAACCAGTAAACGAAACAGCGTCGATAAGGTCGGTTGCGACCAGCCATTCGCCCATCTTGGCGCCAGGACCCGAAATAGCCTGTACGACACCAGCGGGGAAACCTGCTTCGTTCAGAATCTCGGCATAACGCAGCACAACCAGCGTTGCATCCGACGGAGCCTTGATGATGACCGCATTACCAGCCATCAGTGCAGGAGCCGTCTTAAAGGTCAACGTAGATACCGGGAAGTTAAACGGGCCGATGCAAGCAACCACGCCAAGCGGTTCAATCTTCGTAAATGCCAGATCGCCAAGCGCATTATCCTTGGCATTTTGGTCACAAATGACCTCGCCAGCCATAACGTCAACAGCTGATGCCGACTGCCTGAGCAGAGACGGAATCTCGAGCGCCTCGCCCATGGCCATTCCTGCCGGCTTCCCCATCTCTGCCGTAATCATGGTGGCCATTTCATCCAGGTGCTGATCGAAGAGGTCGGCTGCCTTCAGCACAATGGCTTTGCGTTCGGTATGAGACATTGAAGCCCACACTTTTTTGCCCTTTTGTGCTGCAGCAAGCGCACGATCGACATCTTCCTTGGTTGCCAGCGGGAAGCTGCCAAGCACCTCGCCTGTTGCCGGATTCGTGGATTGCTTCGTAGCACCATCGGACGAGCCAACCCACTCTCCGTCAATAAGCATGAGTCTGTCTTTCATGTTCCCTCCTTGCAAACCGTTGCGGCCACTTAGGTCGAACAACGTTCCCTTGCCGAGTTTGCTAACCTAAGCGGCCACCCGGCTTAAATCATGTTTTCCGTACGCCTGATAATGTCGTTTTGCAGATCAGGAGCCATCTCGACAAAATATGCCGAGAAGCCCGCGATGCGAACGACCAGGTCGCGATATGCCTCAGGGTCGGCCTGTGCCGCACGCAGCGTTTCCGAAGAAACGATGTTGTACTGCACTTCCATACCGCCTTCGTCGAAGTATGTCTGCGTCATCGTCTTCAACTTATCAACGCCAGACTGATTGCTAAGCGCCGAAGGATGCATGCGAATGTTCAGTGCGATGCCATCCATAACGCGACTGTGATCGAAGCAAAGCGTCGAGTTGAATACAGCAGTAGGACCATTCAGGTCGCGTGCCTGCGCGGGCGATGTTGCGTCAGCCAAAGGCTCGCCATCCTTGCGTCCGTCAGGCGTAGCCCACGTCTGAGCACCCTGTGCAATGTGGTCAGATGCGCCATACATGCCAGCCTTGTACACCTTCGCACGCGAAAGCGACATCTCGGAGCACAGCGAAATGTACAGGTCAGTAATGTAGGTCATCTGCTCGTCGGCATACGGATCGTCGTTGCCGTAGTGCGGCACTTCGTGCAGAATGCGCTGGCGTAGCTCTTCGTAGCCCTCCCAGTTAGCCATCACGGCATCGTACAGCTCGCGTGCCGTGCACAGTTTCTTGTCGAAGACCATGTAGCGAATAGCAGTCAGTGAATCGGCGATGGTAGCCAGACCAGTTGCCGTACCGCCCGAAGAGTTGTACTTAGCACCGCCGCACACGCAGTCCTTACCAGATTCCATGCAGCCTTCGATGCTCATGGAAAGCGCAGTCAAAGGCGTGCGGTTCTGCATAAGTGTCTCGGTGTAGTTGTTCATCGAAACAAGCCAGCGCAAAGACCAGCGGGCAACCTTTTCGATTGCAGCCTTCACTTCGTCCATCGACTTCATGTCGTACAGGTAGCCAGTTTCGAACCCGATTGAGTTTCCGTTCTTCGGATTCACACCGTTGTTTAAAGCAGTATTCAAGATGGAACCAAACCACACGGTGCCCTTGCCACCCGTGCCGTTGGGCGCAGGATAATCGGTTCCACAACCCACGTATTCCTGGCAGCCGATTACGCCGTAATCGCGAGCATCACGCAGGCTGAAGCCCAATTCGCGCTGCATACCGCCGATGACTACCTCATCGTTCATGTACAGCGGCAAACCGCCAACCAATCTGGATACTTCAATTGCGCATTCCCACAGCTTGTCGGGAGAATTGTTATTGAAACGCAGTGACACGGTTGGGTCATGCAAGCTCAGACGACCCAACGTTTCCAGCACCATGTAGGTCACCGGGTTTGTGGCATCTTCGCCCGTTTCGGGGTCAACACCACCGATTGTCACGTGCTGATACGTGTTGTTAGCGCCAGTAATAGCAGCAAGCTTCGGCGGGCACGCATTGTAGAAGCATTCAGTCTTTAAGATGAATGCATCAACGAGTTCCTGTGCCTCGTTCAGCGTAATCCTGCCTTCAGCCAGATCCT
>JAZQRZ010000209.1:0-4008 GCA_045629845.1 Eggerthellaceae bacterium | reverse complement strand
AGGTAAGCGGGGTAGAACTTCAGACCGTGTTGCTTTATTGTTTGCACCATTTTGGTTACATCTACCTCTACGGTAATTGAATAGCCAGTGGGGGCCATGGTGCGGAAGTAGTAAAACATTTGCGCGCGAGGCCATGTGTCTGTATCAATCGGATGAAACATGGTGTGCTCCTTTCGTCTCATTTATCTTATGAGGCTAAAGGCAATAATGCACCCTACGCTTAGTAGAGCTGCGCGGGCATGATTCAATGTTGAACTACTATTTTGCGGGTTCCGGCATCCACTATTGGAGTTCAAGCATCCATTGCTCAAGCTTTTCGCGGAGCGTATTGTGCTGCAAAGTTGCTTCAAGCGCCGTTGGTCTTAAGCGTTTTCGTAAAGCAGTAGCAGCTGCTTTTGCCACGGTTTCAAATTGATCAGCATCAAATACCTGGGGGCTTGTAATTGTTATTATCTGCCATCCCATATGTTCGATTCCAAGCTCGCGCCCGACATCGCTTTTCATTTGAGCGGCGCCAACGTGTACTTCGCCGTGATATTCGATGTCAAGTTTGGCTTCAGGCCAACATAAGTCGCCTTCGCAGTAACTCTTGCGCGCGATTGTTCGCGCTTCATTATCAAGCTTAATTGTTGCGTTCATTTCTGGTTTTGGGAGCCCATATCCGCCAAGCATGGCAAGACACACTGCTAGAGCGTCGACGAAGATCGTCACTAAAGATGAGCACATCAACGGGATGGCCAGGAACAATAAACTCTTCTGGTATCGATCCAATAACATCAGCCTTTTTCGATGAGCAATCTTCAGCGCTGCTGACTCGCGCGGTTTTCCCCAGTTCGGAGTCAAGCGGGAAATGATAACGCCAATACGCAAGTGCCGTGTCATGGGATAGGAATGTCTTCATGAGCCAATTCACCACATTAATCAATCAAGCTGACGAAAACCCTAGGCATAGTATGCCATTAATTTTGATTTACTGACGATTTGTCAATTGTTAGCAAGCTTTTTGGCAACTTTTTCGATTTACTGACGATTTTTTGAAACGCGTGATTAGAGACCGATATGTGCCTCTTCATTGACCTGCTCATTCAGCTTAAGCCACATCTTCAATTCAGGCATGTTCTTTTGAAAATCGTCAGTAAAGCAAAAAAATTGCCATCAGTTTTGCTCAAATCAGCAAAATCGTCAGTAAATCGAAATAAATGACAGTTTTCTAGGTTGCTTTAATTTGTTGTGACAAATGATGCTGGGAGTTAGTTTGGCGGCTATCGTTTTCTGATGTTGGGGTGTTCTCGTTTTTAGCGTCGTTCAGAGTGGTTTTAGTTTCAGGTACCGCGTTGGAGTGCTTTGAAGTTTCTTATTATCACCTGGTATTATGGCGATGTCGGCGACTTGTTGGCGGGGATCTCGACTTATGGGTAGGGAGTCTATGGACGGCAAGCTCTTTGGTACTGCGTTGCTAAAGTTTGCGATAGGGTTCGTTATCGTTGGACTGTTGCTCTTTGTGCCTGCTGGAACGATTAGTTGGTGGCAAGGGTGGCTTTTGATGGCAATTCTTTTTGTCCCGATGTTTGTCGCTGGTCTTGTCATGATGGCAAAGGCGCCGGATTTATTGCGTAAGCGTTTAAGTGCCGACGAAGATGAAGACGAGCAAAAGGCAGTTCTGGTGCTCTCTGCTGTTATGTTTATTGCGGCTTTTGTTGTGGCTGGACTGGGATATCGGTTTGGTTGGTTGGTATTTCCTGATTGGGTGTCTTGGATTAGTGCAGTGGTGTTCCTGGCGGCATATGTATTGTATGCCGAGGTCATGCGTGAGAACGTTTATCTTTCGCGCACGGTCGAGGTTCAAGAGGGGCAGCAGGTTGTAAGTACGGGGCTTTATGGCGTCGTTCGTCATCCTATGTACAGTGCAACGTTGCTGCTATTTCTTGCGATGCCAATCGTATTGGGTTCTCCCTTTTCGTTCGTCATTATGCTTGTGTATGTACCTCTCATTGTTAAGCGAATTCGCAACGAGGAACAGGTGCTTGCTGATGGCTTAGAGGGTTATAAAGACTACGAGGAACAAGTGAGATGGAGACTTGTTCCTCCTATTTGGTAAGGGCTCGACCCGTGTTTTATGAGCAGTAGTGCTTAATAGCTTCAGCAGCAAACTCGGCAGCACCTGGCCCGGCGACGGCGTTAATGTTTTCCGTAAACTCGCCACCTGCGCCATAGGCAATGCCAAGCTGAGCAAAGGTTTCGTTCGAGCACTTGTAGAAGTGCTCCGAAATGAATTCCTGAATGACTATCGCCTGAGCACGCGCTTCTTCGGATGCAGGATCGACTCCTTGCTTAGCCATAACGCCAAACGGCTTGAATAGCTGCATTAGCTGATTTCCTAAATCTGTTTCGTCTTGCATACTGCGCCCTTTACGCTTCTTTTCGTAATCTGCCCATTCGGGAGTATTGCCCCACGATGCTTTTGCTTGCGTCGTGTACTCATCAATCTTTTTGGTATCAAATGCCTCAAAACTCACCGTTGTCACACTTCCTTCCATCGCAGTTTTAGCCATATCGATAAGCTTGTTAATGTGTTCTCGTTTTAGTTCGAGAAGCTGTATTTGTTGCTCGAGCGCTTTATTGGTATCAAAGTTGGGGCTTTCGATAATGCGGCGAATCTCAGCAAGTGGGAACTCGAGTTCTCGGAATAGCAGAATCTGCTGCAGGCGCATCAAATCTTGCTCATCGTAAAGCCGATAGCCTGCCTCGGTGCGCGTATGGGGCTTCAGCAATCCGATGTCATCGTAATGATGCAGTGTGCGTACGCTAATGTTTGCAAGCTTGCTTACCTCATGAACCGTAAGCATCGTTAGCTCCCTTCTTTGATCTAGAGAGAACTCTAAACTATGACGTTACGTGAGAGTCAAGCGACAAAAGAAAAAAGATTGCAAGTTTTTTGGGACTGAGAATGCAGGCATCAGAAATGGCGGGAATGCTGAGTGGGACATCTAGATTACCGAGGATGTTGTGTAAGGATGCTTGATAAAAGATGGAAGCACGAAAGGAAAGGGGCTCCGCCATGCCGAAGGAGGAGGGTGCGGCATGGCGGAGTGAGGGGGGTTATGCAACTGGCTTATGCGGGGATTATGCTGCGAGCCAGGGAAAGGATTATGCAACTGGTTCAAGTGGGGCTATGCTGCTGGTTCAAGCGAGGATTGCTCAACTGGTTTTGGGTCCAGGCTGCGAACGCTCTTCGAGAAGGTAAGCACGGTGGCGAGCGCCAGAATGAAAACACCGTCGATGAAGAAGAACATCGGGGTGCCGGTGTATTCGGCGATGACGCCACCAAGTGCAGTGCCAACGGGAATAGCCAGGCCGCTTAGCGCCGTGTAAAGACCCATCACGCGTCCGAGTTTCGCATCGGGAATACCCCTTTGCAACAACGTCATGAGTGGCGCATTAAACCAAGCACAGGCAATAGCCAAGATGCCAATGCATGCGACGAAAACCCAGAAGCTATCCTGTGGGATAAGGCCTGCAACAGCTGCTCCAATGCCAACAACAAATGCTGCAACGCAGATAATGCGCGTAAGCTTGCGCTGTGGGTTTACAACCATCAGGATAAGAGCGCCGACAAGCAAGCCAACTCCCATGACTGCCGCAAGCAGCGATGCTGCGAAGCCGTCGCCACCAAAGTGGCTGTACACCATAAGCGGCAGCAGCGAATCGAGGGGGCCGTAAGCCAGCAAGCCAAGCGATACACCAATAACAAGCACCAGTAGTCCGCGCTGATTAGCCAAGGCAGTAGCGCCTTCTTTCAAGCTTACCCAAGCACCAGCTTCTTCATGCGAACCATGGTCGCGCGGAATCTTTGCAAGCAGCATTGTTGCGGCAGCTGCTGTAGCACCAGCGGCACCCAAGAAGATTGTTGACTGCAATCCGCAGCTTGTGTACAGCAGGATGCCCAGGGCAGGGCCCGCAATCATGGAAAGGCTGCCTAACAGCGTGTCCATGCTGTTGATGCGCACC
>JAZQRZ010000208.1:0-6338 GCA_045629845.1 Eggerthellaceae bacterium | reverse complement strand
GAGGATCAGGTTCGTACCGATCCTGATATTCAGCACGTTATCAATGGCCTTGAAGCGCTCGAGTTCCTGGTGGTCGATGACCTGTTCATGACCGAAACCGCGAAGTATGCCGACGTCGTGCTTCCTGGTAGTGCTTACCTTGAAAAGGAAGGCACGTTCTCGAACACTGAACGCCGTGTTCAACGCGTGCGCAAAGCGGTTGACGCACCTGGTGATGCAAAGCTGGATACGTGGATCTTCACCGAGATTATGCGTCGCATGGGTTATGACCAACCGCATTTGACCTCGGCAGAAATCATGGACGAAATCGCAAGTCTTACGCCAAGTTTTGGTGGTATCAGCCATGCGCGTCTTGATAGCAAGGAAGTAGCTGGTCGCGGTTTGCAATGGCCGTGCCCTGATGCAAACCATCCGGGTACACCCATCATGCACGTAGACAAGTTCTCGCGCGGTTTAGCGCTGTTCTCCGATGCGCCGTACCGTCCTTCAACGGAGCTGCCCGACGAAGAATACCCGTTCATTCTGTCGACTGGTCGCATTCTGGTTCATTACAACGCTACTGCTATGACTGCTCGCACGCCGGGTATTAATGAGATTGATGGCAGCTCGTTTATCGAAGTGAATGACGAAGATGCTGCACGTTTGGGCATTGTCGACGGCGGAAGGGTGCGTGTTTCGTCGCGTCGTGGAAGCATCGAAACAACTGCGCGCGTGTCTCCGAAGACGCGTCCTGGTTCCACGTGGATGCCGTTCCACTTCCAAGACGCCAACGCCAACTGGATTACCATCGCGAGTTTCGACACGATTTGCGCCTGCCCTGAATATAAGGTTTGCGCAGTCAATCTTGAAAAGGCTTAAAAGCACTAATCATTACAAAGCAAGCAGCCCGTACAGGTGACTGTGCGGGCTGCTCCGTTTATATACCTTGTTTCTAGGCAAGCGAGTCGATGGTAAGTTCGCAGCGAGCGCCTGAAAGCTCGATTGCAAGAGGAGCTTCCTCGATGCATGGCGCTTCAGCCGGTTTGCCATTGCGGGTAAAGTGAAGTGTGCGCTTTCCGAAGCGTCCGCGCGTAGAAGCAATAAATGGCGCGTCTTGGGCAATATGCATTGTTGAGATAGCGCCAATTTGATTTACATCAAGTTTTCCTTGAACGTTATTGGTCCAGATTTCGGTATCGGCTGCTATATCAAGTTCTATATGGCCTTCGACATTGGAAAGTGAGATACTGCTTGCTTGTCCGCTTACTTCAAAGTCGAATTGCACGCCTTCGACACTAAGGTTGTCGGTATCAAGTTCAAGCTCTGCGCCGAAGGAATAATTTAAAGGTAGCTCGATAAGAATCTCAAGTTCCTTTCGGGCTAAGGCATCAGCGACGATACCTTTATTTGTAACGTCGATATCAAAGTTACGTCCTTCGGTGTCAAGCTCAACTTTAAATGCGCGTTCGAGGTCAGCAATGGTGTCAGATGTAAGACACACTGTTACTTTTTCGCTGTCGATGCCTTTTAGTGTCACCATATGAGCGCAGCCAATCTTGATGTCGAAATGCCTTTCGCTTGAGAGATCAACTGATGTAATGCTTTCGAATTGCCCGTTTTTGTCTTGGCTTTTAGTAGATGCATCACCAAAGATTAGTTCGTCGGTCGATACGCCAAATAGTTGTGCGATGGCGGCAAGATTGCCAATATCGGGGGTGCCAATACCAGTTTCCCATTTTGTGATTGCTTGGCGCGATACATTAAGCTTCTCAGCCATCTGTTCTTGTGACCAACCGCGTTCTGTGCGTAGGTCCTTAATCTTTGTTGAGACCTCCATGATGCCTTCTTTCTGTTCAGGGTTGTTTCGTAACAACCCAAGCATGCGTGGGCGTTGAGGTTGTCGCCAGCAACAGTTGTTTGCATTTGAGAAATAGCCGCTACGAATCGTAGCATGGCTAGTCAGAAGAGGAAGTGACTCTTTATATCTCAAGTAATTACGAATGAAATTACTTTCTTGGCTAGTAATCCTTATGCATGCAGGTTGCTCTGCTCGTCTATGATGTTTCTAACGCAGAACAAAGGCGGAGGTAAGTCTCGTGAATGTGCTTGTTGTTCCTATGTTTGCGCTTTCTCGCATGGGTGGCCCGTGGGCTCGTGCCCAGGCTATTGCTGCTGCATTTCAGCAGGCGGGCCACCATGTTGTTTTAGGTGTGTCGAACGACGGGAACTGCGTTAATCCCTGTGTAGCTGATACGTGCCAGCTTCCCGTGCCTTCGCCGTTGGGGCTTCCAATGGCTCTCGCTTCGAAGACATTTCCCTTGGCTGAAAAACTGGGCATTTCGGGAAGAAAGCCTGTTCGTAGCTTCGAGGAAGTACTGTGGCTTACTGGCGCTTTGGCCTATGATTACGAACGCGAAAGTGTTTCAGCTCTTTGTGACATCATAGAGCAGCATCATATTGATGCGGTGTATTCGGAATACAGCTTACCTGCAATTATCGCTGCTCGGGCACTTAGTGTGCCTGTTTTTGGATCCTTTTCGTATACAACCCAAGTAAGGTATGCAAGCGCCCCAGAAAAGGCGACTGGCATTCACAAACTGGTTAGCGAGTTGAATTTGCCAAGCATCGAGTCTTCGCTCGAGTTGTTTAGCTGGCTTGATAAGCGTTTTGTTCCAAGTTGTTCAGAACTGGAACCAATTGAAGATGAGAATACTGAATTCGTTGGCTTCTTACGTGAAGCGCCGGAATTGCTTGAACAGAAGCGCGATTGCATCGTTGTTTACCTTGGCGCAGGTTCGGTTCCTCAGAATAAGATTGAACGCGTCGTCATTGCTGCTTTAGGTAGTTTCGAAGGCGAAGTTTACGTCGCTGGTTGTAAAGAAGTGCGTCAGCAGGGCAGGGTGCAGTTTGCGCCGCGTTTTGATTTCTCACAGCTTTTGCCACGTGCGTGCTGCTTTATCCATCATGGTGGACAAAACTCAACGATGGATGCGCTGATGTATGGCGCTCCTCAGGTTATTGTGCCTGGTCATGTGTTCGAACGTATCTACAACGCTGAAAGCATCCAGCGTGTCGGCGCGGGCATCATGCTTGAATCATTTGAGCCTCAAGAATTGAAAAACGCCTGCCATCAAGTTATGAAAGACAATTCGTTTGTCGAAGCATCTTTTTCAATGCACGAAATGCTTGCTTCACTAGGTGGTGTCAGCCGCATTGTTTCATCTGCGATAAGCGCTTAGAAATAATCAATTCAAAAAAGAAGTACCCCAGGTCAGGTGAGGTGACCTGGGGTACGTTCGAGGGGGAGGGAGTTTAAGCCAAAGGAACAACCATGGTGATAGGCAGCGCTGCAGCGATGACGAGCCAGCGCAGTAAATAGCCGCCGACAAGAACGCCAACGTCGGAAAAAGCACTAATCATGTGAGCCTTGTGGCTAACTTCAAACTCGCGAGGACTGAAGAACAGCAGCCATGTTTCAAGAATGGTGGGTGCAATAAGTCCGATGACTGCAAGTCCAGCCCAGAACCATAGTGCGAACTGGCCAGTCAGCAAACCAGTTACCGAGTTAAAGCCCGCTGTGGAGTTCGAGCTTGTAATAAAGAGCAGAGATGCAATAAGCAAGAATTCAATGATAGGCAAGCAGTAGTGGAATTTCTTCAGTACGCCCACACGATTGAATTCATCAGCATGTCTGAAGATGCTAACGAAAAGCACCGATGCTGCGCCTGTTGACATTGCTGAGACTAGGAACAAGACCGGCAGGAGTGCGTTGTTCCACAAAGGGAATGTTTTGCAAACGCCAAGCAAGCATCCTGTGTACGCTGCAACGCATACGCCAAGTACAGTGCCAACAATTTCGATCCATGTAGGAACAGGGCGGTGTGTAAGGTCAAGTACAAGTGCCACGATACTGATGATGGCGAATGCTGCCAGGAATACAACGCCCCAGGTCATAACTGAACCGAAGTTTGTTAGCAGTAGCGCGAAGCGCATCGGGTTTTGAAAGCCTGCCTTTGCGTCAACCATCAGCAGTATTAAGCCTATGATGACAACAATTGGCGCGATGATATGCCCAATGCGGCGCATGTTAACCGCTTCGGGATGTCGCCAGGCTAAGAACGCTGATGTCGCGAACGCGCCACCGCCCAAGCCGGCGAGGAAGAGATACAGGGCAATGGGAACGCCCCAAATAGGTTCAAACGACATGTCTCATCACCTCACATAGAAGATCTTCGCACGCGTTAAATCGCTGCTGAGAGGCTTGGCTCCTGTGCGAGCAATTGTGCGAGAGATCTCGGAATTAGGATCATCCAGATCGCCGAAGGTGCGCGCGCCAGTCAAGCATGCTTCGACGCAACTGCACATCTTCGTGCCAGTCTGTTCGGCTGATACGGTGCAGAATCGGCATTTGTCAACGGTGCCCGTTTGCGGATTGCGTTTGCGAACCTGATAGGGGCAGGCTGACATGCAGTATAAACAACCTATGCAGCGCCCCTGATCAACCTGAACGATGCCATCAGGTCCAATATGTGCTGCGCCTGTGGGGCATACGGCAGCACAGGGGGCGTCTTCGCAATGCATGCATTGAAGCGGTACTGTTTCAACGTAGGCATCAGGATAAGTGCCCTGCTCTTGCTGTTCATAGCGAATGAACGATTCTTCTGGTAGCAGGCCGTTTTGACGCTGGCACGCTGTTCGACACGTAAAGCAGCCTATGCATTTGGTTGTATCGATAACCATTCCATAACGCGCCATACTAATCACCTGCCTTCCAAAGCGTGACGGTTCCTCTTACATTGGATGCATTGCCGTAGCCTGATTCAATCGCGAATAGGGAAGCGGCAAGTTTGTTTGATTTTCCTACCGTTTGAGCATTCTTTTCGATAGTGATACCAAAGCCGTCAGTCAAATAAACTGCGCCCGGTGCAATACGGGGACTTACCTTTACACGGAGCATTTCTTTAGCAAGGTTGTTTGAAACCTCAATCACGTCACCGTCGGATATTCCAAGAGCTTCGGCATCAGCTGTAGAAATCCAAACGCGTTCAAGGCCGTACTCTTCGCTAATAGAAGAAAGCGCCTTTGCAAGACGTGATTCCACACGGCGAAGAGGCATTTGGGCGCCCGTTACAACAACCAGCGTGTCCTTGCTGGAAGATTCGGTTTCCTCTGACCATTCAGGTGTCGCAGAAAGTCCTGCTTTTTCGCATGCTGTGCTTGTGAATTGCACCTTGCCAGTGGGAGTGTCCCACTTTGGAACAATTCCGAATTGCATTGCTTGGTCTGGAAGGTATGACGTACCCACTCGTTTAAGAGAGTCGACTGTCAGCCCCAAGCTTTTCAGCTGTGCATTAGCAAGTTCATCGATAGTGAAGTCGAAGTATTCGCCAACGCCACATGCTTCGGCAAGTTTCTTGAAGATCTGATCGGTGCTAAGCGCTTCGTCAAAGGTGCTTTCAATTGCACTGTTGTTAAGTGCTACAGCTGGCGCAAGACCCGAAATGAACGCAGGCAATTCTGTCTGCTCAAGGAACGTAAGCGCGGGAAGTACATACTGAGCATGCGTTGCCGTAGCGGTAAGGTACGGTGTAATGACAACTGAAAGCTCAAGTGCATCAAGTGCTTGCGTGGCGAAGTCTGCATCGGGGCAGCTTCCTACCACATCGGCGCTGCAAAAGATTACACCCTTCAAAGCCCCGCTCTTTGCACCCCTTAAAGCTACCGATGCAGCAGGAGCGGTTGCAAGTGGATATTCATCGCTTCCGTAAGGCTCATCTTTTACCGCAGGTTCGGCAAACTGACTCGTAAGTGTTTTTGCTTCGATATGCGGATACAGGCAAGCGCCGCCTTCCTGGTTCCAGCAGCCAAGTAAAGAATTGCCAATGGCAATAGCGCGTGCAAGCTCACCTGCCTGCGCGAATACATCGGCTGGGGCGTTTATGCCACCCATTGAAATACTTGATGCAGGTGCTGCAGCAGCAAGAATGGAAGCAAGTTCTTCAACAACGTTTGCCGGAACGCCGCATTTGCTTTCTGCCCATTCGGGTGTGTACTGCAGAATGGCGGTATTCCAGTCGTTGAAGCCGCTAACGTGTTCGCTTACAAAAGCTTTATCGATAAGACCGTTGCGTTCCAGTGCGCATTCAATACCCAGGACAAGCGCTAGTTCGGTGCTGGGGTTCAGTGGAATCCAGCGCGTTGCTAGGGTTGCTGCATCACTCATGCGTGTGCTAGCCAAGATTATTTCAGCACCAGCCTCTTTTGCTGTTTGCAGTGCGGCGATTTCAGCAGGGCTAAGCGTTTCAAGTGCCCAGTTTCCCAGAAGAAGCACTGCGCGTGCATGCTCGAAGTCGGATACT
>JAZQRZ010000207.1:0-3066 GCA_045629845.1 Eggerthellaceae bacterium | reverse complement strand
CAACGCACTGGGTCAGGCGCTACTGGCTAAACGTATGGGCAAAACGCGTCTTATCGCCGAAACAGGCGCAGGTCAGCACGGTGTAGCAACCGCAACCGTCGCAGCGCTTTTGGGCATGGAATGCCACGTGTACATGGGTGTCGAAGACATGGAGCGCCAGGCCCTGAACGTGTATCGCATGCGCCTGATGGGCACCGAGGTGCACGGCGTGGATTCAGGAACAGGCACGCTGAAAGACGCTGTCAGCGAATGTATGCGCGAATGGACTAAGCGCATCGACGACACGCACTACCTGCTGGGCAGTTGCATGGGCCCGCACCCCTTCCCCACCATCGTGCGCGACTTCCAGGCGTTCATCGGCCAAGAAATCGCCGATCAGTGTCTGGAAATCGAAGGTCGCCTGCCCGACTATGTGGTTGCTTGTGTCGGCGGCGGCTCGAACGCCATTGGTAGCTTCCACCACTTCATCGAACATCCCGAAGTAAAGCTTATCGGATGCGAAGCGGCTGGCCGCGGTATCGACACCTTCGAAACGGCAGCAACTTTGAACACGGGCAGTCTGGGCATTTTCCATGGCATGAAAAGCTACTTCTGCCAAGATGAATACGGCCAGATTGCGCCCGTGTATTCAATCAGCGCCGGACTTGACTATCCCGGTATTGGGCCAGAACACGCATGGTTACACGACACGGGCCGTGCTGAATATGTAGCAATTACTGACGACGAGGCAGTCGATGCATTTGAATATCTCAGCCGCGTAGAAGGCATTATTCCTGCCATCGAAAGTGCTCATGCGGTAGCTCACGTCATGAAGATTGCACCAACGCTTCCGCGCGAAACAATTATGGTTGTCACGCTTTCTGGGCGCGGCGACAAAGACTGTGCCGCTATGGCCCGTTATCGAGGAGAAGACATTCATGAGTAACGAAAGCATTCGCGCCGCCTTCGAAAGTGGCAACGGAAAGGCATTCATCCCGTTTGTCACCTGCGGCGACCCCGATCTTGAAACCACACGCGCGCTAATTCTGGCACTGCAAGATGCTGGCGCCGACATCATTGAACTGGGCATTCCATTTTCTGACCCAACTGCCGAAGGTCCGGTCATTCAAGGCGCAAACCTGCGAGCTCTAACCGGCGGCGTAACAACTGATTCCATCCTTGACATGGCGGCCGATCTGCGTGCCGATATACACATTCCGCTGGTCTTCATGACCTATGGCAACATCGTGTACCACTATGGAATCGAGCGCTTTTGCGAACGCGCCCAGGCCGCAGGCATCGATGGCTTAATTCTGCCCGACACGCCCTACGAAGAAAAAGACGAGTTTGCGCCTGCATGCGCCGCACATGACATCGCCTACATCAGCCTGATTGCGCCAACAAGCGCCGATCGCATCGCCATGATTGCGCGCGAAGCGCAGGGCTTTGTGTACTGCGTAAGTTCGCTGGGCGTAACAGGTACGCGCGACAGCATCACGACCGATATCGATGCGCTGGTTGCAAACGTGCGCGCCGCCACCGACGTACCCGTGGCTGTCGGCTTTGGTATTTCGACGCCCGAACAGGCTGCCAACATGGCTGCCAAGTCCGACGGTGCCATCGTAGGCAGCGCACTGGTAAAGATTATCGCTGCGCACGGACGTGATGCCGCAACACCCACTGCTGCCCTTGCGCGCGACCTTGCTTCCGCTGTCCACGCCCTATAGCGCAACAAATGTGGGATAGGGCGCACGGAGTGAACTAGACCCCAAAAGTTGGACGGTTAAATAAAGTTCTCAAGCGGCTCTGATTGAATGACCTCGGTATTGCACCGGGGTCATTCCATTTAATCTAATCTGGTAACGGCAGGTGTTCCAATAATCGATATAAGCATTAAGTTCTGCCTTGAATACATCAAAGGATTCAAACTGTCTTCCACGATAGAACTCGTCTTTTAGATGTCCAAAGAAGCTTTCCATGCAAGCATTGTCTAGACAAGTTGCTTTTCTTGACATGCTTTGTTTAATTCCAAGTTCAGCAAGTTTTTGCTGATATGACTCTTGTTGATATTGCCACCCCTGGTCCGAATGCAATAAAGCTGGCCCTTCTAGTTTCAATTCTAGCTTTGCTATCATCTCGCTTACCTGAGCCATATTGGGACGCTTCGACACTGACCAGGCGACAATCTCGTTGTTAAACAAATCCATGACTGGAGAAAGATAGGCTTTGCCCCAGGGTTGGCTAAATTCGGTTACATCGGTAACAAGCTTGCGCATAGGTTCAGCCGAAGAGAAATCTCTGTTCAAGATGTTTAAAGCTGCTTTGCCTTGTTCACCTTTATATGAGTTGTATCTCTTTCGCCTAATCTTGCAGCTCAAGCCCTCTTCGCGCATAAGCCTTAATACGGTTTTCCCTGATATGCACAACCCCTGTTCGTTACGCAAAATGAGTGCTATTTGTCGATAACCCATCCCGTTAGGAGTTCGCAAGAAGGCTTCATGAATGAGAGGCCTGACATCGGCGTAGCAATCAACTCTTGAGTGGGATAAGTTGTAGTAGTAGGTTGAACGCTTAAGATCGAGCTTCTCAAGCACCAAAGTTAAAGGCCATTTACGCCTTAGCGACGACGTGATTTCTGCTCGATCTCGTCCACTAAGGCGTTTATTCGTTTTTGGATTTCAAGCTCCAATTCCAACTCACGAATGCGCGCTTCAAGTTCCTCTTCGCGATTGGCATAAACGGGTTTATCAGGCTTGGTTGGTCTACCCTTAGGCTTAGGCTTTAGCGCGTCAGGTCCACCTTCACGATAAGCTCGGCACCAGCTCCTTAATGGATTAATTGAAGCAATACCATGCTTTTCCATTGCCTCAGGAACGGTTAGGCCTTTCTCAACTACATCTCGCGCTGCAGCAACCTTAAGCTCATGGCTATATTTCTTGTGGCTTGGCACGAACAGAGCCTCCTTTCCTTTAGCTCTGTAAGTGTACAGCCATTTCCTAACCGTGCCATGTGATAAGCCAAGTCGCTTAGCGGTATATCGCGAGCCGTGTCCAAAATCGAATAGCACAACCGCTTTTTGTTTTACCG
>JAZQRZ010000206.1:0-2741 GCA_045629845.1 Eggerthellaceae bacterium | reverse complement strand
GACGAAGAAGAGGGAAAGTCGTTCCGAGGCGTTTATCGCCAACCCCTTCACCTATGCTTTTGCCCCCGTTCCGATGTCTAATGAAGGTGCTTACTTCCTCGACATGCCGAACCTTCAGTTTTCCGTCAACAAGGGAAGTGCGAATTTGGATATGGCCAACGAGTTCATGCGTTTCCTGGTTACATCAGGGGAGTTGAACGAGATGGCGCAGAACAAGGGGCTCATGTCGCCGACCAAGGACCTGTCTTTTAACAGCGTATACGCCGCATTCGGCGACGTTCCAGAGTCCCGGATTCTTTCGCCAGAGGTTATCGGTTTGACGGACGATGCGGTCTTGCAGTTTAGGAAGGCGAATTACGGGGTTGGAACCGGCGCGATGACCATCGATGAGGCAATGGCCAAATACGGCACCTTCACCAAATAACAATCGGCTGGTTGAATTCCAAATCGCCATAAGGCGCGCTTCGGTTGCGATTAATATGTTCCGTTAGGCATGACTTTTGCTGATGCACTGAAATGATTACAAATCGAATGGTGGTTACTCGTCTTCTTGTGCCAAGCGATCTTCGGTGCGACGATAGCTTTTCCAAGACGCGTACGTGCAAAGCAGAACCAGCGGCACAAATATGCACAGCATGATTACGAACATGGCAATATCGCCCACCCAAGTAACCTTATCCCATCCAAAGATTAATACTTCGTTGACCAAGCGTCCGCCAACTGCGGCTACCGCAACCAGTAGGCCAAGCGCAATAGAAGGTGCAACCATGCCTGTTTGGCCAAATGTGCGCGCCTCGGTAAAACGAAGTGAATCGCTGTAGACGCCACGGCGCATCATCATAATGCTGACAACAAGACAGGCCCCAATAAGCGCAGCAAATTCGATGGGCGATGATGCAATGATGTTCCCATTTGCATCGGTCTGAGCCAAATAGTTGAAGCGCGTATACAGGTCGAAAAGAATTCCAAACGCCAGGATGTAAAAACCAACCTTGTAAATCGGCCCAAGCTGCGCAGATAGGCGCTCATCTTTTGGGCTACTGTCAAAAAGACGCTTCTGTAAACCGGTCTTGTTTTCGCTTGCATTCATCTTGATCTCCTTATGCTTCCCAAAACAGCTCGTCAAGCGTTTTGTTTAATGTTTTGCAGATGCTGATACACAGGTTCAGTGAGGGGTTGTAACTTCCTGATTCAATAAAACAAATGGTCTGCCGTGTAACCCCAACTTGCGCAGCCAACTGGGCTTGCGATAGCCCTATTTCGCTTCGCGCATTCTTAAGGCGCTCATTTTTGACATTTGCCATAAACACTTCCTTAGTACCGACAAAAGCACAACGTTGTGATGTCAGAAATATATGACACCATTTTTGGGATGTCAAGTATATCTGACATAAATTTTTTACGCAGTAAAGCGCAGTGTGTGGAATTGTGAGGAGGGGGTTATTTAGATGGCAAGTTAGTTTAGGCGTAGTCCATCGTACAAACCTGATAACAGGATTGGCCTCCTTGATAGCTTTTGGCTTCAATGTATTCTACGCAAAAACTATGAGTAATTACCCCATAGTTTCATAACTGTTACGTATCGCAATACGAGAATCATCGGCGGTTTCGCGTATTGCGTATATAATGAAGGGGGAGCTTTACCATTCTTGTGAAACACCTATTTCCTAAGAGGAAAGAGGGGCGATGAACTTTAAAGGATGCAAATACTGCTATTCGCGAAAAGGTAAAGGTGTGGATAACTTCCAGTGATACGCTGGCCAGCAAAGAAAAATGAGACAGAACCGCAGTTCTTTCGTATAAGACTATAGACAGAAATATTAATTGTTCGAAGACAATGCTAGGGCAAGAGGAAGGACTGGACATGACAGATTACAGCAAAGATTTGACTCCTGCTCAGATTCTTGAAGCAGCGAAGGACGAGGGCTACGAGCTTTCTGACGAAGAGCTTGAAGCTATTGCTGGTGGCGGCGAATGGAAGAACGACTGCTGCCCCAATTGCGGACATACAGGCACCATGTATTGTCCGGGAACAGGCCAGTCCAGATGCGGCAAGTGTGGTACTACCTGGTAGTTTAAAACCCGCAAAAATCAGCTTAAAAGGCGCAACAGTAGCTACTTGCAGTTACTGTTGCGCCCATTTTTTTGGCGAGAACTATGCTTTGGTTTTAGCTTAGCTTGTTGGGTGTTACCAGGTTTCGTTCATGCAGTTGTACCAAGCACCGCCAGCAACGGCTTCAAGCTGCTCGTCCGTAAGCTCGACGCCTTCGGCAGTAGCCAGTTCAACCAGTTCATTGGCATTCTTGCATGCCTTGGCCTTTTCCATCTGTTCGGGGGTTAAATCGCGGAAGCTAACCATGATCGGTCCTTTCCTCTGGTGCGGTTGCATGTGCAGGAAACCCGCTTTGCGGTTACCTACTTATCTTATGCGTAAAACTGACCTTTTTCATTGCAATAGTTGATACTGTTCTCTTCTTGTTAATGCAGGATGGGGCGCACGGAGTGCGCCCCTACGTGGGTTGTGGGGCCGGGCCATGGAGTGCGCCCCTACGTGAATGCGTCACGACTAAGATTGCTTTCCTTGGTCGTAAAGCTTGCGGGTAGGGGCGCACTCCGTGCGCCCTATCCCACATTTGTTGCGCTATAGGGCGTGGACAGCGGAAGCAAGGTCGCGCGCAAGGGCAGCAGTGGGTGTTGCGGCATCACGTCCGTGCGCAGCGATAATCTTTACCAGTGCGCTG
>JAZQRZ010000205.1:0-3570 GCA_045629845.1 Eggerthellaceae bacterium | reverse complement strand
CGACAGGCCACCCCAAGCCGGTTATGCACAACTATGCGCATCCGCTGGGCCACATTCTTACCGCCAAGTATTGGCAGCAGGTGCGTGAAAATTGCCTGCACATGAGCGTGACCGATAGCGGCTGGGCCAAGTTCGGCTGGGGCAAGATTTATGGTCAGTGGATCTGCGGTGCCAGCATCTTTGCCTACGACATGGATAAGTTCGTGCCTGCCAAGTTGCTGCAGCACATGCAGGATTACAAGCTGACCACGTTCTGCGCGCCGCCGACTATGTATCGCTTTATGCTGCAAGAAGATGTGGCGGCCTACGACTTGTCTAGCATTCAGAACTTCGCGACGGCTGGCGAGCCGCTGAACGCTGAAGTTTCTATTCAGTGGGAAAAGTTGACGGGTCGCAAGATTCGCGAAGGCTTTGGCCAGACGGAAGGTCCCGTGCTTATCGCTACGTTCCCATGGATTGAACCGCATCCGGGTTCGCTGGGTAAGCCTTCGCCGTTGCTGAACATCAAGCTGCTTGACGATGATGGTAACGAAGTTCCCGATGGTGAAGAGGGTGCTGTGTGTGTGACCGGCCTGAAGGAAGCGTATCCGCCGGGCTTATTCGTGGGCTACTACGGCATGCCTGAAGCCACTGCTGAAACCGTGGGCGGCGAATACTATAACCTGCATGACATGGCATGGCGCGATGGTGCGGGTTACATTTCGTTTGTCGGCCGCAACGACGACGTGATTAAGTGCTCGGGCTATCGCATTAGTCCCTTCGAAGTGGAAAGTGCGCTGGTGAAGCACGAGGCAGTTATCGAATGTGCGGTTACGGCAGCGCCCGACCCTATTCGTGGCTTGGTCGTGAAAGCCACCGTGGTGCTTGCTTCTGGTTGGCAGCCTTCCGATGAGTTAACCAAGGAACTGCAGACTTGGGTGAAGAAGGAAACTGCACCGTACAAGTATCCGCGCATTGTTGAATACACCGACGAACTGCCGAAAACCATCGGCGGCAAGATTAAGCGCAAGCTTATTCGCAATAACGACGGCATTAACGATTAACGTGCAAAAGGGGCAGTCCCTTTGTCACATTCATTCACGTAGGGGTGTGCTCCGTGCGCCCGCTGCGTAAACAATTGCCTGTGTGGTTTTGATACGCTTGTAGGCGCGGGTGAAAGAATTGCCCTATAATTTCAGCAATTCGAGTATCTCGAATGGAGTAGGACGGCGCCACGTCCCGAACCTGGTCAGGTCCGGGAGGAAGCAGCCATAAGGGGCCTCTGACGAGCGTCCTGCTCTATTCGAGATACTCGTGTGTTACGGCTAAATCAGTACCATCCACGAGCCGAAAGGTTTGCGAGCAGTGGGCTTCATCGAATTCATTATTAGCTTCCTGAAAGATCCGCGCACGCAGATTGCTGCGTGGATTGCCGCACTGGGTCCTATTCTTGTGTACTGCCCGCTGTTTCTGGTGGTCTTCATCGAAACAGGCGTCGTATTCTTCCCGTTTTTGCCTGGCGACTCGCTGCTGTTCGCATGTGGCGTGTTCTCGGCAGAAGGCTGGGGGCTTAACCTGTTCGCCACGCTAATCGTGTTTTATGCGGCAGCCATCCTGGGTAACACCAGCAACTACTGGATTGCGCGCTTCTTTGGCAGTCGCATTCTTGACTCGGGCAAAGTGAAGGCACTTACGCCCGAGCGCATGGCAAAGCTTGATCATTTCTTCGAAAAGTACGGTGGACTTACCATCGTTATCACGCGTTTCATGCCTTTCTTTCGCACATTTGCACCCTTTATTGCGGGTACGGGTCACATGAATTTCGCCAAATTCACCCTGTTTAACGCTATCGGCGGCATCAGCTGGGTCAGCCTGTTTGTGCTGGTGGGGTACTTCTTTGGTGGCGTGCCTTTCGTGCAGCAGCACTTCAGCACCATCGTGCTGGCTATCATTTTTATCTCGGTGCTGCCGGCCATTTATGGTGCCGTGAAGGGCGCCTTGAATTCCCGCAAGAAGTAGTAAGATTGTCGGAGTTCAACGGATAGAAAGCGCAGGCGATTATGGCTGAGGCGTTGTATAGAAAATATCGTCCCCAGGTGTTCGAAGACGTGGTGGGGCAAGAGCCTATCGAACGTACGCTGAAGAATGCTTTGGCGCAAGATAAGGTGTCGCACGCGTATTTGTTCTGCGGCCCTCGTGGTACGGGCAAGACCACCACAGCCCGTCTGCTGGCTAAGGCTTTGCTGTGCCAGAATGGTCCCACTCCCGACCCTGACGGAACCTGCGAAGACTGCATGCTTATCGCAGAAGGCACGCACCCCGATGTGTACGAGTTGGACGCGGCAAGTCGCACGGGCGTCGAAAATGTGCGCGAGGAAATTATCAGCCGCGTGCAGTTTGCGCCGACGCGCGGCCGCTATAAGGTTTACATCATCGACGAAGTTCATATGTTGTCTACGGCGGCGTTTAACGCGCTGCTGAAGACGCTGGAAGAACCTCCTTCGCACGTCGTGTTCCTGCTGTGCACGACCGACCCGCAGAAGGTCCCCGAAACTATTCATTCGCGCTGTCAGCGCTTTGATTTCCGTCGCATTGCGCCCGAAACTATGGTGGCGCGCTTGGGCGCTATCTGTATAGCGGAAGAAGTTGAATTTGAAGGCGAGGCACTTGATCTTGTTGCTCAGCGTGCCGAAGGCGGCTTGCGTAATGCATTGACATCGCTCGAGCAGATTATTGCGTACGAGGGCGGCAAGGTTACCTTGAAGGGTGCTGAGTATCTGCTGGGTTCGATTGATTCTAGCGACCTTGCGGAAATCATGAGTCAGATTGGGCGTCGTGATATCGCGAGCTGCTTCCGCTGGACGGCAAAGTATGTAGAAACAGGTGCTGACCTGGCGCAGTTTGTGCGCGATATGTCCGAACACGTGCGCAATTTGTATGTGATGGCGCTGGTGGGCGACGATGCCGATGTTGATGTGTCAGAAACGATGCGTCATCAGCTGGCGACCGAGCTGCAGTGGTTTGGCGCTGATCGTGCTAGCCGCATGCTTGGCGTGTTAGGTGATTTGTCGGCTGAGCTGAAGACCTCGTCGAACCCGCGTTTGGCGTTCGAGATTGCTCTTACACGTATGGTCCGTCCCGATTCTGATTTAACGCTGGAATCGCTGGCCGAGCGTATTGAAGCGCTTGAATCGGGCTATTCGGCGGTTGCTCATGTGGTTGCCGATGGTGCTGTTGCAGCGCCTGTGGTTGCAGTTCCTGTGGCCGCTGCTCCTGCAGCCGCCGCTGTGGCGACCGTACCCGTG
The DNA here is from genome assembly GCA_045629845.1 of Eggerthellaceae bacterium. Taxonomy (GTDB): domain Bacteria; phylum Actinomycetota; class Coriobacteriia; order Coriobacteriales; family Eggerthellaceae; genus UBA9715. The sequence goes on along the minus strand of JAZQRZ010000205.1, from coordinate 286 downwards.
GCTGCCGCTGCACCTGCTGTTGCTACACCTGTTGAAACTCCCGCAGCAACGACTGTTCCTGTGAATAATGAAGCGCCAGTAGAGGTTGCTTCCGAAGTTCCTGCAGCACAAGCGCCAGTTGTTGAGCCTGCTGCAGTTGCTCAGCCTGTCGCAGCTGGTGGTGCGTCGTCGCTCTCTAATCCTGCAGCGCTTCAGCGCATTTGGCAGGCAGCGCTTACAGCGGTCAAGAAGGAAAAGCAGGCCTATGGCGTGCTGTTTATGAATACCAAGGCTCGTTTCGACGAGG
>JAZQRZ010000204.1:0-7150 GCA_045629845.1 Eggerthellaceae bacterium | reverse complement strand
GGCATCATGGTGAAGGGCTCAAGCTATCTTGAAACGCTTGCGCAGGTCGATACCATCGCTTTCGACAAGACGGGCACCTTAACTAATGGCACCTTCGGAGTTGTAGCAGTACATACAAAAGAAGGCATCAGCGAAGACCTTTTGCTTTCGTACGCTGCCCATGCAGAAGCATACTCTGATCACCCCATCGCTCTTTCAGTAGTCGATAGCTACTCTGGAACTATCGACCGCAGCAAAATCGAAGAAGTTGAAGAAATCACAGGCAAGGGCGTTTCTGCAACCGTCAACGAACATCGTGTACTTATTGGCAATGACAAGCTAATGAACGCCGAAGATATCGACGTACACAGCTGCCATCTGATTGGCACTATCCTGCACGTCGCAGTCGATGGCGAATACCTGGGCCACATCATCATCGCTGACATGATGAAAGACGACGCAAAACAAACTATCGACAGTCTGCATGCCGCTGGCGTTAAAACATGCGTCATGCTGACGGGTGACCGCGAAGAAGTAGCTGCTGCTGTTGCTAGCGAACTAGGGGTCGACAAATACCACGCGCAACTTCTTCCACAGGACAAAGTTACTCAGATCGAAGCGCTACTTGAAGCGCAAAAAGATGCTGGCAAGGTAGCCTTTGTTGGCGACGGTATTAACGATGCACCGGTACTTATGCGCGCTGATGTTGGCATTGCCATGGGTGGTATGGGCTCAGATGCTGCCATCGAAGCAGCCGACGTTGTCCTGATGGACGACAAGCCATCAAACATCGCACGCGCCATTCGTATTGCACGTAAGACGCTGCGAATCGTTAAGCAAAACATTACGTTTGCGCTAGGCGTCAAGATTGTCATCATGATTCTGGCATTGCCCATGATTGGCCTTTCCACGATGTGGCTTGCCGTCTTTGGTGACGTGGGCGTTTCAGTATTAGCCATCCTTAACGCCATGCGCTGCCTTATTGTTAAGAAGTAACGCGTCGTTACTCAAGACGTACTGCTTAAGGCACACTACTCAAGATGCACTACTCAAGACGTACTGCTTAAGGCGCACTACGCAAAGCACGCCGCCTGTTTTGACGGTATCTTGTTTTCTAATCGCTTAAGTCGCGATCAAGCGTAATGATGAAGCTATAGTCGGGATACAAGCCCTGCACTTCTTCAACTATCTGGGAATACAGCTCTTCCCTATTAGGTGCAGCAAAGTCAATAACGATGTCAAACGAAACACGCTTTTCGTCAGTAGCTGTATAGAAACCATGCATCTGTAGCACGCTATCGTGCGCCATAACCGTCCTCGTTATAGTTGATTGCATTTCAGTGGCTTCATCATCGGTAGTGTTTCTCGAATAAATACCAACGGTCGCAAGCGAAATATGGTGCTCTTCAAAGACAGATGCTTGAACACGCCGCGTCATTGCATCGATTTCAGCGGCGGTCATGGTATCGGGCACTTCAACATGAATAGCGCCTATCGTAAGGTCGGGGCCATAACTATCAAGCAGTAAATCGTAGGCACCCAAAACATCAGGATCGGCACAAACGGTTTTCTTTATCCCTTGTGCCATATCTGCATCAGGGCGATGCCCCAAGATGTCATCAAGCGTTTCACGCAGCATATCGATGCCTGCTTTTACGATAACGATAGAGATAAGTACGCCAACATACGCTTCAAGGCTTACGCCCGTACCTAGATAAATAAGTGCTGCCGCAAGAACCGACGCAGAAATAGCGGCATCAAACAGCGCATCTTTGCCCGACGCAATAAGCGAACCCGAATCAACTTGTTTGCCCTTAGCACTGACATAACGACCAAGGACAATCTTCACCACAACCGCAGCAGCAACGATAACAAGGGTGACAATGGAATAGTCAGCCACTTCGGGCTGGATAATCTTACGTACCGATTCAATAAACGACGTTATGCCCGCATACAGGACTATTGCCACAATAATTAAGGCAGAAAGATACTCATAGCGCCCGTAGCCTAGCGGATGGGCACGATTAGGGCCTTTACCTGCAAGTTTAGCCCCAAGAATGGTAATCACCGACGAAAGAGCATCGGTAAGATTATTCACCGCATCAAGCACAATAGCGATTGAATTTGCCGCTAACCCTACTGCAGCTTTAAATGCTACAAGCAACACATTGGCAATAATGCCAATTATGCTGGTACGAATAATAACGCGCTCGCGGTCGTTGGGGTTCATATTGTCCCCTTCTTATTCGATGAGCAAAGATACCCTAATTATAATCGATGAACTTTTCCATCCAGACCACGTCGTAACTACGACCAAATTTGCGCGCACAACCATGAAAATGACCAGCAATTTCAAAGCCCATACGCTCGTGAAAACGTACGCTGGAATAAGTAAGATATTCATCTTCTTCTGGCGGATATGCAACGCAAGCATAAAGATTAGTTACACCAATTTCAGCAAGCGAATCCTCGATAGCTGAATACAGCATGCTTCCGATACCAACCCTTCGATAGTCCGCATCAACGTAAACCGAAAGCTCTACACTTGTTGCATACGCTGCACGTTCTTTAAGCGGACCCGCATAGGCATAGCCCACAATAACGCCATCGCGTTCTGCAACCAGATAGGGATAACGCTCAAGCGTGCGTGCGATACGCCCCTCAAACTCTTCAACCGTTGGCGGCTCAACCTCGAACGAAACCGCCGTATCGCGCACGTAAGGTGCGTAGATAGCAGCAAGTGCCGCCGCATCTGCGGTCGTCGCATGCCTTATTGTAATGTTGATTCCCATGAACAGTTTCCCTCACTCGCTTAGGTATTGCGAGTAGTGTACTGTCCGTTGTGCCTTAACACTTAACCTTTATTTGAGCGCAATAGCAAATTCACATTTATCCATCAGTAAAACGTGTGTTCATAATGGAAACCCTTAAATGTTAGCTAAAGCTAACTACAATGATTTATAACAAATATGACTGGAACGATATGACTACTGAACTAATAGCAGGACTTCTTATACCCCTTCTAGGAACCACGTTAGGTGCTGCTTGCGTATTCTTACTTCGCAAGCAGCTATCTCGTTTGGTTGAGCGCGCTCTTTCTGGCTTTGCAGGTGGCGTAATGATTGCCGCATCAATTTGGAGCCTTATTATTCCTTCGATTGAAGCTTCGGAATCATTAGGTCAGCTTGCTTTCATGCCTGCTTTTATTGGCTTTTGGTCAGGGACGCTCTTCATTCTGATACTTGATCGCGCAATCCCACACTTGCACTTGCGCGCAACACAAGCCGAAGGACCGCACACGAAACTTACCCGCACCACACTGCTGGTTTTAGCAGTTACGCTTCATAACATCCCTGAGGGCATGGCTGTTGGCGTAGTGTTTGCTGGCTGGATGACGGGTAGCGCCACCATTACGCTTGCTGCCGCCATGGCACTTGCCATTGGTATAGCGCTGCAGAATTTCCCCGAGGGCGCCATCATTTCACTCCCCCTTTATGCAGAGGGAGCAACGCGTAAACGCGCCTTCCTTCTTGGGTTTGGATCAGGTGCTGTCGAACCTATCGCAGCACTTGTCACCATTGCTGCATCCAGCGTGGTAGTAACAGCACTCCCCTACCTACTGGGCTTTGCCGCAGGCGCCATGGTGTACGTGGTTGTAGAAGAGCTGATTCCTCAGATGAGCGAAGGCGAACACTCCAACATTGGAGCTATCCTTTTCGCCGCAGGCTTTACCATCATGATGGCCCTTGACGTCGCTTTAGGATAATAACTCAGCCTTATTACAGCTCGGCAGCTTGAATGGTCGAAAGGGCTTCGGCCATGATCTGAGCGACATCGTTCGTCACGATATCAAGGCCTTCTGCGCGGAAGCAACGAACATCCTGAATACCAAAGAACTGCTGACAAATAGCACGCACTTGCTCCCAACCAAAATCGTATTCGCCCGCATAACCACCAGCAGTTGTAACGTAATAAGCCTTCGTTGCACGCACAAGACCAGTCGGCACGCCTTCAGGGCTGTAGTTAAACGTTACGCCCTGCGAGCACAGCAGCTCGAGATAAATCTTGAACATCGAAGGGAATGAAAAGTCCCAATACGGTGCAGCAAACACAACAGCATCAGCGGCTGCAAACTGCTTCGCAAATCGAAAAACAGGATGGCTAAAATCGCCCGCTGCCGTACCTTCAGAACGCTCAAGCACAAGTTTGCCAGTAAGTGGCGTTAAATCAGCTTCTTCCAGTACAAGCGTTTCAAGCTCGTACGATTCTTCTTCAACCAAGCGCTTAATCAGCGCCTGAGCAAGCTGCTCCGTTCGTGATGTCTCACGATTTACGCACGAATCAACATACAAGAGCTTCTTCACTAAAAGGTCCCCTCTCTCGACAGAGTTGTCATGATAACGCATGTACAAATACTTATAATTAAAACGTCTTTAGAGAAAGGATATGCAATGGCAGTAATGTCCACAGAAGTCCAGGAGCTATTCAAAGAAGTAAGCGATGTTGTCTTCATGACTGCACGCAGCGATGGCCAGCCCAACGGCTGCATCGTCGGCATGAAAGCCGTCATTGACGACGAAACCATCTATCTGTCCGACCAGTTCTTTAAGAAAACACTTGCAAACGTCCAGGCTAACCCGAAGGTTTCGGTTGTCTTCTGGAAGGGTCATGACGCTTACGAGCTGTATGGCACCGCTCGCTACGTAAACGAAGGCACCGAATTTGAAGAGCAAAAGGCATGGGTTGATGCTGCATTCGAATCGATGGGCATGCCCATCAAGGCCAAGGGTGGCTGCTTCATTCATGTTGAAGAGGTCTTCTGCTCGAGCCCTGGTCCTACCGCTGGTCAAAAGCTGGCCTAAATCAGTTTATAAAGCAACTAAACTCAGCAACCCTGCGAAATCGGCTCTTGGTTTCGCAGGGTTGCTTTTTGCTGAAAGGTATAAGCAAACAACGCCCTTAACGGGCGAACACTAAAACTCAAGTGATTGACCGGTAGCAATGTACTCTAAACGTTTACCCATACGTTCTTTCAAATAACGATACTGATCAAGACCTGTACAGTGACAGGTATAGTACATCGCCTGATACGACAGCAAATCGTCGGCCGCTTCCCTTAAATACACGCCATCTTCTACCGATACCTGCATAAAGTGAAAACCGCCAATTACATGCGTCGGCGCATCATCAGCACTCCAATGCATGCAGTTTCGAATGCCTCGATGTGTACAACCCGTCAGCAGTAACCGCACATCGCCCTCTTCAACAAGAAGGCACTGCTCATGTTTGAACTGATCAGGAACAAGGCCAGCACCCTGATCAACGAAAAGACCGAAGTGCTCAATTGGATAAATTGGGGCACTATCCGCATAAGACACAATGGTGAACCCGTCACCCAAATCAAAACGCGCGCCATCAAGAACCTTCACGCGATTATTGTTCTTAAGCTGTTCGACAACCCCAATGTATTCAGGCTCATCTTCCCCATGATCGGCATACTGATTACCGTCATAGCCAATGCGTGCATACAATGAAGCCTGATTATTAACTTCAAGAAAAGCAGGGAAACCATTTGCGTGATCGAAATGCCCATGCGACAGCACCGCGGCATCTACCTGCGCTAAATCAATACCCAATGCCTCGGCGTTATGAACAACAGCACCGCTTTGCCCTGCGTCAAACAGCACGCGCTTCCCATTAGCTTCAACCAGGAAGCTTAAGCCAAACTCTGCAACGCAGTCTTCGCGCGCTGACGTGTTTTCAATAAGAGCAGTAACCTTCATGCACTAATCCCCTTAATCATTTGAAGTAATACCCCTTTTATAAAAACAGGGTATCACGCAAAAACTGCCATCTTGACAGAAAAGAGATTCGCAGAGAAGAACGAACGAGAGTAACGTTACCTTTTTAAAGCGCCTACCAGGCTAAATACACCAAAAGCAAGCGCATCAAGCACCACAATTGTGGAACCCACAGGAGTTCCTAAAAGGATTGAGGCAAGCATTCCTACAACGGAGCAAACAACGCCTATAAGTGCCGCCAAGATAGTTACATCGCGAAACGTTCGACATACCCGCATGGCAGAAAGCGCCGGAAACACAACAAGCGCCGAAAGCAGCAAAGCGCCAACCAGATTCATGCCCACCACAATGACAAAAGCAATCATGACCGCTATTGCCAAGTTATAACGCCCAACAGGCAAGCCACAAGCACGCGCAAACGATTCGTCAAAGGTGACCGCAAAGATACGGTTATATAAAAACGCAAAGCCACCAACAACAGCAACTGACATAGCGGCGCAAAGCCCCACATCAAGTGCCGTTAAGGTAAGAATCGAAGTTGAGCCAAACAGCGTTGAGCATACATCACCAGCTATATTTGAGCGAGTGCCGAAAACATTCATGAGAAGATAACCCGCTGCAAGCGCCGTAACCGACATCATGGCAATAGCCGCATCGCCTTTAACCTTGGCAGATTGGCCCCGCCAAAGAAGCAGCACTGCAGCTACCACCGTGACAGGCGCAATGATAAACATGTTGTGCGTCACGCCTGTAACTGCAGCAACTGCATAAGCACCAAAAGCTACATGCGAAAGGCCATCGCCAATATAAGACAGGCGTTTCATGACTAGCGTTGTTCCCAACAATGAAGAGCAAAGTGCCACCAGCGCGCCAACGATAAGGGCGTTTACCACGAAGGGATACGAAAGGTACAGGACTAATTGATCGAGCGCACCCACTACGCACCCCTTTCCTGACTAATACGTTCAGCCCAATCAGCCGCAGTCGCAAACGTAACTTCACCTACCGAAATAGAAAGCACGTGAGTTGCATGGGAAAGCGCGCCCGCTACATCATGGGTCACCGAAATAACGCCAACCTCATCATTACGCAGCTCATCAATCTGAGCATACAGAGCCTCGGCCGCATCAGGATCAAGCCCTGTAACTGGCTCATCTATCACCAGCAACTTTGGCGATGAGGCAAGAGCCCGAGCCAGCAACACACGCTGCTGTTGGCCCCCCGACAACTCACCAAATGGGCGATTACGCAGTTCAATCGCATCAACACGCAGAAGAGCATCTTCTGCAGCATAGCGATCGCTGCGCGTGTAAAACGGTCTGGCGCCCAGCCGGGGAGCGCGACCCGAAAGGACCACCTCCCAGGCTGAC
>JAZQRZ010000203.1:0-2539 GCA_045629845.1 Eggerthellaceae bacterium | reverse complement strand
GCCACCGTAGTATCGAACGCGACGAGCAACGAACTAGAAAGCGCCGAGGTGTCGGCACGGCCAAGAGCCTCGATGCCAGGACCCAGCGGAATCAGCGTACCCATAAGACCAATCATCGGGGACACGCGCGCAGCCGTATTGTTGCGTGCTCGTTTGTTTTGGAACCGTGCTTCTTCTTCGCCGATAAGGCGACGGATTAGCGCCACCAGCGAATCGCCCGGCAACATGCGATAGTCATATACGGTGAGCAATGCCGACTTTTGGCTGTTGATTAGACCCGAGTCTTTAATAATGTCAGGAATCTCGTCCTGCTTCGCCGCCATAAGGGCCGCCAAAAACTTGGGCATAGAAACCTTAAAATGGCGGCGCTCGGTGTTGTATTCAGCGATAACACTGCCAATGTTGAAAAGCGCGTAAAGGATGAACCCTAAAAGAATCAGGATTACTGGTACCAACATACCCTGCGAAATGATATGAAGGATATCGGATAGATACGTCTGGGCTACTGACAGTCCCATTACAACGCCCCTTTCGCACGATGCTTAACGCACTTTGCTTCTTTCGTACTTCGTTTCACGCAGCAGCGCGCTTCCGTGGGCCAATTATGGTGCACCACGTTGTGCGCACAGTTATCCACATGCACAGTACCACTCTGTTCAGCTGGCGTAAACGGAATGAATCGAAAGCCCAGATAAGGATACCCGAGGTGTTACTGGGACGTTGACCGAGCGTTACTCCTGGACGCTTTTTGCACGCCCAGGAGAACGCAAGAGAAGCCGAGATAGCTTGATGGGTACACCTAAATAGGAGACCGCATCGTTGCGACATCTCGACGTACCAACCTAAGCCTGCCCCGCTATATGGAAACGGGCGCATTCCAGGTCGTTAGGCATTTCTCTTTCGCCTTGAGAACTTACAGAACCGCTTCGTGGCCACCACGCCCGATGCGGTACTGGTTTTACGCTCTACGCTCTTTTGGCGGTGGGCCTTAGCTGCTTGGGGTGATGCAGCTGCCGCTTGGGGTGAGGCGGCGTGCCCTTCGCGATTTCGAGCTCTGTTGCTGGCGCTGTCTGAAAGACTTTTTGAACCCCGCTGTGGCACTTGGGATTGTGCACGGGGGAACGCCACCAAACCGAGAGCGCGTCCTCTGCGTAGCTTCATGGGGTAATTCAACTGAGTTCGAAGCCGGAGAAAACCTGCTAGCTATTCAGTTGTGGATAACTTACTCCTTTTTACACAGAAAATCAAGGCTTTGAGTGGAAATCGCACTGATTTTTCCACAATTGTAAACTAATTTTGTATTTGGGATACACAGCCATAATGACGTGCAGGCTTTTCGAGTTATCCACATTTCGTATTGTTGACTAATTTACTCCGTGCATTTGAAGCAAGTACAAAAGTGTTTCAATGATGCTGAATGGTAGTACAAGCTGCGTTTTTCTGTGGAAAAGTCGCTATTTCAACGTGGGCGCACGGAGTGCGTCCACCCGATGAATAATCGTGCAAATTCGGCTTCGCCGAATCTCTTATGTATGTCGTGCTTCGCACGACGGGCGCTCGGAGAGCGCCCCTACCGAAGGGTTTACAACCCTGATAGTCATTCTTAATCGTGGCGCTCCCACGTAGGGGCGCACTCTGTGCGCCCAGCCGCGCAAAGCGCGGCTTACACAATAACGCGCGAAGACAACACCCCATAGGGCGTCATGTATTGTGCGCGTACACTTTTAATTACCCGAATAAGAGTTCGCGTTCTTCGCCAGGAAGAGCGGCACGAGCCTGATCGCGAAGGTTGTTAACGCCGATAAAGAACTGACGCATCATGGCAACCACCAAATAGCGGCCCTTAGGCGTCAGCGTAAGCTCTTCAGGCGTGTCAGTTGCGAAAGCACCTGCAAGCTTCATGAAGGCCATTTCGGCAGGCAAGCCATTTTCGACCGTCATGCCAAAGTCGCGCTCCCACTGAAGCTTATCAAGGCGCAAACCGAACAGCTGCATAAGGAAGCGATAGCGCATACGGTCATGAATATTGAAGTCGGTACGACCCATGAGCGACATACGGCCTTCTTCAATTCCTTGCCCGTTTTCGCCCAAAGAAAACGTGTTCACATACAAAGATGTCCCAAGATACGTAATGCCGCCACTGCCGATTGCGGGGTACTCTTCGTACTGCACGACGTACTCATCAATCATGTCGCCGCCCGAGGTTTCACCCTTGTCGTAATCGAAGCGATTGAACGTCCAGGCGCTGCTGTGTGTAAAGAGCGGCTTGGCCCCACCCGTCAGCAAATCATCGATAATCTCGTAGAAACGTTGCTCGCGATTGTAGTCAACCTTGCCAACCGTGCGAGCCAGCGAGCGCTCGACCGAAGGCGATGCCATAAGCGGATAGAACGTTGTCTGCGTACAACCGCTTTCTACGATGCGCTCAACATCGTGAATCAACATGTCTTCCGTCTGTGCCGGGAAGTTAAATATCATGTCAGCATTCATGCTTGTAAAATACGGCGTAGCCAACTGGATGCGCTTCACAATCTCGTCT
>JAZQRZ010000202.1:0-2634 GCA_045629845.1 Eggerthellaceae bacterium | reverse complement strand
TTCTACCTGCTATTCGTTTTTTTGCGTAGGTGACTATAGCATTTGCGGGCTGGCGCTCGTAAGTGGCGAACTCCTGTCTTCCTTTGAATCTGCATCATTCGTTCATGAGTAGCTCGTTAGCGCCTTCTGACCGCATTATTTGTTGGGACTAAGTCGTTGATATCGCTGCGCAATGGTTTGTCGTTTACCCTTTGCTATTGGTCCTAGCTGTTATCATTGCCCGAATCATTTACCAAGAAACCCATATCCACTGGTAAATGTGCTAAAGGGGCTGTCCTCTTTGTGTGCTCTCACGGTGAATAATGGATTGGCATACGACAGGTGTGCGACAAGCGCATGATAAATGCATTGAGCCTGTTGGGTATTTGGCAGTGGCTCCGTTGTTGTTTGGGCGGCTTTTCTTGGCTGAGTATCAGGTTGTAGGTAAAGGTTGTGCTTGTAGCGTTTTCGGAACAGAAAAATGAAACCGAAAATGTTAGGGGCGGCCTATGCCAGGTGAAGCAAATCGCAAGCACAAAGATTCCCTGTTTCGAGACTTGTTTGGCTCAGCTGAGCGAAAAGAAAACGCACTTCAGCTTTACAATGCGTTGGCTGGTACAAGCTATGACAACGTTGATGATCTAGAACTTACAACGCTTGAAGACGTCATCTACATGAACGTAAAGAATGACATTTCGTTTGTTATTGGCGACGAGATGGTTTTGTTCGAGCATCAGTCAACCCACAACCCAAACATGCCACTTCGAGGTCTTGAGTACTTCGCTCGGCTTTTCACGAGACACGTTGAGCGCATGGATGCAAATAAGTACGGCACGGCTTTGATTAAGTTTCCGATGCCGCGCTATTACGTCTTTTATTCTGGGGCAACCAAAAAGCCCGAACGCGAGGTTTTTCGTTTGTCAGATGCTTTCCAGGGCTCCTTGCCAGAAGGTGCCAAACCAGCTGTTGAAGTTGTTTGTGAAGTGATAAACGTCAATGCTGGTTACAACCAATCAGTAGCCGAAGCATGCCCTGCACTAGCTGGTTACAGTTTCTTTATCTCTCGAGTTCAGGAGTATAATAGCTACCAAGAAATAGGTCTTACCGATGCGGTTTCTTACGCAATCGAAGATTGCATCAGGGAAGGCTATCTTGAGTCTTATCTCAGAGAAAAGAAAGCTGAGGTGCATGACATGATTCTGACCGAATGGGATGCCGAGCATCAGCGAGAACTTGATCGTCAAGAAGGCTTTGAAGCTGGACGTGAACAGGGGCATGAAGAACGCCTAGCTCAATCGGTTGCTCAACTTCGTGAAGCGGGATTTACTGAAGCGGCTGACTTGCTTGAACAGAACGAGCTGATTAAGGCATAAAGCTCAAGTTCTATATCGCTTAATTATGCTTGAAAGCGGTTTGAACGCCGAAGATCATGGGTTGGCTTTTGAGGAAGATCAAGACATGAAAAAGATAGCCATAATCGTCGCCAATGTGATCATCATGGCTGCCATTTTGATCTTCGTTGTGCTCTATTCCAGATTCGAAAGCAGCGAGTCTTACAAGGGACAAGTAGAGCACTTTGAAAACACCACGGTTACCTTGGAACAGGTGACGGGGAACTATCTAGAGGGCGAGCAGCGTATTTGCGATGTGTGGGCTCGCTATATCAACAACAAGTCCATGACTATGGAAGAGGCGGCCGATTACATCCGCGCCTCGCATGTGCTCGAGAACACATCGGCACATCTGATTGACCTTGACACGCTTACAGGGCTCTACACGCGACCGAAACAGGGCACGACCGACGACTATGTCGTTTCCTATGAACGGGTGGGTCTGCTCGAGGACGTGGATTGGATTAATGAACTCGGGGAGTCAATCAACATTTCCCGCGCCTACACCAACCCGATGAATGGCGAGCAATCGCTGGCTTTTTGCAACAAGGTTACGTTGAAAGACCCGGAAAGTGGACAGCCCAAAGATGCACTCCTCTTGCGAGTGATTCCCGTGTCGGAGCTTGAACAGAAATGGGTTTTGCCGCAACAGCAGTTTGCGAACGCCGAGCTTTCCATAATCGACGCCAACGGCGACTACATCCTCAAAGGACACAGCTTCAAGAACTCCAGCTTCTTCGAGTTCTACAATTCCTATAATCCCTCAGATCCTGCATCGACGAAGGAACTGTTCAACGAGGTCACTTCATCGACGGGCTCGATTTCGATGTTCGACTCGCACGGGCAGGAATGCATACTTGCCTATACTCCCGTCGCTGCCACCGCTGGGTGGACGATGTTGGGCTTTGTGCCAGCGAAGGATCTTCATGTGGGTACTGAAGACTGGCTGCTGATCGGCGTCATTTCTGTCGGCTTGCTCATCCTGTTCCTCTGCGACCTGTTCTTCATGCTCTACTTGAACAAGCGTCTCCAGGCCACGGCTAAGGAAGCGGAGTCCGCCAACAAGGCGAAGACCGACTTCCTCTCCACCATGTCACACGACATCCGCACGCCCATGAACGCCATTATCGGCCTCACGACGATCGCCGAGAAGAACCTTGGGGACGTGGAGTCGACGGGGGAAAGCCTGCGGAAGATCAGCCTTGCCAGTAATCATCTGCTGACGCTCATCAACGACATCCTTGATATATCTAAGGTGGAAAGC
>JAZQRZ010000201.1:0-11933 GCA_045629845.1 Eggerthellaceae bacterium | reverse complement strand
TCGCCTCCGTGGGCGAAGCGGTCCATTGTCTGCATAATTATTTCCTTCGCAGCAAACCAATCAGCACCGCCGCACCTAAGCCAAGCGCTGCTGTGGCATACATCAATTTATTTGCGCGGGCAATATCAGCTGGTTCAATAGGTCGCGTTGCATCCCCAATAGTAGGCTTTTCGACATACGTGCCAAAATAAGTATTTCCCCCGCCCAGCTGCAAGCCAAGCGCACCCGCACAGGCAGCCTCGGTATGAGCTGAATTTGGAGAAGTGTGGTTCAAGCGATCGCGCTTGAACACTTCCCAAGCCCGCTTACCATCAAAGCCTGTAAGACCCGCAGCAACACACATAAGAGCACCTGAAACACGTGCAGGAACATAATTGAACGCATCATCAATTTTTGCAGCTGCACGCCCCATGTTTAGGTACCGGTCATTCTTATAGCCAATCATAGAATCAAGCGTGTTGACAGCCTTATACAGCATGGCAGCAGGAGCGCCACCTAAGCCCATATACAACAAGGGAGCCACAACCCCATCTGAAGTGTTTTCAGCAACAGTTTCAACAGCGGCACGCGATAAACCTGCTTCATCAAGAATGGTAGTATCACGCCCCACAATCATGCCGCAAGCCGTACGGGCAGCAGGTAAATCACCCGCTTCAAGAGCTTCCTGTACCGCCATGCTTTCTTGACGAAGGGACTTCATTGCCAGCAATTGGTAGCACAGAAAACTTTCGGCCGCTAATGCCAACAAAGGGCTAAAACGATTGCAAACACGCAAAAGACCCCAGGTAGCAATAGGGGTAAGCAACATAACATCAGTCGAAAGAATATAGCCACACAAGCGCTCAGTTTTGGCTCGATCGAAAGGCCAGACTTCCCCAGCATTATCAAGTTCGTCGAGAACATATTTGCGCAGCAAGCCTTCTTCGAATTCAATCTGCTTGCCAATAAGACGCACGGGGTGCGGCCACCCATGAGGGTCGCCTAGAACGGCATCAAGCGCAAAACCAACGCCGGTAGCTATGACACTACGTTTCAACATGCTGTTATTGTACGCTTACGGTTCTCCACAACTGAGAAGAACCATATTTTCGCGTGATTTGACCCCGATTATTTAAAGCCTCTTAATAAAGCGATGGAATGCTGCACGGCCAGCGGTATCCCACTTAAACACGCCAGCATCTTCAAGTACTCGCGCAAAAAGCTGACCTACGTCATCCCGCGAATATGAGCAGTCTTCCATTACTTGCTGAACACGTGGGGGTAGAATTGCCAAACCCATTACCTCGATAAGTCCGATGTTTTCCTTCTTGATATGGTGCAAATCTTCGTGTGGATGAAACACGCCAAGAGGATGCTTTTCACTGGTAATGTTGCAACGAAGCGCCAAATCCATCTCGTAGAAGCCATCCTTTATACGCAGGATAGGCGTAATAGTGTTGTGCCGCTTGACCTGGGTAATATCGCCTTGTTTCGCACGTTCAGCAGCAGCGGCATCAAAACCAGAATCAATGCCCACTTCGAAATCGTTATAGCAAATCCACTCTTCAAGAATAGAAGTAGCTGCTTGCGCAATTGAATTACGTGAAGCAGAACGCAGACGTATAACACTAAGAGGCCATTTAACAATACCAGCCTGCACATCAGGAAAAGCAGTTAAAGAAAACTCTTCTGAAAGCGGAGCCACTTCCATGGGGAAGGTATGACGACCACCTTGATAGTGGTCATGACTAAGAATTGACCCCCCAACAATGGGGAGATCTGCGTTGCTTCCAAAGAAGTATTGCGGCAGCGCATCAACCACGTCAAGAAGACTTTCAAAGGCAGCGTGATCGATATGCATGGGCCTATGTTCCCAGCTCATTGCAATACAGTGCTCGTTGTAATAGGCGTAAGGGCTATACCAAAGCGCCCACGTATCACCTGCTAAATCAAGCTGTTTTGCATAGCCGCAATCAATGTCTTCTTGGGTTACACACAAAGGACAAGGCCGCGTACGACCAGTTGCTGGATCAACATAGTCAGCCTTTATTGAACGAGTAGCCTTGGCAGCTTCTGCAATAGCACGAGGATCTTTTTCTGGCTTTGACAGGTTAATAGTGATTTGCATTTCGCCCCACAAAGTAGGCGTTGTCCATGCAATGTTGCGTGCGATATCAGCCACTTTTACATAGTTGGCTTCGCAACTATACCGATAGAACTCATCAGTATTCATGGCAGCCCCTTCACTCAGCATGTGCGCCTTCAGCAACGATGGAATACACCTGACAAGAGCCAGTACCTAACCGTGCGTCAAGCGCACTCTTAAACGATTCAAGGCGGTCAAAAGGAACAAAGGCCTGAATTGATCCTCCAAATCCGCCACCATGAATACGAACTGCCCCTTCCCCTTCCAGTAAAGCATCAGCAAGAGCAAGAGCGACCATAGCAGGCTGAGAAGCGCGGTCAAACGTTGAAACATTCTGAAGATACTGGGCCGAAGAAGCACCTG
Organism: Eggerthellaceae bacterium; assembly: GCA_045629845.1. GTDB lineage: Bacteria > Actinomycetota > Coriobacteriia > Coriobacteriales > Eggerthellaceae > UBA9715. The sequence goes on along the minus strand of JAZQRZ010000201.1, from coordinate 9,445 downwards.
AAGCGCGTGTAGCTGCAAGAAAAGCTGCCATGTCACCCGCCTTCAATGCCTGCACCCGTTCGTCAACCAAGCGCATTTCCTGGTAGTAATGCAAACCACGCAAGGCAGGCAAATCGCCTAATTGAGTGCGCACATCTTCAAAGCAGCTAAGGAAAGAATCACGCGGCACCTGAGAAAGACCCTGGGCACCTAGAAGCTGCGCCACCTGCGCCATATCCTGCGCAACCCGAGCATACTCGGCAGTATAAAGGCTATGATCACAGTGCGTATCGATAAGGCAAAGCGCATACCCGCTGTTTGCAAAGTCAAATTCGATTCTTTCCACAGAGGGTGTTTCGGATGCAAAATCAAACAGGTTAACCCCACCGCAAGCAACCGCAGCCTGATCCATAAGCCCACACGGCTTACCAAAGTATTCACTTTCTGCTTGCTGAGCTATGCGCGCAAGCTGCATGGCAGGTAATTGAACCTGAGCCATCTGACATAAAGCCGTAGCAAGAGCTAACTCGAAAGCAGCGGATGAAGAAAGACCGCCGCCGGCAGGAACGGTGCTTGTAACCTTGGCATCAAAACCTGAAACCGAGACGCCCGCATCACGAAGACCAGCTAAAACACCACGCACAAGCGAAGCGGTTGTATTGCGTTCTTCAACGCAGGGGGTAAGATTAGATACATCAAGATTAACAGGTGCAAAGCCAACACTTTCAACGCGCGCGCACGTTGAATTGTTGGATTGCAGTACTATTTCAACGCCGCACGAAACAGCGCCGGCAATAACACGACCACCCTGATGATCAGTATGATTTCCTGCCAGTTCAGTTCGACCTGGCGCAAAACTACGAACTACCTTCATTGCTTATCCTCGATGCCATACATCGGCAAGGTCTCGTTAAGCTTTTCAAGCGAATGTGGAGAAAAGCGCCCACACAATACCCGAAGCGCTTCGTTATAGTGCTGGCGCATAGCGCGTGTCCAAAGCCCCTTATCGTCACTTGTCAAAAGAACACTACCTAAATCAGCGTTAGTGAAAAGAATTTCGTCGCGCTGAGCTTCGGTAAGCTTCACGTCATCACGTAAGAAGAATACATCTGGATCATTGCCAAACGCACGACCATCAAGCGGGGCACGCCCCCACGTATTACGCAAAGAGTTCTTCGTAGAAATACGTTCTCTGTGTAACTGTCGCCTAAGCGGCAAGTCATCCCATTCAAGACCAACATCGCAACCGATGCGACAGTAGTCAACAACACCAAAGGCACTACCCAAAGGAACGCCACAACCCAAAATAAGAGCACCCGAATCCTCGACGCCCTTGCGTAGTAGCCTCATAGCATCTGCCATGAGCTCGCCCCGATTCAGACCCCCATGGGGCAGCATACAAGCCGCATATAAGAAATCGCATTTCAGCAGCTCGAAGCCCCATTCGTTTGTCATGGTCTGCAAAACATCAAGCACATAACTACGCACTTCGGTATTCAACGTATCAAGCGCATAGCCCGTGGTCCATTGGCTACCAGTCGGAACGAAATTGCCATCTTCATCACGAAGAAGCCAGTCTTGATGTTCTACGAATAAACAAGACTCTTTTTCGCAGACAAACGGTGCTACCCACAAACCAGGGGTAAACCCTTGCTCACGAATGCGTTGAACCAGCGAAGACAATCCTTGAGGGAAACTGTTCTTGTCAACATCAAGCCAATCGCCAACCTTACAGTAGCCATCATCAATCTGGAACATGCGATTAGCCCATTCCCCAATTGAGGCAACAATAGGCGTAGACTTCGGATCCATATCAGACAGATCTTCAAGCAGTTTCTGTTCGGTGATTTCGCCGTAATGGCGGTACCAGCTGGTATAACCAACGAGCGGCTTAATTGGACGAGCCTTAATGCCTGAAAGTTCAAAATAGCGGTCGTAGCACTGATCTTGCGTTCCACGCGTGATTGCGTATCGCCCAAGCACCACACGTTGACCAGCCTTAAGTTCATGAACTGGGCATTCGGTTTCAAGCAGCACTTCGCCCTTGTTGGCATGTGCGCGAATAAGCGTAAAACCATGGCTTTCATCAAGCGAACCTACCAGCACCATACCTTCATCGCGTCGAAACGTTGCATAGGTAAACCCATGCTGTTCGCCACGCTTGGCTGAATAATCAACAATTGCATAATCGCCGCCGCCGTCCAAAATCCAGCGATTAACAACGCTTTTGGGAACACCGCGAAGACCCTTCATTCGGCTCCAAGCGGGACGCTCGGTTGTATCGGTCCACGATTGATAGCCGTTCAATAAAATCATTTCGTCAGAAGCAAAAGCGTGACGCAATTTTACCTGTAAAAACTCGAGAGTTAGCGGCGCCGAAGGCGTTACCGACACTTCGATTACTTCCCCATCGTAGGAAAAAGCAAAACCTAAAGCATGGCTGTCAGAAGGCGCTAATGCATTAAACTCTGCAACCTGTTCATTACCCTTAGCATCGCTATACCAAAATACAACCGTTGCGGGTTCCATCGATGCGCGAGCGCCATATGGCATATCAGTCATGGCTATCGTTCCTTACGACAGAATTCTTTTATCAACACTATGAACAGCCAAAACTTAGCTGTTCATCTTAAACTAAACCTCTTTAGCAGCGGCAGGTTCAGCTTCTTCTACCGGCACAATAAGCGCCAGTACATCGCGCTCGTGATAGCGCATAAACGCAAGACCGGAAATCAAGCAGAATGCGCAAGCAACGATTGCAGTTAAGCGATAGTTCATACCACCCGCAAGTTCAAGTGCAGCAATACTGGTGAACAGCAGCATCGAAACCGACTGACCCAATTTCATTGCAAAGGTACGTGCTGCGTAGAACATACCTTGGCGCGCTTCACCTGTTTGCAAGGCATCAGCTTCTGCAATGTCGGCGATTACTGCCTGCGGCAAAATGCCCAAGATAGCCATAGGGACTGCAGCCAGCACAGCCACGATACCGCCCCAAGCAACGCCAGGAATACCCATCGTGCCAACGAATGAAGTAATACCAAACGCAAGTGCGAAAAACAGGAACGCGAACACAATCATGCGCTTCTTTCCCAAACGCTTAGCCAAAACATTTACTGGCGCGTAGCAGATAAAGCTAACCAGTGTCATAAGAGCGAACAGCGGGAACGTCCAGCCTGCTTCAAGCCCCATAAGCACGGTAATGTAATAAGAAAGACCGGTCTGGAACATAGTCAGAGCGATCCAATACAGAATGTCCGAAAGCACGAACGTGCGGAATTCCTTATTCTTGAAAGTCTTAACCAAGCTAGAGATCGTACCTGACTGACTTGGCTGCGTTTCAGCATACTCGTGCTCGTTAATAACGAAGCTGGGAATCAGCATGCAGATGACGGCAAATGTTGCCAGAATACCAATAGTCACACGCACTGACATGACGTTTCCCAACGAAGGCTCGAATACGCCAGCAATGTTAGGAATAAGGTACGCAATAGCAGTACCGAAGAAGTACGTTGTAGAAATAAAGGTCGAGACATTAATGCGCAAACGCTGCGTACGACCAAGCTCGGGGATAAGAGCGTTATACGGCGTGCAATAGCAGGTCATGCACAGATAGAACAGCAAGACCGTAACCACAAGCCAAATGTTGTTAAGTATGGATTCACCACCAACAGGCGTGCAGAAAATTAGTACCGTGCACACGCCAAATGGAATGGGGGCATAGCGCAAGAAGGGCATACGACGCCCCAGTTTATGCTTGCAACGGTCGGATAAGCTGGCGACCCAGGGATCGGTAAAAGCATCGAATACACGACCGAGCATAGCAACAAAACCAATAATGGTAATGAAGCCTAAGATAACCGCACCCTGCGTAATGAACGTTTGCTGCACGATAGTGCCCGTATCAGGCTCGTAAAAGTTAACCAACCAGTTATTGATAATGCCCGAAAGCGTTGACCACCCTAACTGACCGATGGCAAAGACCCAAAGGATCTTGTTGCTTGCAAGCTTCTTTTCCATGTAAAACCCTTTCGCGACTATAATGTAGGAAGGATTATATCAAGTGAGTTTCGGCAGGAAATCGGGTATATTTCAGATTCCAGCCACCCTTCAAACCTGGGCAAGGAGAACTTTCATGACCGATCGCGCAGCCGTAATTTTCGGAAACGAAATCGACGCCCGAACCTATGCAAAAGCATGCAAGGCAAAAGAGAAAAACGCACGCAAAATTGGACGCGATGGCTCGGAAATCTGTCATTTACAAATTGCCGATTTACCTGTTGTTGGTGAGCGATTTGGTGCTAAATGGCTGCGCCCTGCTGCCCCTGGTGCAGCAGCCAACTTTTCCTTGATTGAAAGCCCTATTGTTATCGGAAATATCCGCATGGGGTTTGGTCACTACCGCATCGCTATGGCCATGGCTTCAGCTGCGGCAGCTATGGGTTTTACACCGCTCTGGTTTGATCTTATGGGCTTTCCTGACACAGCTGCCACTCGTTTGATTGCTCAGCAAAACGAACTTTATTCAATGGGTTCACGTCTTTCGCAAAAGATTTGGCTCTTCAACAAGCTGGTTTGGGAACCCCTTAATTCTGAAGGCTTCCGCAAGCTTACCTACAACGCAGCCGACCAAAAGAATGCTGAACTGATGGTTGCTCCTTATGCAGACTTACCAAGCGATATTCCCTTCATCGGTACGCACGCATGGCCTGCTCAGGCAGCTATTCATGCAGGACTTACCAACGTTGTAAACGCTATCCCCGATAACTGGCCCATGGCGCTTCACTTAGCAGAAGGCGCCACCCACGCCATTCAAACGCCTTCAGCCTACTATGGCTACAAGGCGCTACGAGGTATGGATAAGCGCCGCCAGCTTTCGCCTATGCCCGATGGATCGTTGTACTACACTGGCCACTATATCGACCATGAACTGGTGCTAAACATACCGTTCGACTGCGACCGCCGCATTGGTCGTGCACAAGGCGACGGCCCTATTCGCTATCTGCTTACCGTCGGTGGCGCTGGTGCTCAACTTGATTTATTCCGCGCCATCATCGAACACTTGCTACCCTATATCAACCGCGGGGAAGCAACGCTGTTCGTGAACGTTGGTGACCATCGCGATGTCTGGAATCAGCTGCGCACATCGATTCCTTCCACCGACATTCTTTGCGAGCATTTCGACAACTTCGAAGAAGCCGCCGCTTTCGCTGAAGCTGCACTTGATGGCCCAGCAACTGGCATTCATGCCTTCGGCGATTCAGACATTTTCGCTGCAGTCTATATGACCAACCTGCTTATGCGCGCTTGCGATTTGCTTGTCACCAAACCCAGCGAACTTGCCTACTACCCCGTTCCAAAACTTATGATTAAGCGCGTTGGCGGCCATGAGGCATGGGGCGCCATCCGTGCAGCTGAACTTGGCGACGGAACCTACGAACTTGAAACGATTCCCGAGATTTGCGCATGGATCGACCTGATTCAAGCAGAACCTGAAATCATCATCGAAATGTGCGACAACATCGTTGCTGCGGACGCAACCGGTACCTACGATGGTGCCTATCGCGTCGTCCGCTTAGCAACCGGCGCCTAAAGTCTTTACCTGCTCTTAGTGTTTGGTGGGGCCGCCCGAACAAGCCTCGGCTAACCGTTCCTCGCTCTCGGCTCGGCAGCTGCGGAACTTGCCTGCTTCGCAGGCTCAAACAGTCCTCGCTCCCGCCTCGCCTTCGCTCGTCACAGCCTCATACAATTTGCTGAACCCCACATCAGCACCTAGATAGCTTGGCTTTACCTTACCTCGCTTCGTCCTCTTAACCCAGCTTTTGTCACAGCCTCATACAATGCGCGACGTCCTATGCCAAGACCCATAAAGATTGTTATCTGATGAATCGATAACCAATGGCGCTGTATTCCTATAATTCGAAGCCTTGTTCGAGGTAGGCATTATCTCTACAATCTCGTAAGCATCATTGAGGATGACAATTTGAAAGTGAAGGGGAGAAAGAAATGAAGACAACGAAGCGTAAGTTTATTTTGGCGGTGGCAACCGCTGCGCTGGGTGCCTTGGTGGCATTTGGTCTGGCAGGTTGCGGCAACTCGGCTGCATCTAGCAGTGCATCTGCTTCTGGCAGCGCTGCTGGTTCTGACGACAAGACCATTACGGTGGCTGCAAGCCCCACGCCGCATGCACAGATTCTGAACGATGCTGTTGCTCCGCTGCTGGAAAAGGAAGGCTACAAGCTGGTCGTTAAGGAATTTAACGACTACGTACTTCCGAACACCGCTACAGAAGAAGGCGAAGTTGACGCTAACTACTTCCAGCATGTTCCTTACCTCGAAACCTTCAACGAGGAAAATGGCACTCACCTGGTAAGCGTTGCTGCTGTTCATTACGAGCCGTTTGGTCTGTATGCTGGCAAGACCAAGGCGCTTGCTGATCTGACTGATGGTGCAACGGTTGCTGTTCCGAACGACACCACCAACGAAGCTCGTGCACTGCTTCTGCTGGAACAGGAAGGTCTCATCAAGCTGAAGGCTGATGCTGGTGTTACCGCTACGGTTGCTGACATTGTGGAGAACCCGAAGAACCTGCAGATCAAGGAACTCGAAGCTGCAACGATTCCGAACGTTCTGGCTGACGTTGACATTGCTGCTATCAATTCCAACTATGCTCTGGGTGCAAATCTGTCGGTTGCTAAGGATGCTCTGGCAGTTGAAGACCCGAATGGTAAGGCTGCTCAGACCTACAAGAACGTTGTTGTTGTTCTTGAAGGCAACCAGTCTTCCGCAAAGATTCAGGCTCTTGTTAAGGCCATCCAGGATCCTTCGATTGCTGAATACATCGAGAAGACCTTTGATGGTGCCGTGCTTTCCGTGAAGTAACGCGGTACAATACGCAACTCAGGTCTGTTGCTCCCAGGGCTGAAACCCTGGGAGCAACGTGCGTAAACAGCCCAATGGAATAGGGCAAGAAATAACGAGGACTGCATGATAGAACTACGTGACATAGGCAAGGTATATAACGCCAGTGATGGCGATCATCGCGCCCTTCAGGGCGTTAATTTGCGTATAGAGGATGGTGACATTTTTGGCATCATCGGCGAATCGGGTGCTGGTAAGTCTACGCTGGTGCGTTTACTTAACCTGCTCGAGCGTCCGACTGAAGGTCAGGTCATCATTGATGATGTCGATATTACTAATTACGAAGGGCGACAGCTGCGCGAGCTGCGTTCGAATATTGGCATGATCTTCCAGAACTTTAGCTTGTTCCAGCAGCGTACCGTGCTGCAGAATGTCATGTTTCCTCTTGAGATTCGTCACGAGTCGAAGGCTGATAGCGCAAAGCGTGCGCATGAGCTTTTAAGTCTTGTTAGCCTTGATGACAAGGCCAATCGTTATCCAAGCGAACTTTCAGGTGGTCAGCAGCAGCGTGTTGCTATTGCGCGTGCGCTTGCTAACGAGCCGCGTTACATGCTGTGTGACGAAGCAACCAGTGCACTTGACTCGCGTACGACTTTACAGGTGCTTGACTTGCTGGCTCGCATTAACGAAGAGCTGGGCGTCACCATGGTTGTAATTACGCACTCGCTTGCCGTGGCTCGTCGCATTTGTAACCGCATTGCTGTTATCGATTCGGGTCAAATCGTTGAAGAAGGCCTTACTGCTGAAGTATTTGCTAACCCGCAAAGCGAAGTAACACGCGAACTGTTGGGGTGGGGTATTAGCAATGCTCCCCGTCACGAGCTTGAACAAGAGCAGGAAGGGGGCGATTGTTAATGGCCGAGTTTATCGACAAATATGGTGCCCTTCTTGCGCAAGGTACGGTTGATACGCTAGTTATGACGTTTGCCTCGTGCTTCTTTGCTTACGTTATTGGCTTGCCGCTGGGCATTTGGTTTGCTGTTACTGCACCTGGCGGAATTCGCCCTAATCGTGCTGTTAACACGGTACTTGGTTGGATTATCAACATTGGGCGTTCTATCCCGTTTATTATTCTTCTTGTCGCCATTATTCCGTTCACACGCCTCGTTGTTGGTACGTCACTGGGTGTTCCGGGCGCAATTGTGCCGCTGACTGTCGCGGCTGCGCCTTTCGTTGCTCGTATCGTTGAGCAAAGCTTGGCTGAAGTTGATAAGGGTCTTATCGAAGCAGCTCACAGTTTTGGCGCTAGTGATTTCCAGATTATCGTGAAGGTTATGTTGCGCGAATCGTTGCCATCACTGGTTCGTGGTGTGGCTATTACCTTCGTTAACCTGTTTGGCTACTCTGCAATGGCAGGTACGGTTGGCGCTGGCGGCTTGGGTGACATCGCTATTCGTTATGGTTATCAGCGCTTCCAGGGCGATGTAATGCTGGCAGCTGTAATTCTTTGCGTCGTGCTTGTGCAAGTGTTCCAGTCCTTGGGCGACTGGCTTGCTCGCGTTATCGATCACCGTAATTAAGCCAAATAGCTAAGCTCTTATTGGTATTCAAAAAACGGAACGGGTTACATGCCCGTTCCGTTTTTTATGCCTGGAAAACGCTATGCATTGCTTGTTTCTTTCGTAATTCAAGCTTGATACGACCTATTATATGATAATGTCTTATAGTGAATTAAGTCGCACGGTTTTACCAGTGTGAAGCCTTGGTCGCTGTTCTATCTGAACCAGAGTAAGCTTCTTGCGCGAAAACCTGCGAAGGTGTGTTTGAAAGGGAGAGGGTTGTGAATAAAACCGCATGGGGAATCATGTGTGTAATAGGAGCCGTCATTATGGCGGCAATTTCTATCGTATCTGCTGTTATGGGCGGATGTCCTGGGATGCTCGAGCTTGCGAATGGCAATAGCGTGCCTATGAAATGTCACTGGACTTTTATTGCTGATACGTTCATTCCAATCATTGGGGTTGTTGTTGCGCTTATGGCAATTACCTGCAAGGATCATTCTGGCCGTCGAGCAATGGCGGTTGTATATATTGCGGTAGCTGCTATTGCTGCATGTATACCTGCGCCGTTTTCCATTGGCACATGTGCAAAAGCTGAAATGATGTGCAACAGTACCGCTCCTGTTGTTTGGGTCTTGTGTGCGGTGGCGGTTGTTATCGGAATCGTGCAGATAGTGAAATCTAATCCTGAAGCCATCGAACTTCCCAAGCGTTCGATTTAGTAATAAAGGCGAAAGAGTTCCGAGGTTGGTGGCCTCGGTTTTGTTCTAAGAAAGAGAGAGGAATGCGCCATGCAGGTGTTTGATAGCCGAATTTACGAGATTGTAGAAAAGGCACTTGAGGGCAAGGGTCTTACCGAAGCGGAAACGCTTGAGTTGTATTCCGTGCCCGAGACAAGCAAAGAAGCTGCCTATATTCGCTGGGCTGGTCAAGAGCTTTCGATGCAGGCAACCGATGGCATTGCTGAAATTCATGCACAGATTGGCTTGAATGCTACGACATGTCCGAAGGACTGCCTGTTTTGTTCGTTTGCACGTGTTAACGAT
>JAZQRZ010000200.1:0-3169 GCA_045629845.1 Eggerthellaceae bacterium | reverse complement strand
TCTTTCAGGCGGTTGTACGCCTCTTCCAATTCGATAACGGCGTTCATCAGCGTTTCGGGAATATATTGCCCGCCGTGATCGCCGAATCGTCCATGAATATTAGTTGGCATTGAATGATCTCCTTTCTAGATGGTTGTTTGTAGTGGTGCATTTACCTCAAACAACCTGAATGCCTGCTTGTTTAGTTCTTCTTACTGCTTGCTTAATCTTGTTAGGGTCCTTTAAGCGGTTAGTTTCGATGCCGCTGCTTATATCCAAAGCAAAGGGATGCAGGCGCTCGATTGCCTTTGGAATGGTTTCGGGGGTTAGGCCGCCAGCCAAAAAGTAGGGGCGGTCGAAGTTTTTCAGCAGATCCCAGTCGAAGCTTTCGCCCGTGCCCTGGCCGTTGTCAAGCAGGACGAAATCGGCGCTTGACGTGCGTGCATTTTCAAGGTCTGCAGGCGTGCGAACCTTGAACGCCTTAATAATGCTTGTGCTGGTTAGCGTGCGCAGTTTTTGTAGATAGGCTTCATCTTCGCTACCGTGAAGTTGTACGGCGTCAAGCTTGCAGTTGTGTGCCGCATCGGCCACAAATTCGGGTGTTTTATCGACGAATACGCCGACAGCCTGTATGTCTTCATCAAGCTGTTGACGCAGCTTATGTGCCTGTTCAACCGATATGCTGCGATGCGATTTGGGAAAGTCGATGACAAAGCCGCAGTAATCGGGCTTTGCGGCGTTTATGGCCGCAATGTCTTCGGTGCGGAACATGCCACAGCATTTGATGCGCGTTGTCATGCTTGGCTCCCTTGGGTTTGGCCGCGCAGCTCGTTTAGCATGGCGCGCTTGTCAGGTGCACGCATCAGCGTTTCGCCAATCAAAACGGCGTTTACGTTGTGTGTTGCCAGCAGTGCAATGTCATCGGCTGTGCGAATGCCCGATTCAGTGACGAACAGCACCTCGGGTGGCACCAGTTTGCGCAGGCGAATTGAATTGTTGAAGTCGATGGTGAAGTCGGCTAAGTTACGATTGTTTACGCCGATGATGCGCGCACCTGCGGCCACTGCGCGCTGAACTTCTGTTTCATCGTGGGCTTCTACCAGTGCATCTAGGCCAGCGTTTTTGCATACGGTCAAGTAGTGCGAAAGCGTTGCTTTGTCGAGTAGCGAGCAAATCAGCAGCACTGCGGATGCGCCCAGCGCGCGGGCCTGGTAAATCATGTATTCGTGCACCGTGAAATCCTTGCGCAGCAGGGGGATGCTTACGGCGGTTGCTACGTTACGCAGATAGATGTCGCTACCAAGGAAGCGCGTTGGCTCGGTTAGCACCGAGATGGCTGCTGCGCCTGCCGCTTCGTAGTCGCGTGCGATGGTGACGGGGTCGAAGTCGGGTGCAATAAGCCCCTTCGAAGGCGATGCTTTTTTACATTCGCAGATGAACGACATGCCTGGTTGCGCAAGCGCGTCGTAGAACGAAGGTGGGGCGGGCGTCGCGGCTGCCAGTGCGCGCATATCGTCAAGCGATATCTGCGCCTTATCGCGTGCTACGCGTTCCCGCGCTGCCCCCGCTAATTCTTCCAAAATTGATGTCATGTTTCTCCTCAACAGTGTTGCGCTACGCGCTTTTAGTGCATGCCGGCTTCGCCGACGGGCGCACGGAGTGCGTCCCTACGTGCAATCCATCGCCTACGATTACTTGTTGCTTTCGGCGATATAGGTTTCCAGCGCGCGCTGGGCAGCGCCTGAATCGATGGTCTTGACAGCTAAGTGCACGCCGTCAGCGATGCTTTCGGCAGCACCTGCCACAAACAGGGCAGCACCCGCATTCAAAAGCACGATGTCTCGCTTTGGGCCGCGTTCAACACCAGCCAGAATGTCACGCGTGATCTGCGCATTCTCTTCGGCTGTGCCACCAACCACGTCGCTCTTCAAGCAGCGTTCAATTCCGAAATCTTCGGGTTCAATCACGCTGGTGCGGTAATACCCCTCGCGCAGCTCGCAGATGGTCGTAGGTGCCGAACACGAAATCTCGTCCATGCGGTCTTGACCATGCACGACCAGCGCGCGCTTGACGCCCAGGTTGGCAAGTACCTTTGCCACGGGTTCGACCAGGTATTCGTCGTATACGCCCAGCAGGAAGTATTCGGGCGAGGCAGGGTTGGTCAGTGGCCCCAAGATGTTGAATACAGTGCGGAAGCCCAGTTCCTTGCGGATGGGGCCAACATACTTCATGGCCGGGTGGTACTTTTGCGCGAAGAAAAAGCACACGCCTGCGTTTTCTAGCAGTTGAATGGCCTTTTGGGGATCTTGGTCAATGTTTACGCCCAGCGCTTCTTGACAGTCGGCCGTGCCACTTTTCGACGATGCCGCGCGGTTGCCATGCTTGGCCACCTTTACGCCAGCGCCTGCAATTACAAATGCCGCGGTCGTGGAAATGTTGAAGGTGTTCGAGCGATCGCCGCCTGTGCCAACAATCTCGAGCACTTCCATGTCCGGATGGGCTACCGGAACCGCCAGTTCGCGCATGGCTGCGGCACAACCCGAAATCTCGTCAATCGTTTCGGCCTTGGTGCTTTTCGTTGAAAGTGCTGCGAGGAAAGCAGCGTTTTGCGTCGGCGAGGTTTCGCCGCTCATGATTTCGTACATGACCGTATGCGCTTCGTCGAAGGTTAGGTCATCCTTCATCACGATCTTTTCGATTGCTTCCTTAATCATTGTTGTGTTCCTTCCGTCGAAACTCTGAGTGAAATGGTCGGCGATACAGGGCTATCCCTTTGTTACGTTCAAAAAGTTGCGGAGCATTTGTTTGCCGTCGGGGGTCATGATTGATTCGGGGTGGAATTGCACGCCGAAGGTGGGGTGCTGCGTGTGTTGAACAGCCATGACTTCGCCATCGGGGGCGCGTGCGGTAACTTTCAAGCAGGCAGGCAGCGTGTTGGGGTCGGCGGCTAGTGAATGGTAACGCGCAACTTTGGCGCGTCCAGGCAGCCCGCCGAACAGGGGGCTTGAAACGTCAAGCGAAACCAACGACTGCTTGCCGTGCATCAGCTGACGCGCATGGCCAACCGTAGCACCAATGGTCTCGCAAAAAGCTTGGTGCCCCAGGCACACACCCAAGATGGGCAGTACACCAGAAAGCTCGCGGATGATCGCTTCGCAGCTGCCTGCGTCGGCAGGGTGCCCAGGACCAG
>JAZQRZ010000199.1:0-2475 GCA_045629845.1 Eggerthellaceae bacterium | reverse complement strand
GTCTTGTTGGTCAGGCAACCAATGCTACGCTGACTGATAGCTATTCGGGTGGTCACACGCAAGGTGGGGCATACTTGTCCTCGACCAGCGGAAATGCGCACATCAATGTGTTGTCTGGCGGCAATTCAGGCGGCCTTGTTGGTACTGCAACAGGTGCAACCATTTCTAATTGCTACTCAACATGTTCGGCGCAGGGCGGTGCCAATGCGGGCGGCTTCGTTGGGTATGCCGAAGGTGCTTCAATCAGCAATTGCTACACGACAGGCTTGGTACTTGGTGGAACGATTGGTGCGTTTGCAGGCAATACGTCGGGCGTATCAATGTCAAACAACTGGTACTTTGGCTTTATTAATGATGGCCTTGGGGCAGTGGCGAACGCGCCTGCAAGTAGCGTTGCGGCGTTCGACGACAGCGTTGCTATCTACAATTCGTTTGCTACGGGCGCACAAGCGGCCGTCCCTTACGACAAGATGCTTGCCCAAAACTATGCAGGAACGTATCCATTCAAATCAATTAATGCATTGCGCGGCGCTCAGGCAGATTCGTCGCCGCTTACGGTGCATTATGGCGATTGGCCTTCGCCTGAAGCGTTGGCAAAGAACTATTCGTAGGCTGTGGTGATGTAACATGACGCGAATTTGGCATGAGCATAATCACAAGCCTAACCAGGGGGAACATACTGGAATGGCAGCAAGGCAACCACATAACGTGTTTGAATGTCTGTGGCAGCGCCTTCGCAGCAGTGCTGGCGCCGCTATGGTCGAATCGCTAACAGCGGTACTGCTTACGGCAACGTTGTGCGCAGCAGGCGTGGTTCCTACCTTTACGTCCAATAGTGCCACTTCTGGCGAAGGTGCACTGGCGCTTGCGGTAATGGCAATCGATGACGAGCTTATGCCAGGCGTTACTTCAGAGGTATCGCAGTCGAGTGCATCTAGTGAAGCAAGTGCTGCCGCTGAAGATGAATCAGAATCAGCTTCTTCGTCACAGGATGTTCCAAGTATTCCTGCTTCTGGCGATGAAGGGGTAAGTGTAAATCAAAATGTACAGGCGCAGACAGTAGCCAACGTTGAAGAAGAACAGTCGCAGCCCATGCTCGAACGCACGATTGTTACCGCAGATGGCATTCACTTTACGGTTAAGTTGAAGTACGACGAAGCAGCTGGTATTCCCGAAGGTGCTCAGCTTTCGGTTGTTCAAATTCAGCCCGAACCAGAAGATCCTAAGTGGCGCGAAGATCTTGCCTATAAAGATCGTCCGTTAGAAACCGAGCGCTTCGTCAATAAGATTGATATGGCTGCTCGTAATGCCAAGCTTTCTGAACGTCTGAAGATAGAAAAGGACGAATACCTTTTCTATACCAAGTACCTTGATATTTCTATTCAGGTCGATGGCGCCACTATTCAGCCGAAGACTCCTGTCGAGATAACAATCGAAACCGATGCGGTTGACCGCAATGTGTCTGATGCTATCGAAATTGCAGTCGATGTTAAATCGACGTCAGCACAGTTTAACGAAACTGGTTTCCAGCCAGTCGATGTGAAAAACGATACTGAACAGGCGCGCGACCCCGAAAACGAAACGCCTGAAGAACATGATGGTCGCGTAAAGCTTACATTTACGACTGATTGCGTTTCTGGCCTGGGTTTGGCTGGCATTGCAAAGCCGTTAACTGCGCGTCCGTATGGTAACGCCGAGCTTAAGGTGCTAGGCCCGCGTTCTATGGCTGCTTGGACCGATGATTTGTGGGTTGATGCTGATGAAGAGCAAGTGGTGCTGGATTCTTTCTACGTGGGCAACGATCCGCATCGCAACTTTGGCACTATCTTCTGGTTGCAGGCGCCCGCTGCAACAGACGCTGCAGTTTATCGTGTTGACGATAGCTACATTCAAGAGCAGCTTTTTGGCGCTGCAGGAACGAGTACGCCTGTTGCGATAAGTGACAAAGATGGCGTGGCGGTGCTGCAAGAAGAAAGCTCTGTTTCTGAAGGCGATGAAACAAGCGATTCTCAAATGTTCAACGTTATTAATAGTTCTCTGTTAGCGATGTCGACAACGACAGCCAATGCGATTGATGTCCTTCAGGTAGCGGCGGTTGGTGGCGCAACTAATGATTTGAGAGTTAGCGCTTGGGATGATTTGCAGGTACAAGCAACCAAATATGTAACCGTCACCACAAAGGTTTATTCTGATTCAATAGCTAATGCAACTGTTATCGAAGGTAGCGAGCGGTATATCGAAATAGACACTGGTTTATTTACTACTTTCCATCTATTGAATTTTTCAACTTCTGGTGAGTTTGGGTACGCTTATGCTCAATCGTATCCAGATATTCTTAGGTATACCAATGGGGAAGGTGGCTGCTATCTTGATTGCGCAAAATATGGTGATACTACAATCGATGAGTTGAGGTATAACGTAGGCGATTGGTGGTACCACGTGCCCAAAGTCGGAGGCCAAGCGGTCTTAGGAAGA
>JAZQRZ010000198.1:0-1577 GCA_045629845.1 Eggerthellaceae bacterium | reverse complement strand
CAGCACAACCGATAAACATGGTGTGCGTCTTGCTTGATGCTCGTATTTGCAAGTCTTTGCCGCATTTAGGACACTTGCCAACATAGGCATCAGCAGCAACTGCATCAGCAAGCGCCTCTTTTACCTGTTCTTGCACGGGCAAAAGACCAGCAAGTTCGGCCGCTAACAAATCGCGAGAATTACGAACAACTTGTGCTTTGGTTGTTTTACCCGCAGCAATGCTGCTCATTTCGTCTTCAAGCTCGGCCGTCATTTCAGGATGAGTGATATGCGGCGCATAAGCATCAAGCGCGTCGACAACTGCCATACCAAGCTGTGATGGCTCGATGGGATCACCTGAAATGTATTTCACATCGTATAGACGCTGAATAATTGCGTGACGCGTTGACTTCGTACCAAGACCAAGCTTTTCCATTTCCTGAATAAGCTTGCCCTGACTGTAACGCGCTGGCGGCTCGGTCTGCTTCTTTTCGCAAATTGCCCCATTGAAAGAAAGCGTTTCGCCTTCCTGAAGTGCAGGAAGCTGTTCGTCTTTCTTAACGCCATAGGGGTAAATTGCTCGGAACCCAGCTTTTACCGTAACGTCGCCACGAGCAATAAACTGTTCTTGATTACCTGAAGCGCTTCCCGGAACATCCAGTGTTACCTTCGTTCCTTCAACAACCGCCGCTTCAGAAAGCGTAGCTAAGAAGCGACGAGCAACCAAGTTGTACAGCTTGTATTCTGCAGCCCCCAAATCATCAGGCGTTGCCTTAGCCGTGGGATAGATAGGCGGATGGTCGGTTTCTTCCTTGTTGCCACGCGTAGCTGTTAACTTGCCCTTCGACAGCAATTCCTTGCAATATGGCGCATAGGCAGGGTTTCCACTAATAGTACGAACCACGTCGGCTAAGTTAAGCGACGAAGGATAGACTGTGTTGTCAACACGCGGATAGGAAATATAACCATCCATATACAGGCTTTCCGCAATACGCATAGTACGCGCAGGCGACAAACCTTCTGCAGCAGCTGCAGCCATCAGGCTAGTTGTATTAAAAGGCGCTGGCGGCTTAACCGTGCGGCTTTTCTTTTCAATAGAAGCGACACGTGCATCTTTAGCGTCCTTCACATGGCTCATTGCCAGATTGGCTGCTTCTTCAGTCTTGAAACGCGCAGTTGCATGCGGCGCATCAAAAGCATTCGAGCCTTCACCAAACAAACCTTTGATTACCCAGTAGTCTTCTGGAATAAAGGCCAGGCGCTCACGTTCGCGTGCAACAATTAAGGCAAGCGTTGGCGTTTGTACACGACCCGAGCTTCGCACGTTGCCGTAACCAGCAAACTTAACCAGCGTTAAGTAACGCGTTAATGCAGCGCCCCAAATAAGGTCGATATCCTGACGCGATTCACCCGCAGCCGCAAGGTTTTCGTCCAAATCAACCAGATTCGAGAATGCGTGCGTAATCTCTTCCTTGGTAAAGGCCGAATAACGAGCACGACTTACTGGTGCAGTTGGATTAACTTCTTGAATACACGAAAGTGCATCAGAACCAATCAATTCACCTTCACGGTCAAAGTCGGTTGCAATACAAACGCTG
>JAZQRZ010000197.1:0-17726 GCA_045629845.1 Eggerthellaceae bacterium | reverse complement strand
AAAACATTGGCAAGTTCTTTAACCTTTGCAATATCGGAACCATAGACAGGAACAAAGCTTCCTACTGTCCATTCCCAGCTTGAAGTTTCCTGCTTCATATTTTCAGAACGCTTGGCAATATCCTTCGCAGTTGCATTTGCTTGATCAGGATTTTCGGCAAGAATTTGATCTTTAAGGTCGGAAATTTCCGTCATAACCTTCGAGGCATCAGCCTTTACAACTTTTGCGCTGTTATATAAACGATAGCCAGTAAAGCCCGCAAAGCCACCAAAGACTAATACGAAAAGAAGAATCACAATGAAGGTATTGCGGACAGGATGACCCTTTTTCTTTGGAACCGCATTCCAGGACTGGTTATAGCCCTGATAATCACCATGAGGCCCGACTCCACGAACAGGAGCATACCCACCAGGTTGAGCGTTACCGCCATATTGTTGATACGCACGTGGATCTTGACCAGCTGCTCGTTGATCATAAGAAGCACGATTATTCGAGCCTGACCCCCTGTAAGGATTCTGCTGGTACGGAACCTGCTGTGTTTGTTGCGCCTGCTGAGTTCGCTGCTGCGAAACATAACTTCTGTAAGCTTCCTCATAAGCCTGCTGGCTGTTAGACGCTGATTGGTTAAAGTTTTGATTATTTACAGGCTGCTGATATGAGCCTTGCTGGTTTCCAGAACGCACATGGCTGCCACGTTTTGTCGCCATATTTAACCCTTCGATTCGACTGCGTTTACCCGCATATTTTAGATGAAACCCATTTGAGGTACCAAATTACAGTAGAGGTAATTCGCAAAGCGTCTCCACAACTAGATTTGCATGAGACAGAAGTTGAGCCCTTCGCTCTTCAGAACAGCCCGCAGCAACACCAATGGTCTTCAAACCAAACTGCGACATTACCTGAACAGCATACGGAGCATCATCAACAGCCCAGGTGTTTTCTTTTTTGGTTCCAAGAACTTCTAAAGCATACTCATAAATACGGGGATCCTGCTTAGAAACCCCTACTTCATCGGGAGTAATCAAGTCAGTAAAACAATCAAGAATACCCACACGACGAAGTCCTGCTTCAAGATAGCGACGTGGACTAGATGACAGAACAACGCAAGGTTTTCCTGCTTCGTACACTGAACGTACAAATTCGCATGCGCCAGGCATAGGTTCAACCACATCACGATAAAAAGGAAGCAGGTGACCTTCTAGATGGTTAAACACAGCTTCTGCGCTTTCACCAACCCCATACTTTGTATGAAAGATTTCTGCAGCATGCTCTAAAGCAGACGAATGGATTTCATCATCTTGTTCCTGAGATAGCGGCCCTGTCTGGGCAAACAAATCATGTTCAGCTTCGTCCCATGCTTCAAGCGAATTAAGTAGAGTTCCGTCACAATCAAAAATGAAAGCTGTTGCTTCCGCTAACCGGTTCATACTATCCCTCCGAAAGTAATCTTGCTTTACAATGACTATACCGTATTTAAATGCTGTGATTGACAAGGAGCGAAGCTATGCCCAAACGCGACGATATCAAGAAGGTTCTTATCATCGGAAGCGGACCTATCATTATTGGGCAAGCATGCGAATTCGACTATTCTGGCACGCAAGCATGCAAGGCGCTGCGTAATCTTGGCTACGAAATTGTTCTGGTCAACAGCAATCCTGCAACCATCATGACCGATCCAGAAACTGCTGATTCGGTTTACATCGAACCGCTGAATGTCGAACGTCTAACCGAAATCATCGAAAAAGAGCGTCCTGACGCACTGTTACCAAACTTAGGTGGCCAGTCGGGACTTAACCTTTCTTCTGCACTTGCCGCAGCTGGTGTGCTCGATGAGTATGGGGTTGAAGTAATCGGTACCCCTATCGACGCCATCGAACGCGGTGAAGACCGCGATATCTTTAAGCAAACCATGGCCGAACTTGGCATCGAAATGGCTCGTTCGCAGGTTTCGCATACTGTTGAAGAAGCAGTTGCTATTGCTGATGAACTTGGCTATCCCTGCGTCCTACGCCCCGCTTACACCATGGGCGGCACGGGCGGTGGCTTGGTCTATAACGTTGACGAGCTGCGCACTGTTGTAGCGCGCGGCCTTGCTGCATCCCCGGTAACCGAAGTTCTTGTAGAAGAAAGTGTCTTGGGCTGGGAAGAACTCGAATTTGAAGTTGTACGCGATGCTAAGGGTCAAATGATTACCGTTTGCACCATCGAAAACATCGACCCCATGGGTGTGCACACGGGCGACTCGTTCTGCGCTGCTCCTATGCAAACCATCGACCAGGCTGTCATTGATCGCCTGCAAGAAAAGTCTTATCGCATTGTTGACGCTGTTAAGGTTATCGGCGGCACCAATGTTCAGTGGGCTCACGATCCTGAAACTGATCGCGACATCATTATCGAGATTAACCCCCGTACTTCACGCTCTTCAGCACTTGCATCCAAAGCAACAGGTTTCCCCATTGCTTTGATTTCTTCGATGCTGGCAAGCGGTTTAACCCTAGACGAAATTCCTTGTGGCAAGTACGGCACGCTGGATAAGTACTACCCTGACGGCGACTATGTCGTCATCAAGTTTGCACGCTGGGCTTTTGAAAAGTTCAAGGGTGTTGAAGACAAGCTTGGCACACAAATGCGCGCCGTCGGCGAAGTTATGTCAATCGGCAAAACATACAAAGAAGCATTCCAAAAGGCTATCCGTTCGCTTGAAAAAGGTCGCTACGGCCTTGGCTTTGCTAAGGATTTCCACGGCAAATCAAAAGAAGAGCTGCTGGCAATGCTTGTTACCGCCACATCTGAACGTCAATTTGTTATGTACGAAGCGCTGCGTGCGGGTGCAACAGTTGACGAACTTTTCGAGCTGACAAAGATTAAGCGTTGGTTCATCGAGCAAATGGCCGAACTCGTTGCCGAAGAGGAAGATATTCGCAACTTCGCAGCTAGCCACCCAACACAAATGCTGCCCGACAACGTACTTGTTCAGGCTAAGAAAGACGGCTTTGCCGATAAATATCTTGCTCAGCTGCTTGATATTCCTGAAAAGAAGATTCGCGAACATCGTACAGAAATTGGCTGCACTGAAGCATGGGAAGGCGTGCACGTTTCTTCGACGCAAGATTCCGCCTACTACTACTCCACCTACAATGTGGCCGATGAAAGCACGGTTAGCAACGGGCGCAAGGTCATGATTTTAGGCGGTGGCCCCAACCGTATTGGTCAGGGTATCGAATTTGACTACTGCTGCGTACATGCAGCCAAATCACTGAAGAAGCTTGGCTTCGAAACCATTATTGTTAATTGCAACCCAGAAACAGTGTCGACCGACTACGATACTTCAGACAAGCTGTATTTCGAACCCTTAACTGCCGAGGATGTGCTTTCGATTTACGAAAAAGAAAAGCCACTTGGCGTTATTGCTCAGTTCGGTGGTCAAACGCCACTTAACCTAGCAAGCGAACTTGAAGAAGCAGGTGTTAATATCCTGGGCACGTCCCCTGAGATTATCGACCTTGCTGAAGACCGTGATCGATTCCGCGAAGTGATGGATCGCCTTGGCATCCCCATGCCCGAAGCTGGCATGGCTGTCGATGTTGCGCAAGCACTTGATATCGCTCATTCCATTGGCTACCCCGTCATGGTGCGTCCTTCGTATGTTCTGGGTGGCCGCGGCATGGAAGTTGTCTATGACGACGAAAATCTGCGCAGCTATATGGAAGCAGCGGTTGGCGTAACGCCTGACCGCCCCATTCTTATCGACCGCTTCTTAAACCATGCGCTTGAGTGTGAAGCGGACGCAATTTGCGATGGCACCCATGCATATGTACCCGCCGTTATGGAACATGTTGAACTGGCAGGCGTCCACTCTGGTGACTCCGCCGCCATTCTGCCTTCTGTCACTATTTCCGATAGTCACTTGGCAACCATTAAGGAATACACCCGCCTGATTGCTGAAGCAATGCATGTTCGTGGTCTTATGAACATCCAATACGCAATCGAAGGCGAAAAGGTTTACGTCCTTGAAGCTAACCCGCGCGCATCCCGAACGGTGCCGCTGGTTTCAAAGGTCTGTGGCATCCAAATGGTTCAAATTGCTACTGAAGTTATTACCATGCCGCTGACCGACCGTCCTTCTCCTGTTCCTCAGCTGAAAGACGTCACTTACAACCACTACGGCGTCAAGGAAGCAGTATTCCCCTTCAATATGTTCCCTGAGGTCGACCCTGTCCTTGGGCCCGAAATGCGCTCGACTGGCGAAGTACTTGGCCTCGCAAGCACCTTTGGTGAAGCCTTCTTCAAATCGCAGGAAGCAACGCAAACTGTGCTGCCCTTAGGTGGCACTGCCCTGCTTAGCATTTCTGACCGAGACAAAGATGAACTCGTGGAACTTGGCCGTGCGCTTATTGATGCAGGCTTCGAAATTATTGCAACTCGCGGTACACGCGATGCATTAGTTGAAGCTGGTATTCCCGCAACGTTAACCCTGAAGGCTTCAGAAGGTCGCCCCAACGTGATTGACCTTATTACAAACGGCGATGCTGACCTTATCATCAATACGCCTTCTACGACGACGAAGTCGGCAGATGATGGCAGCGCAATGCGTCGTGCAGCCATTAAGTCACACGTAGCATATATGACCACTATGGCTGCTGGTAAGGCTGCCGCCATTGGTATTAAAACCGTCAAAGATAGCGGCTCAAATCAAGTGAAGTCGCTGCAAGAGATACATGCAGGCATTAAATAAACTGCTTGCCTATTAGGAGAACCATGCAAAACAAAATTCTCGAGTCGGAACTTCAGGAATACGACGAGGGAAGCAAACAATATCTTGACGCCCTTACTGCTAAGGGCGTCAAGTTTGCTCAGGCAGGTCACAATCAAAAAAAGATTGATTCCTTACGTGAACAACTGCGCGTAAAGGGTGCGCAGTTTAATAATGGTGGTGCTTCGATAGTTTGGGGTTGGCAATCAAAGGCGTGCGTAGAATGCACGGGTAATAATGGCTCAGAAACATTCTC
The DNA here is from genome assembly GCA_045629845.1 of Eggerthellaceae bacterium. Taxonomy (GTDB): domain Bacteria; phylum Actinomycetota; class Coriobacteriia; order Coriobacteriales; family Eggerthellaceae; genus UBA9715. The sequence goes on along the minus strand of JAZQRZ010000197.1, from coordinate 12,717 downwards.
GACAACCTTTAAGTGCCACCGTGATTGCTATTTCTGCTTCAATTACAACGTCGCTGATTACGAAAAATTTGTTCGCGAAGGCTGTCCTTGGCACGACGGCATCGAAGATGCCGAACGTCGCTATGGACACGATGGTCTTGCTGTACTTGGATTAACCGGCGGAGAACCACTATTAGTTCTTGATGATTCAATCGAGCTGCTCAAAGAAGCTGAGGAGCGCTTCCCTTCAGCTCATAAACGTATGTACACTTCAGGCGATTTGCTAACTGAAGAAGGTGCTCAGCGTCTACGCGATGCTGGTCTTGATGAAATACGTTTTAGCGTAAAACAGGATGACCCCCTTGATCGACAAGAGCGTGTTCTGAAAGGCATGGAAATTGCCAAACGCTATATTCCCTCGCTTATGGTCGAAATGCCCATCATTCCCAACACTGACGAACGCATGCATGAGCTCTTTGCTCGTTGGGCTGAAATCGGTATTGATGGCATTAATCTTCTTGAATTCTGCTTCCCGTTCCACAGCTGGGAAGAATACGAAGCGCGCGGTTTTGAAATCCGCAATCCACCTTTTGACGTCATGTATGACTATGGCTATTCAGGCGGTCTTCCCGTAGCTGGAAGTGAAGAACTGTGCCTTGAGCTCATGCTATGGGGTATCGAACACGACGTACCTTTTGGCATGCATTATTGCTCGCTTGACAACAAACATCGTTCTGAAATGAGATTACGTAACGAACGAGGAAGGTCTATTCACCCCGTTTTCTCGTTTGATGAAAATGACTTCTTCCTGAAATGCGGAAAAGTGTTTGGCGATGATACAAAGCTTGTTGCTGAAACTCTTTTACGCAAGGGAAAAACTGATTTTATTGAAAACACGGAAGCACATTCTTTAAGCTTCCCGTTGAAGTTTTTACCCTTGCTTAAAGGCCTTAACATTCAGCCAGCTACTTCTATTTGTCTCCTCGAAGATGACGAGGAAGGCACCTACTTAAGAGAAGTTGCCCTAGAGCCAATTTCCTTGTAGACACTTCTCTTTCTTACATCTTTAGAGGCAAAACAAAGAAGCCATCCCTTTCGGGATGGCTTCTTTTACTAACGAATCTAGGTAAGGTTCGTTATTCAGTCTGAGGAGCTTCAGCAGCAGGAGCAGGTGCCATATGTGCTTCGCACTCGGCAACAGCATGCTGAGCCTTTTCCAAATGAACCTGAGCAAGGTTCTTACGACCAAACTTAGCGTTCCAAATGACAAACGTGCCAAGACCAGTAAAGAACAGACCAAAGACAGCCAGCAGGAAGGAACCAAGGTGAACCAGACCCTCTGCTGCATGTTCGCCACCCAGGAAGAGGTCATAACCAACATTGAACATATTGTAACCACCAACGGGGATCAGGCACTGGAAGCCCTGACCAAATTCGGCAACCAACCACTGAGACAGACCAGGCAGGCAGAAGATTGCGCCGCACATCCAACCGCCCATCAGGATCCATACGTGCTTTGCGGAAGGAACAGCACTCTTAACAACCAGCCAGATAATCTGGAACACAGCGCAGATAAGACCGCCGCCAACAAAAGCGCGAATACCAATGGTAAGAACAACCATAGTGTCGGTAGAAGCCAGAATGGCATCGTAATGCGGCGGCTGCCAGCCCATCATGCCTGCAACATAACCAAAAGCGATGCAAACAACAGCGCCAACAGCATTGAACCAAATTACAAGCCATGCACCAGGCCAGATAGCCTTGCCGAGGCTTGCGCCCTTGGTCCACGGCACAACCATCTTCATACCAACAGCCATTGCGAAACCAGCAAACGGGAACAAAGCACCAAAGGTGGCCCATTCCTCGAAATACTGATAAATGGCAAAGCCACCAAGGCAGAAGCCAATAACACCCAGGCTGACGAGCACAGCGCCACCCTTAAAGAATTCCATGGCGGTGCCAGTAAGGGCTGCGCTCCAGAAGCCAGCAAGTGCCTGTGCGATAAGGCAGAACAGGCCGCCGAGCAAGAAGCTGTAAATTACTGTCTTGTACGGTTTCATAAACTCCCCTTCTATACCAAACTTACTGCAAATCACACGGTATCCCCTATCAACCGCGTAATGAACAATGGTGGATTATACGGGACTTAACCCGTAAACGAAACAGCTAATCGGTAAATTGCCTATCTGAAAAGCCTAAATGAGCTAGAACATACCCAATGTATTCAACACCAGCATATACACCGTTGCAATTGCAACGGTAACAACCATGATTGGGAAGCCAATTTTCGTGAAACTCATAAATGAAATGGGATAACCTTCGCGGTTTGCAATCGAAGAAAGCACCACATTGGCTGATGCGCCAACCAAAGTTCCGTTGCCACCCAAGCATGCGCCCAGAGAAAGCGCCCACCACAACGGCGCAACATCAACGCCCTGCGCCTGCATAACTGCAATGATGGGAATCATGGTTGCAACGAAAGGAATGTTGTCCAGGATGGCAGACAAGATAGCAGAGCCCCAAAGAAGAACGATGATAAGCAACACAATATCGCCACCGGTAATATCAACCATCCAGGTACCAATCATTTCGATGACACCTGTATGTTCCATACCACCAACAACGATGAACAGGCCAAGGAAAAAACCAATGGTTGGCCATTCTACATCGTGAATTACCTCTTCCAAATCGGCGCGCGATATAAGCAAGATAATTGCTGCGGCAGTCAGCGCAATAACACCTGACTCAAGATTCAGGGCGCCATGAGCCATGAATGCCACCGTAACGAAAGCAATCATGATAAGACTAACGCGGAACAAGAAATGATTTTCGATGGCATCATTCTCGTCAAGTTCCATTACGTGTTGCATATCTTCTTCAGCTACATGCAGCTTACGACCATACATGAACTTGAAGATGATAATAATGACGACCATCATGACAACAACTGCTGGCGCGTCATAGCGAATGAAATCAAAGAAGGTAAGCCCAGCAGCCGAGCCAATCATGATGTTTGGCGGGTCGCCGATAAGCGTAGCCGTACCACCAACATTTGAAGCAAGAATTTCTACAAGTAAGAACGGTGTTGCATCAATCTTAAGCGTTCGACACAACATGATAGTCATAGGACCAATCAATAAAATCGTAGTTACGTTATCGAGGAATGCCGAAAATACAGCTGTAATGATGGCAAAGACCACCATGATTTTCCAAGGATCGCCCTTGCACAGCTTTGCAGACTTGATTGCTACAAACTCAAAAAGGCCTGATAGCTTTACCACACCTACAAACATCATCATGCCGCATAAAACGGCCAAAGTATTAAAGTCGATTGATTCAAGAGCTGACTCAAAGCTTTTGAAAATGACCAATTCACCAGAGCCAATCGCGCTAATTGAAGACACAACGAGCAGCGTTACAGCGCCCGCGAGCGCAGCAACCGCACGATGGATCTTTTCCGAAACCACCAGCGCCATGACTACCACGAACACGATGATTGAAAGTATTTGAGCTGTAGTAAGCACCAGAACCCCCTGCTTAAGCTTGCAATCGACTTCTATTATTACTTCTTGTATCCGTCGATTGAATCCGCATCAAGCACTTCCCTAACACTTTGAGCAAGCTTCATTACAATATTAGAGCTTTCGGCAGATAACCTATACAGTATATAAAAATGCCACTTCAATTGTGGGCCGGAAATAGGCATAACCACTGTTCCCTCAGGAGGATTATCCGCAAACTTCGCAGTAACAATGGCGCTAACCCCTTCACCTGAAGTACGAATTAAATGCAACATTGAATCAGTCGACGCGATAACATCGATGTTGTCGCGGTCATAACCAAGAAAATCAAGCTGAGCAAACAAAGGCTCGTACTGGAACGGAGGAACTGACATAAGCAGCAATCGCTGAGTTTTCAAATCTGACACCGACACTGAATCTTTCGCTGCAAGCGGAGATGATTCACTTGTTAAGAGATACGAAGGCGCAACCATTACTTCGTATGAACTGCAACTTTGGAAATCACGCTTCATGCAAGAAACTACAGCGGCATCAACTTTGCCCGACAAAACTGCACGATAGCAACGCTCGCAATCCATTTCGATAAAACGCCAACGATTTTCATCATCACCCATCAGGTCATCAATACCGTAAGGCACATTAGAAAGAAGATTGTTGCTAACACCTAAGCTCATAGTACGCTGTTGTTCAGCACGTTCACCAAACATGGAACGAAGGTTGTCGACTGAAGCAATAATGCCATCAACGCGACGTGCAACGATTTTTCCTGTTGGCGTTAAGACAACCCCGTTACCCTTTCGCTCAAAAAGGGATACCCCCAGTTCAGCTTCGAGTGCTTTTACTGAATGCGCGATGTTTTGCCTACTTGTAAAGCACTCAGTAGCAGCACGTGCATAGCTTGAATGACGCGCAGCTGCCTGCATATGACGTAATTGCTGGATTTCCAATACTTCCTCCAGTGAAACGATTTTGACGTGCCAATTATAGCTGTTTTCAGTCCGACAAATCAGGTTTTACAAACATAACTGGGGCAGAGAAACCTCTGCCCCAGTTATCGTGCTAACCAACAGTTAGTTGCAATAGTTATTCAGGCTTACGAACATTAATGGCGACTGCGGTAAACTTCACGTCTTCAGTCGTGGGAACCGTTGCTACCTTTTGACCAAATTTGTAACCCGTATCAGCTTCAACAGGAAGCTCGTCAACAACTTCAGGATTCGCAAAGCCAGCTTCAGCTAATTGTGCAAAGAATTCTTCTTGCGTTCGACCTGCTTGGATACTGTTTCCAAGCACACGTGCAGCTTCATAGGTTTCTTCGTCACGAGCTTTATCAGAAAAGACTGTTTCACAGATAAGCAACCCACCTGGTTTTAATACGCGATAGAACTCACAAAGAGCTTTTTGCGGGTCGTACAACAAAGTCATGATGTTGTTGATGTAAACCGCATCAACCGAGTTATCCCCAATGCCTGCTTGCATAAGATCCTCAGGACAAGCAACATGGAATTCCATATTGTTTTCTTTTAAATGGTTGTCGTGCCAGGCACGTTCCATACCAGCCTTGGCATCGCGAATGTAGTCTTCGGACCAATCAACGCCAATAGCGCGACCCTTTGCGCCTACACGAGCAGATATTTTGTAAACACCCTTGCCACGACGGCAGCAAACATCAAGAACCCGCATATCCTTAAGCCCAGGAAGCGTCATGCGCGACATGCTAGCAAAACCCCATTCAGCTTCACGACCGTCGTAGTAATCCCACATACCTGACTTTTTAGCAGATCCCTCGGACACCTTTCCAAGCGGCGTCTGATTTGCATGGCCGATACCAGCAGCACCAGCCATATCACCACCCAAGGTTTCAGCTACATATTCATGGAAATAGTTTTCACCACGCTCAAGCTCTGTAAGCTCACGAATGCGTGATGATAAATCGCTGCGTGTGGCATCTACCTGAAGCTCATCGTTGTGCTTGTAATACTTTTCATTACCGTAATGCGCAATAAACTGCGTAGTTGCTGAACGAGTAGTTAGCTCAGCCACAAAGACAAGCATCTCGCGCGCGTTACCCCAACTTTCTTCGACGAAATCGAAGGCATTATTCATTTTGAGATTTGCCTCATTTACCAGCGGTTCGATTTCATCAACCTGCTTACGATACGAGGCATTAATCGTATTAAATGCAGCTTCGCCTTCCATGGTGCCTGCAAGCTCACAATCATTAATAAGCGAGCGAACTGCACGTACTACAAGGTTTTCGCGACGCACCCAATCAGCCTTCGCGGTACCAGAAGCAAGCTTACGCTCAAGTGCTTCCTGGCGTTTATGAAGCGGTGCCGCAACAGCGCTATCAACAGAAGCACCATCAAGCAGACTGCCCTTAGCAGCACGCAACATATCACGCAGCTCGACAACAACGCTTTCGTGATCAAGAGCAGCTTTACACTGATTGCCAACAGCATCAAGCAGCAACCCCAGCAAAGCTAAGCGTTCATCAAATTCAGCCTCTTCAGCGCGAGCATAGATTTCCTTATCTGCCTGCCCAGCAAGGATGCGACCAATTTGGTAATCCGAGCGATACTTTTCAAAGAGCTTGTAATACACCGCAAAACGATCTGCAATATCGTCGTCACGAATGAACTGCGAGAATAAATCAAGATCAACTGTCTTGCCCATTGTCTCGTACAACGAGATTACTTCGCCAAGATCTTCCCAGCCACGCGCAGTTACAAAGCTTTTACCGCCACCAGGTTTGGATTCAACCTTATAGAAGCAGTCAGGCTTGGCTTCAAGAAACGTTGTAACAACCGGATGAATACCCTTTTCGGTGGCATAGCGTTTCCAGGTTGGATAATCTGGCTCGACATCAATCTCACGAAGGCGGTCAAGCGTAACAACATCAAACTCATGAACCGACTTGTTGTATTCAGGCGGATTACCTGCACATACAATGACCCAATCCTCAGGAACGCGATGGCGACCAAACGTCTTAAACTGCAAGAATTGAAGCATAGACGGATACAGTGTTTCGGAAACACAGTTAATCTCGTCAAGGAACAAAATACCCTGACGCAAACCCGTGCGTTCCATATAGTCGTAAACAGAACTGATAATTTCGCTCATCGTATATTCGGAAGCTTCGTATTCGAAGCCCTCGAAATCACAATGAATGATGCGCGGGAGACCTAAGGCGCTTTGGCGCGTATGATGCGTCATCGAATACGAAACTACGCCAATTCCCAGCTCTTGAGCAATTTGCTCGATAATCGCTGTCTTACCGATACCTGGTGCACCAACAAGAAACATAGGACGTTGACGAGAAGGGCTAATGATATACATGCCCGCATCGTCTTTTTGCAGATAAGCATGTACGGTATCTTTTATCTGGTCCTTCGCTGCCTGAATATTCATCATGATCTGCTCAGTTCCTTCCTATAGACCGCTTTTAAAGCGATTGATTCCCTCTTCGTCAATAATGATGCGCATAGCCCACGGCGGCACCGAAGGAATATGCTCTTCCCCGTTATCCATAAACACAAAGGCTGTATCATAATCAGGCGCTTTATCGGGGAATTGTCCCAATCCGTCAGTGAAGTAAATAAGACCCTTCATATCGGGAAGCTCGCCACGCTCGATAAGGTCGTTTACATACCCAAAGGCAGGGCGGAAATCGGTACCACCCATTCCACGAATGAAAAAGCCATCCATGAACACATCAACGTCGCGCAAATCAGTAATCTTTGTATCCGCCTGAACCTTAGCGTCGCACTGGATGACATGCACGTTAATCCCGTGTGCGTAATCCTCTTGCTTCTTCATGATGCCAAAGGTATGCTCGACAAACTTTCGAACCAGATCACCACGACAAGATTCTGATGTATCTATACAAATGACGAAATCACGAATACGCTGGGTTTCCTTGTATTCAAGTGGTTCGACGAGTGGCATATCGCCATACAGTTCAAGACCATAGGTGTAGAAGATATAGTCGTACTCGTCGTCGTTAATCTTCATTTCTTCAGACAAGGCTGTAAAGCGTCTTAGGAAGTCGCTGTAATCATATTTCTTACGATTAGCAATTGCTAAACTAGCAATCAGACTACCCGCTTCTTCGCCCCATTCCTTTGAAAAGGATTCGAGGTTCATTTCGATTTGCTTAGCAATTTCTTCCCAGTCGCGTTCTTCTTCAGACTTCTGGTCATCGACCTCTTCGTCATGATCTTTATTATCCGAAGACCCATGCCAATCGTCTTCTATATTGTCGCCGGCTTCGTCGGTGCTGTTATCAATGTCTTTCGCATTGTCGTCAGCCCCAGCAGCCTCGTCGTCGCCCTCGTCTTTTCCTTCAGCAACATCAGGACGTTCAATTTCTTGATTATCAGTAGTGTCAAGTTCGGTTTCGCCATCAACAATCATTTCTTGCTGAGTGCTTTCGCCGTCTTCTTCACCAGCATCTTCGTCATCGTGAGAAAGCTCTTGAATATCACCAGGCACATCTTCCTTAGAAGCTTTTGCATATGCTGGCCATGCTTCATGGTTATCACGTTCAAACAAAGCAGCAAATTCATTAAGGCGTTCAGGCGTAAGACCCATGTAAGACTTCCCGTAAGGAGCCTTGTTAGCCTTTTCAAACAATGAATACAGCTTCCCTGGCATTAGTGCCCCGCACATCAGGCGCAATTCCGAAAGAGCAGCACGTCGATCTTTGTCTTCCGCACAATCAAAGCGACCGCCACACATTTCCATTGCGACGCTTTCAGCGACAACATCGCACGCAAGCCACCAAGCTCGATGATCACCCTTATGGTTCTCGTCATAGGGGTGCCTAAAAATGCAGTGCATAACCAAATGCAAGTAGTCACGAACCATGTCGTTAAATGACTGGTCAAACCTGCCAAGAATTGAATAGGGTTCGAAATAGACCTTTTTGCCATCGGTAGCCATGGCATAACGACCTTGCACGCTGGAAGGTTCGGACTTCATGCGCCACAAGGCCATATCGAGGAAACGAAACTTCAGCATAAGCTGAACTCGACATTCGTCGATTACCTCGTTGGCGAGTTTCACAGCATGCTCGAAGCGTGCTTCTTTCTCGTCAATTTTGTAAGCCATAGTTCGCCTATAAATCGAAATCGAAAGCGCTACGGTTAAATCTTCGCCTTTTAATCTCGAGTAAATACCCAGTCATCGCAGCGTCTTGCAAGACATTAACCGCTTCTATAATCTCTTCTAGATTATCACCGTTGATATAGCCAAAATCAAGCAACCGATCTATGAGCAAACGATCATCATTTCGTGCAATATCAACGCATATCTCTTTAATATGCGAGCGCAAAATACGTTCGAACAAACTTCTATTAAAGTTGGTTAACAAGATAGGATCCCAAAGTCGATCAAGAATCTTTGAAACCTGTTCATAAATCGGAATACTATCGGGATTGCGAGGCGAATTGTAATCATGCGCACTAGCCAAGCAATTATCATACTGTGCCATCATTCCAGGCACATTTACCCAGCTAGCACCACCAACAGCCATCGAAATACTATGAATACCTTTGCTGGTATTAGGAAACTGAAAATCAAATACCGTACGCCCTTCAATAGGCTCTGCTACTTCGACATGAATATGTTCAATCCAGCACCATACGGTTAGTCCAGAAGAACCAATAGTGGCAAGATTTGGACGCAATTCAAGGTAATTGATACCGCGCGCATTATTGAATGCATATTCTTCGATGCGATCTACCTCGTCAGGAATAACTACATGCGATGCAGAATTAGCAAAAATAACAACGCTTGAAGTCTTCTTGTTCCTTTGACAAAGCATCCCGGAAACTACGTAAAATTTCTTGTTCCCTTCAGCCACTTCGATATTGCCTAAAGAAGGACGCTTGTCCCCATGATGGGCAGCCTGCGTGACAAGCGCATTAGCGCCTAAATAAGCAAGCGCAGCAGGAACTCTAAATGATTCAAGATTAGTATCTAAAAACGCTTCAACGCCGATATATTCAACCGAATCAGGGATATCAACACGTGCAAGATTCGTACTACAACGGAACGCATTAGCACCTATTCGTTTCACGCCGTCTGGCAGTACTACTGTGCTAATAGTTGGATGATATGAGAAAGCATAATCATCTATGATATCGACGCCATTCCAAGCAAAGTATTCAACAGCTTCTCGGTGAATCAGCTGCACCATATGTATGCCATCATCTTGACGACGATACAACCCCCCTTCCCCATCTAGGAACAAGGAAGGAGCAGCTTCATCAATTTCAATCGAACAATCAGGGCCACAATGAACGATATTCGTTGATGCAGTCATAGAATTACCGATATGCTCGATACTAGCTGGAATATGCAAAGCCTTAAGAGCTGATTGTTCGAAGGCAGAATCGCCGATCGAAAGTAAGCCCTCATTCAGCTTTATCGTTTCAAACTGCTTGCAATAGAAGAACGCTTTGTCTTGTATGAATTCAAGCGTTGAAGGTGCAGTAAAACACTTAAGACCTGAATGCGAAAAAGCAAACTCACCAAGTACTTTCACACCTTCAGGCATTACAACGCTTTCTAGTTGCTCAATCCCGTAAAACGCCTTCTTTCCTATTGCTACGCATCCTGAATTAACCTCGTAATGACCAACGGGGCGCGCTAGCGCCAACAAAACTCTGCCATCTTTTGTATAGATAGCCGATCCATCAGTACTGATAAATGGGTTAGAGGAATCGATTTCGATGTGCTGCACACAGGACTTTTGAAATGCTCCTGGTTCTATTTGATTAACAGCAGGACCAATAAATAGCTTCTTCAGACCAGGGTTATCAAAGATAGAAAGACTTATAGTGCCCAAGCCACCAGGTAAGACCAGTTCCTCGATATTTGAGCAATGAGAAAGCCACGAAGCTGAATACTCAGTGACATTTTGAGAAAAGACTACACGCTTTAGATTTGAACAGTATCTAAAAGCACACGAACCAATAGTTTCAATTGAGTCTGGACAGATTATTTCTTCGAAATAATCGTTACGAGAACAAGCGTCCGACCAAAGTGCAACAACTGGTAGGTTTTCTATTTCAGAAGGAATTAAAAGCGTTGGACAACGTGAATCACAGGCTGTAATTCGAACAACCTTGTCGTCTACAACAACATACGTCCACGTTGTACCAACGCCATCATCGTAATATCGCGGTTTCGACGTACGAGCAAGTTCTAACGCTCGCTTTCTTCTAGCTGCTTCTTTTCGTCGTGCATCTGCTTCTTCAAGCTTTTCGATATATTCCCGCGTAGTGGAAACACCATCGAATGCAGTAGGAGAAAAACCGCCAAACCCGACGGTTAAAGAAGCAATTGCAGATACGCCGTCACCAATTGCCATAGAACCTGCTACTTACGCAGGCCAGCGGTATTAATCTTACGCATCTCGACAATCTCGTCGCCGAACATAATGCAGTAACGAAGACCTTTCAAGGTAACAATAAGATTGACAACCTTCGGTGCATTTTCTCCACCATGATCGTAGAGCTGATACGTCAACAACTCGCGTTCAATAAGAGCCTGGAAGTCTTCGTTTGCCTGCATCTTTTCGAGCAGCATGATGGTTGGTTCGCGACCAAGTTCTTCCTGCCTTAACGAAATGTTGTACAGCATGACTTCCTGACTAGGAGTCATGCGACCCTTTTCTTCGACTTCAGCCAAGATTTCAGCTTCGGTTGCCATAGCTTCAAGCCACCTTTCGTTCAAAAATTACCGCAATCCTCATAGGGACGAGCATATACGCCCCTTCGGTACAACAACAGTTCCAAATGGATAAGTAGTTCCAGAAGAATGCTTGTTGCGCGACCCTATAAGGATTGCCTTACAGAGCTCATATTATATCAAGCTTGAGAATAAAAAACAGGGGCAGCCGAAGCCGCCCCTGAAAAGGCAACGATAGTGCCAAGAAATCCTACCAAGGAACCTCGCGGCCCTTGAAGTCCTTGACGTCGTCACCACGCCAGCCGTCGCCTTCCTGAGCATATTCGTTGCCGGAACGCTTGGTGCTGGTGTAGCCGGACCATGCGCGAGCAAGGAACTTGTCCTTTACCCAGAAGATGTTCTGCTTGGTCAGGTCAGCAGCAGCGAGCTCGAGTTCGGCACAAGCCTCGTCCTTGCTCTTGCCCTGAGCGACCAGATCATTCAGCATCTTTGCGATCTCGCTGTTGTCCAGTGCCAGAAGTTCTTCACGATCCATGTATGTCCCTCCTTCTATAGGTGCAGCCACCCTTTTGAATGACTGCACCCAAGTCTAACACAAAACCTTAGAGACGGAACAGGACGGTCGGGCGATCGAATTCCTGCATCTTAGCGAACACCTCGTCAAGAGTGCCATAGTACATAGATGCGGATTCTTCAACCTGGACAGCGACAGGACGCTGACCAGCCTTATCGCCACCGGCTCCCCAGTGCTCAGAGAAGATGGACGTCGGGCAAGGAATGTAGAACCATTCCCAAGCGTCGCCCGTGTCACCCTCGCCCTTGCGGAAGGGACCGACTTCGACTTCCTTGATGCCAAACTGCTCGAGCGGAAGACCCAGCTCCTCCTTGCAAGCAATCTCTGCAGCGTGATTGCCGGAGAAGTAAGTGTAGTCAACGAGCAGGCCGTATTGAGTGTCTGCCATTAAGATCTTCCCCTTTCAATTAATCTTCGTCGAGGCTGCGGACACGGCGCATGTTGCACATAACACCCTTGTAGGGAGCGCCGAAGCCGAGCTTACCAATGTTCTGATGCGGGATCAGGCTGTTGGTGTTGGACTTCCAAACACCGAACAGGTTCGGCTCTTCGCCGTCCTGCCCAGGATACCACCAACCATGAGCGCAGTTGATGATGCCGGGCTTCAGGACAGGCGTGATCTCTGCCTTGTAGCGAGCCTCGCCGAACATGTTGTAAACCTCGACCCAGTCGCCTTCGGTGATGCCATATTCCTTGGCGGTCTCAGGCGGAATCTGGACCCATGCCCACGGGTCGATCTGACGCAGGGACGGAACCTGACGATGCTCAGAGTGGAAGGAGCTGTAACGACGAGAACCAGACGTCGTGATCAGCGGGTACTTCTCAGCATCCTGCGGACGGCTGACCTGCGAGTAGTTCGGCTCCTCGTAGTAAGGCAGCGGATCCTCGCCCCAAGAGGCGTAAAGGATGGAGTTAGCTTCGATCTGACCAGTAATGGTGTTGAAG
>JAZQRZ010000196.1:0-21920 GCA_045629845.1 Eggerthellaceae bacterium | reverse complement strand
AAGAAGAAGATTGGTTACGACGACGCACTTGACGCATTCGGTTGTCACTCGGTCGGCGGCGTTGTTGGTGGCATCCTGACCGGTCTGTTCTGCGTACCCGAGCTGTCTTGGACTGACTTTGGCGGTCTGCTCTACACGGGCGATCCGTCGCTGCTTATCAGCCAGATTCTGGGTATTCTTATTACGCTTGCACTGGTCATTGTTGGAAGCCTGATTATTGGCCTTGTCGCCAAGGCGGTCTTCCGCGGCTCGCTGCGCGTCAGCGAAGAAGACGAAGCACGCGGCCTGGATGTTACCGCACACGGCGAAAGTGCCTACCCGGCTTATCTGGGCCTTGACTAGTACGATGGATTCTAACCAGACGACCACTTGTGCCGTCTGTTTGAAAGGAGCGCTAACATGAAACGAATTGTTGCAATCGTAAGGCCAGAGAAGCTAGAGCCCTTAAAAGAAGCTCTGTTTGCGGCCGACGTAACAGGAATGACCGTAACGCAGGTCATGGGTTGCGGCAACCAACATGGCTGGTCCGAGTTTTACCGCGGCACTGAAGTTTTGCTGAACATGATTCCAAAGGTGAAGTTCGAACTGGTTGTTTCCGATGAAGACACTGATAAACTGGTAGAGCTTATCTGTGAAACCGCAGAAACAGGCGAAGTTGGTGACGGCAAGATTTTCATCGGCCCCGTCGATGAAGTTGTACGTATCCGAACGCGCGAACGCGGAGAAGCTGCAGTATAAGAAATGGTTAAGCAAGCTAGGGTCTTCCCTAGCTTGCTTACTTACACGACTAAGGAACGCTTTGAAGATTAGACTCGCAATAGCAGAAGCCGCCGGTGCTCTTTCTACGGAAGCGCTGCAAGATGTATTCCATCGGCCAGCCGCAAACTTCCCTGGCAAGATAGGGCTGCTTATTGATCCCGACCTTATTTCTGATTTGCGTTCACGTTTGAAGAACGGCTCTGTCGTAGTTGTTGGAACCAATGGCAAGACAACCGTTACAAATCTTTTAGCCGATGCTTTCGAAGCAGCTGGAAAATCGGTGGCCTGCAATCGAACCGGCGCAAATCTAGATTCAGGTTTAGCTACCTCGCTCATGCATGTTAAGGAAGCTGATTGGGGCATCTTCGAAAGTGACGAACTTTGGCTTGCGAAAACAGTCCCCCACCTTAAGCCAACCGCTGTCGTTCTGTTAAACCTGTTTCGCGATCAACTAGATCGCATGGGTGAAATAGATCATTTACAAGCTGCAATTGCAGAAGCTCTGAATTCTAGCCCCTCAACAATCCTTATCTACAATTCCGATGACCCGCTTTGTCAAGCTATTGCCAACCAAGTCGAAAACGACTGTATTCCCTTCGGTATTAACGAAGATTTAGGATTGGCTCAGAACACAGTAAACGACGCTAGTATGTGTCAAGAATGCGATTCGATTCTTGCCTACAAATGGCGCCAGTACGGCCAACTTGGCATGTATGAATGTCCAGAATGCGCCTTCATTCGCGAAGAACCGCTATTTGCTATACGAAACGTCAAAACCTCTGAGCAAAGCGCAGAATTCACTCTGCAAACCCCTGCAAACACGACACAAGAAAGCATTCCTTTCGCAGGCACCTACATGCTGTACAACGCCCTTGCAATCTATACGGCTGCTGATTATTGCAACATTCCTTTAGATTCGGTGCGTAAAGCAATTCAGTCATTTGCACCCGACAATGGTCGTTTACAGCAATACGAAATACAAGGCCATTCCACCTTATTGAACTTGGCGAAGAATCCAACAGGGTTCAATCAGAATCTTAAGATTATTTTGAATCAGCCAGGACCTAAGGCAGTTGCCTTCTTTATCAATGATAAAGAAGCTGACGGCCACGATATTTCATGGCTATGGGATATCGATTTCCAACAACTTGCTGAAGCGGAAAATCTTCAGGTATATGCTGGTGGCATTCGCAAAAATGATATGCAGGTGCGCCTGAAATATGCTGGACTTGAATCACAGCTCATCGATGACACTTGTGACTTCATAGCAAAAGCTCATGCCAGCATGCCTCAAGCACAGCTATTCCTTATAGCTAACTACACTGCTCTTCCAAGCGTAAAATCAGCGCTTGACGACCTGAAGGAACATCCTGACAAACTTGGTACTTCACCCTCCCAAACAGTTAACACGAACACTGTTGACGTACCTAAAGCACAAATTGAAAAGCTAACGATTCTGCATATGTACCCTGAACTGCTAAACCTTTATGGGGATGGCGGCAACGTAATTATTCTTGCGGAACGCGCACGCAAGCGAGGCATTCCTGTCGAAGTAGTTCAGGTCAAGCACGGTGAAAAAGCTGATTTGGAACACGCTGATATCGTGTTCCTTGGCGGCGGACCTGATCGTGAACAACATCTTGCCTCGCACAACCTAATCGAACAAACCGATGCTTTCCGCAACTATGTTGAAAACGATGGCGTACTTCTTGCCATATGTGGTGGCTATCAAATTCTGGGAAACACCTGGTTGCTTGGCGACGAAAGCGTTCCTGGTCTTGGCATTCTGGATATTGAAACAAAACGAGCCGAAGGCGGTTCGCACAACCGTCTTGTCGGCAACATTGCACTTTCAAGCAACCTGGCTAGCATGCCAATTATTGGCTATGAAAACCACGCAGGTCGCACCTTCTTGGGAAGTAGCTGCGAGCCTTTCGGACATGTAGTAAACAAGCAAGGCAATGGCAATAACGATAAGGACAAAGCCGATGGCGTGCGCTATCGTAATGTAATTGGCACCTATCTGCATGGTCCCCTACTCTCCAAGAACCCAGAAATTGCTGATTGGCTGATTCAACACGCACTTAATCGTAGGGCGGCTAAAGAAGGTAAAGAGTCTTACGTCTTGACGCCTCTCGATGATTCAATCGAACGTGCAGCCAATGCCTTTATGTGCGACAAACTTGGCATATAGCAACTGGGCGCACACGGTGCGCCCAGTCATGCAATACACACTAAGTTGATAGTTGATCTTAGTTGTTACTCAAGTCTTGTAAGGCAATAACATCAAGGCCAGTATCGTCAATGACTTCAAGTGCAGCCGCAAGCGCTTGGGCAGCCGCAATTGTTGTGGCATACGCAATGCCATAACGTACAGCTGCAAGACGCAACTCGTAACCGTCACCACGCGAACCATGGCCATAAGGCGTATTAACCATAAGCACGATATCGCCATCAGCAATCATGTCTGCCACATTGGGATGACCTTCGCTAATCTTCTTAACCTTCTGACAAGGCACACCAGAAGCGTTAAGAGTTTTAGCGGTACCGCCTGTACTAATTACATTAAAGCCAAGGCGTGCAAAATCACGCGCAATCGCAGCAATAGAACGCTTGTCACGATCAGCAACGCTAATGAATACGCCGCCCGAACGAGGCAGCTCATACGAAATCGCAAGCTGCGTTTTTGCATAAGCAGCTGGGAAGGTTGAAGCAATACCCATAACTTCGCCCGTCGACTTCATTTCAGGTCCAAGAACAACATCGGATCCAGGGAAACGACCAAAGGGCATAACAGCTTCCTTGACAGCACAATAGCCAAGCTCGCGGTTATCAGGCGGCAAGTTCATATCGCGCAGCTGCTCGCCCGCCATAACACGTGCCGCCACCTTCGCCAAAGGCACACCCGTCGCCTTCGAAACAAAGGGAACAGTGCGGCTGGCGCGCGGATTAGCTTCGATAACAAAGATTCGTTGATCTTTTACAGCAAACTGAATGTTCAAGAGGCCGCGCACGCCAATGCTTAATGCTAAACGCCACGCAATATCGCGCAACTGCTCAACAAGAGCATCTGACAGCGAAAATGGCGGGATGCAGCAAGCTGAGTCACCCGAATGAATGCCAGCTTCTTCAATATGCTCAAGCACGCCGCCAACATAGACATCATCACCATCGCACACGCAGTCAAGATCGACTTCGACAGCCGATTCAAGGAACTTATCCAGATACACAGGATGGTCAGGTGAAATCTTGGCAGCTTCGCCCATATAGCGACGCAATTGCTTGGTGTCATACACGATAGCCATACCGCGGCCACCCAGTACGTAACTTGGACGCACCAACAAGGGAAAGCCAATACGATCAGCAACGCGTACTGCATCATCAAGTGTTGTTGCATCGCCTGCTGGCGGATATGCAATTCCCAAACCATCAAGCATTTCAGCAAAATGGTCACGGTCCTCAGCTAAGTCGATAGCATCAGCCGAAGTGCCCATAATGGGAACGCCTGCTTCTTCAAGAGCATGAGCAAGCTTCAACGGTGTTTGACCACCCAACGTCGCAATAACACCATCAGGCTGTTCAGCATCGATGATATCCATTACGTCTTCGTAAGTAAGCGGTTCGAAATACAGCTTGTCAGAAGTATCGTAGTCAGTAGAAACGGTTTCTGGATTGCAGTTAACCATGATGGTTTCATAGCCAGCCTCAGAAAGCGCATAACAGGCATGCACGCAGCAGTAATCGAATTCGATACCTTGACCAATACGATTAGGACCTGCACCAAGAATAAGCGCCTTAGGCTTTGTGCTCTTCGTTTCAGGCGACACTGTTTCGCTTTCATCTGCGTCATATGTCTTGTAGTGATATGCCGTCGAACTAGAAAACTCTGCAGCACAGGTATCAACCGTCTTAAAGGCAGGAATCACACCCAATGCCTTACGACGAGTACGAACCACAATCTCGGTTGAATTAGTAAGGTATGCAATCTGAACATCGGACAAGCCATATTGTTTCGCAATACGGAAGCTTTCGGCATCCATTTCGTCAATACGCGCGCCACGCAAAGCCTCTTGCACCGCAACAACATCAGCCATGCGATCAAGGAAGAACATATCGATACCCGTGGCTTCATGAACTTCAACAGGAGTCCAGCCACAGCGCAAAGCACACCCCACATAAACAATGCGATCAGATGTAGGACGCGCAAGTAAAGGAGCATAACCTTCCTTGGTTTCCGATGCGCGTACGTGACCATCCACACCAAGCCCTGCGCGACCGTTTTCCAACGAACGCAATGCCTTACCCAATGCTTCTTCAAAGGTGCGGCCAATAGCCATGACCTCACCCACTGCCTTCATACGAGTTGAAAGCGTATCGTCGGAATCTTTAAACTTCTCAAAAGCAAAACGCGGTGCTTTCACCACGCAATAGTCGATACTCGGCTCGAAGCAGGCGCACGTTACGCCCGTAATATCATTCATGATTTCAGGCAGCGTATACCCAACCGCCAAACGAGCTGCAACCTTTGCAATGGGAAAACCCGTTGCCTTTGAAGCAAGCGCAGAAGAGCGCGAGACACGCGGGTTCATTTCAATAATGACCATGCGCCCATCAAGCGGATTTACAGCAAACTGAACGTTTGAACCGCCCGTTTGTACGCCAACCTTCTGAAGAACCGCCAAAGATGCAGTACGCATACGCTGATATTCGATATCAGAAAGCGTTTGAGCAGGGGCCACGGTAATAGAATCGCCCGTATGTACACCCATTGGATCCAAGTTTTCAATCGAACACACCACAATGCCGTTTCCAGCATGGTCGCGCACGACTTCCATCTCGAATTCTTTCCAGCCTTCAATGCTTTCTTCTACCAGCACTTCGCCTGCAGGTGAAAGCTCGATACCTTGGGAAACGATAAGCTTAAGTTCGGCTTCGTCGTGAGCAATGCCGCCACCAGCACCACCCAAGGTAAACGAAGGACGCAAAACAACGGGATACCCGATACCCGCCACAATGTTTAAAGCGTCTTCAACCGAATACGCATAACCCGAACGTGCAGTTTCGATACCAAGTTCGGCCATGCATTCGTTAAACAACTTGCGATCTTCGCCGCGCTGAATAGCGCTTAAATCGCAGCCAATCATTTCCACACCATAGCGCTCAAGAACACCTGACTCGGCCAGTTCGACAGCAACATTAAGCGCTGTTTGACCACCAAGTGTAGGCAACAGCGCTTCGGGTTTTTCTTCCGCAATTACTTTTTCAACAAAGGGTGCAGTAACAGGTTCTATGTAGGTACGATCAGCAAGTTCAGGGTCAGTCATGATGGTGGCCGGATTGCTGTTAACAAGAACTACTCGGTAGCCCTCTTCACGCAACACTTTGCATGCTTGAGCACCCGAGTAGTCAAACTCGCACGCTTGACCGATAACGATTGGTCCTGATCCTATAACCAGTATCGTGCGAATATCTTCTCTTTTTGGCATTGCTGTAGTACCTCTTCCCTCACACAGCGCCCTTCACTTTGCCGTGTGATACCTTATGACGCAAAATTCCAGCCCTGAAGACGATCTTGTGCAATATCGATATCCAGGTAATCCCTAAAACCATCCATCATGCGAATAAACGCAGTAAACAGATAGTGAGAATCAGTAGGTCCTGGACATGCTTCAGGATGATACTGCACCGAGAACGCTGGTATTTCGGTAAAGGCGATGCCTTCAGCCGTACCATCGTTCATGTTTACATGAGTCAAACGAATATTGCCATATGCTGCGTTAGAAACGACCGGCGCTATGCCGCAATCATGCCAGAAACGCAAATCATCTACATGCTCTTTAATATCACCCGACAATTCAGGAACGAGCGAACCTAAACTGGGATAAACCAAATTGAAACCGTGATTCTGGGCGGTGATTTCAACTCGACCAGTCAGCAAGTTAACCACAGGCTGATTGCCACCATGATGACCAAACTTCAGCTTTTCAATACTTGCACCAGCAGCTTTACAAATCATCTGATGGCCAAGGCAAATACCAAAAATGGGCACTTCGCCAAGCAGCTTTTGAACCTGCTTATACGTATTCTCAACCGCTTCAGGGTCGCCAGGACCATTCGATAAAAACACGCCATCGGGCTTTTCAGCCAAAACATCGGCTGCAGGCGTATCCCACGGCACAACCGTAACATCGCAACCAGCGCGAACCAAGCCTTCAAGAATAGAGCGCTTAACACCGCAGTCATACGCAATAACCTTATGCTTTGCAGGCAGTTCAGGAGCCAAAGCAAAGCTTTTAGCTTCCGGTAAATCAGCAGCACCAAATTGATACGACTTCTGACACGAAACCGTACGAGCTAAGTTAACGCCAACTATGGATTCACTTGCACAGACCTTAGCAAGAAGACTTTCTACATCAAGGTCTTCCGTCGAAATCGCTGCTTTCATTGCGCCATATTTGCACACATGGCGAACGAGCGCGCGTGTATCAATACCTTCAATAGCAACAACACCTTCGTCCTTTAAATAATCAGGCAAGGATTGTTCACTACGCCAGTTCGAAGGCGTGTAGCACATATCGCGCACAACAAGCCCACGAAGAGCAGGATGTTCAGCCTGCGCATCATCAGCGCAAACCCCATAGTTTCCAATCTGAGGATAAGTCATTGTGACAATCTGCCCCGCATATGAGGGGTCGGTCACAACTTCGAAGTAACCTTCAAGCGATGTGTTAAAGCAAATCTCGCCAAACACTTCGCCCTGTGCCCCGCACGACACCCCCGAAAACGATGTGCCATCTTCCAAAACAAGAAGAGCTGGTACAGCTTCGGGTTTTGATGTCGCAGACATCATGTGATTAGCCAGCTTACTCACAGTCATTCACCTTTCCTGATGACTTCAAAAAACTCTTACGCTTCAGAGCATCGGGAAGCGCAACCGGATAATCCCCGCTAAAGCATGCATCACAATAACCATCGTGATTAGACTCGATTGCCTCGTGCAAACCCTTTAGGCTGATAAAGGCAAGGGAATCACAGCCAATAAAACGGCAAACCTCGTCATGAGACATGTTTGCCGAGATAAGCTGATCTTGCGTATCGGTATCGATACCATAGAAACACGGCCACATAACTTCAGGGCTAACAATGCGAAGGTGCACTTCAGCTGCACCAGCATCACGAAGCATTTCAACAAGCTTCTTTGAAGTATTGCCGCGAACAATAGAGTCATCAATGACAACAAGACGCTTCCCCTTAATCATTGAAGGAAGCGGATTCAACTTAATACGAATACCCATCTGACGCATTTCCTGCGTAGGCTGAATGAAGGTACGCCCCACATAACGATTCTTTACGATACCATCGCCATACGGGATGCCGCTTTCTTCAGCGTAGCCAAGAGCAGGTGGAACGCCTGAGTCAGGAACACCTAGCACCATATCAGCATCAACAGGGGCTTCTTTCGCCAAGATTCGACCCATGCGACGGCGAGCGTGATACACCACTTCCCCATCAAGGATGCTATCAGGACGAGCAAAGTACACGTATTCGAAAATACAATGCGCGCGCTTTCCTGCCTCGATACCCTGTTCAGATTCAAGGCCAGCGGCGCTAATCTTTATGATTTCGCCTGGTTCGACATCGCGTACGAATTCAGCACCTACAGCATCTAGGCCACAGGTTTCACTTGCGACAACCCAACCGCGCTGATTAGGCAACTTACCCAAGGAAAGAGGACGAATACCATTAGGATCACGGAAGGCATACAGCGCAACAGGAGTGACCATAACGATGGCATACGCACCGTGGAGCTGCTGCATCATAAGCTTAATACCGCCACGAATGTGCCCTGTACGACGCGTATCAACACCAATCGTACGTGCTGCAACTTCGCTATCGGTATGCCCATACAGCTGCACACCTTCGTTAGCAAGCCAGGCACGCTGGGGAATGGTATCGACCAGCGTGCCGTTATGAGCCAAAGCTATCAGTTCGTCATCAATGGCAGAAACATGGGGCTGAGCTGCATTCCAGCCACCGCCACCAGCTGTGGAATAACGCGTGTGTCCAATAGCGAAATCACCCTTTAAGTGCGCAAGCGCTTCTTCGTCAAAAACTTGGTCAACAAGCCCCAGGTCTTTGTGAATAAGAATCGTATCGCCATCACCCACAGCAATACCTGCACTTTCCTGACCGCGGTGTTGCAATGCCTGCAAACCAAAACACGTCAGGCGCGCCACATCTTCACCAGGCGCGTACACACCAAATACGGCGCAAGCCTCTTCGAGGCGATCAGGCCTTTCACCATTAAACACACTTGTTGCCACAAGGTTCCTTCCAAAAAAATCCGCCGCTCGTGCGAGCGGCGGAACCAAACTAGCAGTAGAACAATATCTTATTATAGGTTGGCAGTGGCCAAGCTTCAGTTGACACAATACCCTCCATAGCGTCACATGCTGTACGCAAACGCTCCATGGCACCAAGAACATCGTCGTGGTACGAACGAGCCTTTGCCAATGCATCTTCGATACCCTGAGCTTTTGCCAATGCCTCATCAAGAACATCAAGTGCGTCAGAAATTTCGTTTGCACCTTCGTTAAGCTTAGCCAGCAGCTTCAAATCAGCCTTGGGCTGCAGTTCGGGTGCTGCCTGCTTCTTGGCATTAACGGTATCAGCAATCTGTTCGGCATAGGTGCTAACCGCAGGAGCAATCTTGCGCTTTGTCATATGGCTCATCGTCTGGCCTTCGATGTTAATCAGCTTGGAATACGTATCCAGCTTAACTTCGTAGCGACTCTTGTTTTCGATTTCGTTCAGCACGCCAAACTCTTCGAACAGAGCAACATTCTTGGGATCAAGCATGTGCGGTGCAGCATCAACAGTTGACTTCAGGTTCAGTAGACCACGACGCTCGGCTTCTTCAAGCCATTCATCGGTGTAACCATCGCCGTTGAAGATAATCCTCTGATGCTCGGTCAGCGCTTCGCGAACCCACTTATAAGCAGCCTTCTCAAAGTCATCAGCGCCTTCCACTGCTTCGCAGAACGACTTCAGCGACTTAGCCACGATGGTGTTCAGAATAGTATTTGCATCTGCCAAGTTAATCTGGCTGCCCGGCATACGGAACTCGAACTTGTTACCCGTGAATGCGAAGGGGCTTGTACGGTTACGGTCGGTGTTGTCACGTTCAAAGCTTGGCAGAACCTTAACGCCCAGGTCCATATAAACCGCTTCAACCGTTTCACCCTTTTCACCAGCAATAATGGCATCGACCACGCGACCGAGTTCGTCGCCCAAGAACATCGAGATAACAGCCGGAGGCGCCTCGTTTGCACCCAAGCGATGATCGTTACCAGCGCTTGCAACAGTAATGCGCAGCAAATCCTGATAATCATCGACAGCCTGAACAACAGCAGCCAAGAACACCAAGAAACGCAGGTTGCTGGCAGGCGAATCGCCCGGATCAAGCAGATTTTCGGAATCAGTCGCAATAGACCAGTTGTTATGCTTACCCGAACCATTGATGCCTTCGAAGGGTTTTTCATGCTGCAGACAAACCAGACCATGGCGGCTTGCGATGGTGCGCATCAGTTCCATGGTCAGCAAGTTGTGATCAATTGCCACGTTGCTGATAGTAAACATCGGAGCAAGCTCGTGCTGGCACGGTGCCACTTCGTTGTGCTTCGTCTTAGCCGAAACGCCAAGCTTCCACAGCTCTTCGTCAAGTTCCTTCATGAACTCGTTAACCGTTGGACGAATAGCGCCGAAATAGTGTTCTTCCATTTCTTGACCCTTGCACGGAGGCGCACCGAACAGCGTACGACCCGTCAAGATAAGGTCCTGACGCTGCTCGTAATCGGATTCTTTAATCAGGAAGTATTCTTGTTCAGCGCCAACCGTAGTGGTTACACGCGGGACAGACTGACCAAAGAAGGAAAGCACCTTGCAGGCCTGCTGAGAAACAGCTTCCATTGAACGCAGAAGCGGTGTCTTCTTGTCCAGCGCTTCGCCTGTGTAGCTACAAAATGCCGTGGGGATGCACAGTACTTCATCCTTGATGAACGCATAGCTGGTTGGATCCCATGCGGTATAACCACGCGCTTCAAAGGTTGCACGCACGCCACCACTGGGGAAACTTGAAGCATCGGGTTCGCCCTGAATAAGAGCCTTGCCCGAAAACGTCATAATGGCGCGACCGTCCTTTTGCGGATTAACAAACGCGTCGTGCTTTTCAGACGTAATGCCAGACAATGGCTGGAACCAATGGGTGTAATGCGTTGCGCCATGAGCAACAGCCCATTCCTTCATTGCATGTGCCACCACGTTGGCGACTTCGATATCAAGCGGCTTACCCTGCTTGATTGTCTTCGAAAGCGCCTTGTATGTTGCCGACGGCAACAGCTCCTGCATTGTATGGTCATTGAAGACCAGTGTGCCGTATTCCTCAGCTATGCGTCCCATATTGGTTGCCCCTTCCTGTTAGTTAATTTGGAACAACCAAACCATAGTGCTCGCATGTTTCCAGAGGTTTTCATCAACGTTTCGAAACCAGCTGTTAACGTTTCCGAAATTCTCTGGAAATCTTTTGCGAAGGCTTTGACATTCCGAAATACAAAACTACAGTTCACGGATACGTTTCACCGCTTCAAGAGCCGACTCACGCGAACCGAATGCAGTCAGTCGGAAATAGCCTTCACCGCTGGGACCAAAGCCAGAACCAGGAGTGCCAACTACCTGAATAGACTCAAGCAACTTGTCGAAGAAATCCCATGAGCTTAATCCATCGGGTGTCTTCAGCCAAATGTAAGGCGCGTTCACACCACCAGAAACTTCGTACCCCGCATTGGCAAGGCCATCCGAAATAATGTGGGCGTTTTCCATGTAACGACGAATCTGTTCACCTGTTTCAAGCTTGCCCTGTTCGCTATATACAGCTTGGCCAGCACGCTGGACAATATAGGGCGCACCATTGAACTTTGTACCGTGACGACGCGCCCACAGGTCATGCAGTGATACACCATTCGCGTCCTTTAAATCACGCGGCACAACGGTGTAGCCCAAACGCGTACCCGTAAAGCCAGCGTTTTTCGAGAAGCTACGAATTTCGATAGCGCAAGTACGTGCACCTTCGCACTCGTAAATTGAATGCGGCAAAGCAGGGTCGGTAATGTAGGCCTCATACGCTGCGTCGTAAATAATGACAGCACCATGTTCGTTGGCATAATCAACCCATGCCTGCAAACGCTCACGATTAATAACAGCACCCGTCGGATTGTTCGGAAAGCACAGGTAGATAAGCGAAATATCAGCATCGGCGCTTGGCAGATCTGCCACAAAGTCGTTTTCCTTTGTGCAGGGCATGTAAACCACATTGCTCCACAAGCCCGTTGCTGCATCGTAGGTGCCCGTACGTCCCGCCATAACATTGGAATCAACATAGACGGGATACACAGGGTCGCATACCGCAATGCGCGCATCGGCGCTAAAGATTTCTTGGATGTTAGCTGAATCAGATTTTGCGCCATCACTAATGAATACTTCGTCAGCTTCAACATGCGCACCTCGTGGTGCATAGTCGTTGTCTACGATGGTTTGACGCAAGAAGTCATATCCCAAATCGGGGGCATAGCCACGAAACGTTGACGCATCGGCCATTTCGTCAACAGCGTCATGCAACGCCTGCACGATTGAAGGCGCAAGCGGCTGAGTTACATCACCAATGCCTAAACGCACAATACGACTGGCTTTATCGGGATTTGCAGCACTATAAGCTGCAATCTTAGAAGCAACCGTCGAGAATAAATAATCGCCAGGAAGCTTCAGGTAGTTTTCGTTAGCCTTAATCACTGTTCCTCCTTGTCTGCAGAAAGCCTGCAGGTTTTACCATTCTGGATCTACAAAGTGAGCTGGTTCATCTTGCGGGCAAGCATCAATGTTTATTTCGCCTTCAAACACCGTAGTGGCAGGACCCGTCATAAACACCCGGTTAAGATCCCTATCCCATCGAATACGAAGGTCGCCACCCAGCAGGTGAACCGTTACTTCATCATCAGTCTTATCGTTTAAGATGCAGGCCACAACACTTGCACAAGCACCAGTTCCGCAGGCCAACGTTTCACCCGTACCACGTTCCCATACACGCATGTTTACTTCCGAGCGGCTTAGTACTTCAATGAACTCAGCGTTTACGCGCTCAGGAAAAGCAGGATGAAATTCAAACGGGCGACCTGTTTCTTCAAGAGGAAAATCAGCCGTTGAATCAACGAAAACAACAGCATGCGGATTACCCATCGACACGCAGGTCATTTCATACGTTGCTCCCTCGACTTCAATAGGAGCTGCCACTACAGGAGATTCATCAGCAACAACAGGAATATCAGTAGCCTCAAGAATTGGCTCGCCCATATCAACAGTTACCGACTGAACACTGCCGTCTTCTACATGCAAGGTTAAATACTTTATACCTGCAAGCGTATTAACAGCTATCTCTGTTTTATCAGTTAAGCCGTGGTCATACACATACTTCCCCACGCAGCGAATTCCGTTGCCGCACATAGCAGAACGCGAACCATCTGCATTAAACATTTCCATGAAGAAGTCAGCTTTTGAAGAAGGTCTGATAAGAATAAGACCATCGGAACCGATGCCAAAATGGCGGTCGCTGACCATACGCGATAGTGACACTGGGTTTTCAACCTGTTCAGCAAGGCAATTTACGTACACGTAGTCATTGCCAATGCCTTGCATCTTGGTGAATTTCACTTCGTTTCCTCCTTCAGCACATGCAAAATCTCATGATTCGGGTGCTATTACACCATGCGCTGATTTCCGATTTATTTCGTACCAATACGAAGTGAAAAAAGAGTCGGCGACAGCTTGCTTGAGTGCCCTTATTTAGAGTGGCGCCGCCAGGATGGTCAGGATTCCTAGCGGCGCCTAAGCCCAGCGCATGTCAGGCAAATGCGCGAGCTACGCGTGGGTTATTGCGACAAGAACACATCCATCGCAACTTGATTTGCAACCTGCAGGGCATCCGCCATAGCAGAAGCAACTAAACTTGCCCCCAACTTGGCATCGCCTGAAACATACACCGAGTCATAACCTGCAAACGCATCGATAACCGACTGTTCAGGACCAGTAAAACCTTTGGCAATCAAAACCAAATCAGCTGGAATCTGACGCACATCACCGTTATCGGGAATAGGCTTCACCTGCACGGCACTAACCACACCTTCACCGTTATCAACAAAGCCCACGGTATCAGTCGACCATAAACGAGGATCTTCGCCGAACTTAGCAGCTGCTTCACGTTGTCCGTACGCCTGTGAATACACAGTACACGTTCCTGGCCAAGCCTCATGAACACTTGCTGCATCAATATCAGCTGCATCAAGCGGACGGCTTGCTCTAATAATCTGACAAACACTAGCTGCACCCTGGCGAAGAGCTGTTGCAACACAGTCAACACCTGTGTCGCCGCCACCAATAACAGCAACATGCTTACCCTTGGCGGTTATTTCCGCTTCACGCTCTTCCAGAAGCGCCTTTGTTGATTCAGTTAGGTAATCAAGAGCAAAATGCACACCTTGCAAATCAGCTCCAGGCACCTGAACACTACGAGGCGTACGTGAACCACAAGCCAACACAACTGCGGCCGAATTAGCAACGATATCAGCAGCGTTTTCTGCAGCATCAACGCCGCACTTAAATTCGATGCCGCTTTCTTTCATAAGATTAATGCGGCGCTCGACAATAGCCTTCGGAAGCTTCATGTTGGGAATACCATACATAAGCAACCCACCTGGCCTGTCATCACGTTCATACACACGCACACGGGCACCGCGGCGCGCAAGTTCCCACGCAGCAGCCAAACCAGCAGGCCCCGAACCAACAACGCTTACCAGCGGCGCATCTTCTGCAGCCTGAGGCAGCGGCATAATCCCCTGTTCCCACTGATAGTCAGACAAAGCTCGCTCGTTGTCGTGAATCGTTACCGCATCATCATTCAAACCTAGGTTACAAGCCACTTCACAAGGTGCTGGACAGACACGACCTGTAAACTCGGGAAAAGGATTCGTAAGCGCCAAACGCTTAACCGCATCACTCATGCGGCCGCGATACAGTAGGTCATTTGTTTCGGGAATCAAATTATGCAACGGACAGCCACTTGCGCGCTTCGACCCATTAAAAGCTAACCCACTCTGACAAAACGGTACACCGCAGTTCATGCATCGACAAGCCTGTTCACGCTGCTCAGAAAGCGATAAGTCGATGACAATATCATCAAAATCAGCAACCGCCTCACGCCCAGGACGCACACTGTGTTCCTTGCGCCCTATGCTGAGATATGCTCCTGGCTTACCCATTCAAGCCCCACCTTTCAAAACCACAGCAATCAGTTTGGTTGCTACGACAATTCCCTTAGTTCAAAAGCACGCTCAACTGCTTCATCGTGAGTTAATCCCGATGATTCAAGCTTGTCGGTCAATTCCATCATGTGTTCGTATTCACGCGGAATAACTTTCACAAAGTCGGTCGCGATATCCCCAAAGCGATAAAGCAGCTTCACCCCAAGCGGACTGCCCGTACGCTGAACATGTTCATCAATCAGACGACGAATCAGTTCAAGCTCTTCACGATCAGGAGCCTTAAGATCAACCATGTCACAGTTGCAACGTTCTGCAAGCGTGTGTTCTGCGTCATAAACATAGGCCACGCCACCACTCATACCAGCAGCGAAATTTAAGCCAACTTCACCCAGTACAAGCACCGTGCCACCCGTCATGTATTCACAGCCGTTGTTACCAACACCTTCAACAACAAGCGTAGCGCCCGAATTACGCACAGCAAAACGCTGACCGGCCAAGCCATTCACGAAACCTCGGCCACTTGTTGCGCCATAGAAAGCAACGTTGCCAGCAACAATGTTTTCTTCAGGCCGATACGTAGCCGTTGCATAAGGTGCTACCGAAACAATGCCGCCCGACAAGCCCTTGCCGAAAAAGTCATTCGTCTCACCTTCGATATTCAACGTGATACCTGCTGGCAAGAACGCACCAAAACTCATACCACCAGAACCAGTGCAATCGATAGTAAGCGTTTCATCAGGAAGCCCTTCGGCATGACGACCAGTAACTTCCGAACCTAACAACGTACCAACACAACGGTTAACGTTAGCAATATCAACATGGAAACGCTGCGGCACTAATGCGCTGCGCGAATCATTCGTGTACGGCACCAAAAGCGTAGCATCAAGCGTTGATGGCAGTGTGTTTTCTGGCGCGCAAGACACTTCGTAATGTGGGCTATTAGCACCCTGGATTGACTGGCCATATTCAGCATGCGCCACCACAAGCAAGTCAGACAAATCAACAAGCTGTGCCTTCCAGCTACGTGGTTTCGCATTCTGGCGTAAGCAGTCTGCACGACCAACCATGTCTTCAACTTTAGCGAAGCCCAATTGAGCCATGATGCGGCGCAGCTGTTCTGCCACCATCATCATGTAATTGACAACATATTCAGGCTTGCCACAGAAACGATGACGCAGTGCACAATTCTGCGTTGCAATACCAACCGGGCAGGTATCTTGTTGGCAATCGCGCTGCATCAAGCAACCCATTGCCACCAGCGGCATGGTTGCAAAACCAAATTCTTCAGCACCCAACAGACAAGCCACCGCAACATCGCGACCATCCATAAGCTTGCCATCAGCTTCCAAAACCACACGAGAGCGCAGGCCATTACGTAGCAGCGTTTGCTGGGTCTCAGCCAGACCTAATTCAAGCGGTAAGCCTGCGTGGTAAATCGAATCACGCGGAGCAGCACCTGTACCACCATTACTACCCGAAACCAAAATCTTATGAGCGCCACCTTTGGCAACGCCAGTAGCAATCGTACCAACACCAGCTTCTGCAACAAGCTTGACCGACACGCGAGCATTCGGATTGGCATTCTTCATATCGAAGATAACTTCAGCTAGGTCTTCGATTGAATAAATATCATGATGCGGCGGCGGAGAAATAAGGCCAACACCTGGCGTACAACGACGAGCGCGAGCAATCCACGGCCACACCTTACCGCCTGGTAAGTGACCACCTTCACCAGGCTTAGCACCCTGAGCCATCTTGATTTGGATTTCATCTGCGCTCATTAGATAACGACTAGTTACACCGAAACGACCTGATGCAATTTGCTTAATTGCAGAGCGCCTGCTGTCGCCATTAGGAAGCGGTGTTTCGCGCGCAGGATCTTCGCCGCCTTCACCGCTATTCGAACGACCATGAATGCGGTTCATAGCAATAGCTAAGCACTCGTGAGCTTCTTGGGAAATAGAGCCGTAACTCATAGCGCCCGTATTAAAGCGCTTCACGATTTCGCTTGCAGGTTCAACCTGATCAAGCGGTATCGATTTGCCCGTTGAAACAAAATCGAGCAAATCGCGCAGCACAACCGCGCGGCCTTCTTTATGAACCGATGCGCTGTATTCTTCAAACAACTCGGGGCTGTTTTCACGAACAGCACGCTGCAACAGATTAATCGTCAACGGATTAATAAGATGCTCTTCCCCATCAAGCGGACGCCAAGAGGTTAAACCAGAGCTTGGCAACTGATCGGGTGAGGGACTGGTTCGCAAAGCCTGTACCAGAAGCTGCCTTTCATCACATTCACGCTGAACATCATCAACATCTAGGCCACCAATACGGCTAACGGTGCCCGTAAAATGTTCATCGATAAGTTCGCTAGATAAACCAACTGCTTCAAATATTTGAGCTGCATGGTAGCCCTGCATGGTCGAGATGCCCATCTTAGACATCACCGAAACAATACCTGCAACTATTGCCTTGTTGTAATTACGAATAGCCTGTTCAACATCAACCTGAATGACACCACGCTCACAGAGACTTGCAATGGTTTCATGGGCAAGATACGGATAAATACCCGAAGCTGAATAACCAACCAAAGCAGCAAAATCATGAGGCGTAATTGCGTCGCCTGTTTCCACAATAATATCGGCATGCGTACGAAGACCGCGACGCAACAAATGATTATGAACCGATGCCACCGCAAGCAGCGAAGGCATAGGAACTTGCCCTTCACTAGCGCGGTCAGAAATAACAACCAGGTCTGCGCCCGCACGCACCGCTTCTTCTGCCTTTTTACGCAAGCTTACCAACGCATCGCTTAAAGCGTGCTGACCCGCATCAGCTTCGTACACGGCACTAAGCAAAACAGGCTTAAAACCATGATGCTCGATACGCGCTAAAGCGTTGAACTGCTTACTATCAAGTAAAGGCGTATCAAGGCGCACTAGACGACAATTGGTGCGCGCATCTTCAAGCAAATTGCCATGGTTGCCGACATAAAGAAGCGTCGAGGTAATAAACGATTCGCGCAAAGCATCAATTGGCGGGTTTGTTACCTGAGCAAACAACTGATTGAAGTAGTCAAAAAAGCTTCGAGGCTTTTCAGATAAACAGGCCAATGGACTGTCAACACCCATCGAAGCTAACGGAGCAGCACCCTTTTCCGCCATAGGAATAAGAGCATCTTCGATGTCGTCAAAGTAATACCCATGCTGTGCCTGACGCTCGTGTAGCGGCAGGTTTGCATCAACTTGTTCTGCGGTTGTATCCGCTGAGACATCATGCTGATCAAGCAAATTATCAAGCGTAAGCATTTCCGCATCAATCCAGCTGCGATACGGCTTTTCATTAGCAAACGCATCTTTGATTTCATCATCAAAGAGCACGCGACCCTGATCGGGATCTACCAATAGCATTTGCCCTGGCCCCAAGCTACCTGCAAGAAGCACGCTTGACGGGTCAACATCAAGCACGCCAACCTCGCTCGAAAGGATTAAGCGATCGTCGGAAGTTACACAATAACGAGCAGGGCGCAAACCATTGCGGTCAATCGTGGCGCCCGTTACGCGACCATCGGAAAAGGCAATGGCTGCAGGCCCATCCCAAGCTTCGGTGAGCATCGACTGATACGCATCCCAAGCACGACGCTTGTCTGACAAATTACCATTGTTATCCCACGGCTCAGGCAGAACCATTGAAACGGCGCGCGCCAAGCTTCGACCGTTCATTGAGATAAATTCAAGCACGTTGTCCAACATGGCTGAGTCGGAACCTTCACCATTCAAAATTGGCAACACGCTTTCCAGTGTTTCCGCCATAACAGGCGAATACAGATTGGTTTCTCGAGCACGCGTCCAGTTCACATTGCAACGCAAGGTGTTAATTTCGCCGTTGTGAACAATAAAACGATTGGGATGAGCGCGTTCCCATGAAGGCGTGGTATTTGTTGAATAGCGCGAATGTACCAACGCTACTGCGGTTTCAGTAGAAGCATCATCCAAGTCACAATAGAAACGACGCAGCTGCGTAGAAACAAGCATGCCCTTGTACACAATAGTACGTGCACTCATCGAGCACACATAGAAGATACGACCTTGAAGTGCAGGATCAGTTCCAGCTGCCTTTTCGATGGTACGACGGCACACATACAAGCAGCGTTCAAACGCTTCACCTGCTTCAACATTATGAGGACGCGCAAGGAAAGCCTGCTTAATCGTAGGCATGCAGGCGCGAGCGGTTTCACCCAAGTCATGGGGGTCTACGGGCACGTCACGCCAAAACAGCAGCGGTACCCCGCAACGTGCACATCCTTCTTCGAAGATTCGAATTGCGCTGGTTACATCCTTTTCATTGGTAGGTAAGAACAACATGGCCACGCCATAGTCGCCTTCAGCAGGAAGAAGATGTCCGCACTTTTGAGCTTCTTTACGGAAGAAGCGATGTGGCACCTGAAAGAGAATACCTGCGCCATCGCCCGTATTCTTTTCAAGACCAACACCACCGCGGTGTTCTAGATTAACCAATACCGATAAGGCATCGTCAATCATCTGATGCGAGCGCTTTCCTTTTAAATGCGCTAACGCACCGATACCGCAGGCATCATGCTCGAATTCCGGGCGATATAAGCCTTGATTATTGCCAGAAGAATGGACGTGACGGTCCATTATGACACCACCTTTGCACATTCCGGTTTTGCCTGATCAACGAAATAAACGCGATACCAAATTAAGAAGGAATAGATAATCCAAATGCGACGCGAATTGTCCGCGCCCGCACGATGCTCATCAAGTAAATGAAGCAAGCTTGCCACGTCAAAAAATTGCATAGCTTCAACGCTAGTAAATTCGCGCTTAACCTGTTCGTAGTAACAGTCTTCACGCAGCCACGAGGCAACAGGAACAGGAAAGCCCAGCTTTTCTTTCTGTGCCCAATCGTGTGGAATAGCGCGCTCTGCTGCTTCGCGTAGCGCAATCTTGGTTTGCTTTTCAGAAACCTTCTGATCAGTTGCAACAGTCGCCGCCAAATCAAACACTTTGCGATCAAGAAATGGTACGCGCGATTCAAGTGAATGCGCCATTGCCATTTTGTCGGTCTTTAGCAAAATGTCACCGACCAGCCAGAAATGCAAATCGACATACTGCATACGCGTTGTGTCATCCAGACCTGCAGCTTCAGCATACACAGGAGCTGTAAGCTGCTGAGGAGTCGAAACATTGCGCACACGTTCGCGCATTGCAGGAGAAAGTAACTGCTCGCGTTCTTCTATCGAAAAGGCAACGGAGTTCGCATTGGTGTAGTACCAGTCTTCGACTTCTTCCGAAGCGCGCTCAAGATAGTTTGCGCCACGCTTGCCCGCCGCACGCAAAACCTTTGAACCAGCACGCAGCAAACCTTTTGGCACCTTACCTACATGTTCGTTTGCAAGCGGCGTTTGGTAGATACGATAACCGCCAAAGAATTCATCGGCGCCTTCACCTGAAAGCACGGCCTTCACGCGCTGAGCAGCCAACTTATCAACAAAGAACAGTGCTACCGCACTAGGATCAGCGGAAGGTTCATCCATATGCCACTGCACCAACGGAAGCGACGCCCAGTACTCTTCTTCGGTAATGTGATGCGAGTCATTTTCAACCTGCAACTGAGCAGCTAAATCACGTGCCCAGCTGACCTCATCGCGTTCGCCTTCGTATTCAGAAAAGCCAACAGTAAAAGTTTTAATATCGGGGTTTTCTCGAGCCAGCAAAGCTGCAAGATAACTGGAGTCAATGCCACTGGAAAGGAATGAACCAACTTCGACATCAGCAACATTGTGATAGCGCACCGATTCGTGCATGGTCTGATCAATAAGATCGATTGTTTCTTCCAAAGGACGGTCAGTAGAATCCTGGAAGCAAGGGCGCCAATAGCGAACTAATTCAGGCGATTCACCAGCACGTACACGCATGTAATGACCAGCTGGAAGCTTGTAAACACCCTTGAAAAAGGTTTCGTCTAACGCTGAAAACTGGAAACATAAATACTGAGCAAAGGCTTCTTCATTAAGCTCGCGATTGTACGCTGGATGTTCCAGAATGCACTTGATTTCCGAAGCAAAGATAAACTGACCTTGCTGCATGGTGTAATAAAACGGCTTGATGCCAAAGAAATCGCGTGCACAAAACAGCTCACGTGTTTCAGCATCGTAAATCACAAAAGCGAACATCCCGCGTACGCGCTGCAATACCGCTTCTTTCCATGCAATATAACCGACAAGCAGCACTTCGGTATCAGAGTCGGTAGCGAACTGATACCCCAATTCCTGAAGATCAGTTCGCAGCTCTTGATAGTTATATATTTCACCATTAAAAACGATTGACCAGCGAGCAGAGTCGCTCAGCGCAGCGAATCCATCGTTGCGCATCATAGGCTGCGCACCGCCTTCAAGGTCGATAAGTGCCAAACGCCTATGACCCAAGGCAATTCCGTCAGCAATATAGCGCCCTTCACCATCAGGGCCACGATGCGCCATAACATCGCACATAGCTTGCAATGTTTTAGACGCGTCTTGTTCTTGTTCAGGGTTATCTGTCGTAGTAAACCCGCAAATACCGCACATACAACGTGCCTCCCTTCCTTCGCGATTCTATAGTTACGCGAGTGAATAACACGCCACCCTCCCCTTTGTTTCGAAAATGGAAACGACGATTTAATGTCCTTGTAATAAAAGTGCGAAATAATGAGTTGTACATAAAGACGGGAGGCCTCAATGGCAAAACACATCTTTGTGACTGGCGGTGTGGTGTCGTCGCTGGGAAAAGGAAT
>JAZQRZ010000195.1:0-5454 GCA_045629845.1 Eggerthellaceae bacterium | reverse complement strand
ATGGTGCCTCGCTTCACGGTGGCTTGCTTAGCTATGGTGTGGTTGTTGCCCGCCATGTTCTGATACTCGTTAGCCTGAATAACCATGATCATGGTGATGTTGGCTACAAGCAGTACAAACAGGGCAGACAGAATAATAAGTGCATTGGTAAGACGCTTTCCTAGCGCTACACGACCAAGCTGGCTGTTAGCACCAAATGCGCCAGTGATGTTGGTCATTTCTTGGCCTACGCCCGTTGCTTCGTCACCACAGCGCAGCAAAAAGCCAATGGCGATAAAGCTAGCAAGAAGCGACGAGCCGCCCTGACTAATGAAGGGCAAGGTAAGGCCGGTTAGGGGGATAAGGCGGGTAACGCCGCCAACAATAATGAAGGCCTGCAGAACGATGGTGGTGGTAAGGCCAACCGAGGTCATGCTGGAGAAATCGCTTTTTGCACGCGCGGCAGTAACGTAGCCACGGATAGCGAAGCTGAGGTACAGCAGCAGCACGCCAGCTGCGCCAAGTAAGCCGCATTCTTCAGCTAAAGCGGCAAAGATAAAGTCGCTTTCGACGACAGGAATGTTTTCGGCCAGACCGCGCCCGATGCCTACGCCAAACAGGTCGCCATCGGCCATCGAGAACAGGCCTTGCAGCATTTGATAGCCATCGCCTTGCGGGTCAGAGAAGGGATCAAGCCAATTAGCCACGCGGATTTGCACATGCGAGAAGCCCAGATAGGCGCCCACGCAGCCAAAAACCATAAGCAAGATACCAATGACCAGGTAAAACTTTTTGCCCGTTGCAACATACAACATAGCAAGGAATACGAAGAAGAACACGACAGCGCTGCCGAGGTCTTTTTCGAAGATGACGATGAGCAAAGCGATAACCCACATGACCAGCATGGGGGCCAGGGTGCGAATGTCGGGCAGGCGTAGCGGACCAATGCGCCAGGTGAAGATGGATAGCATTTCGCGGTTGGTCGATAGGTAGCTTGCCAAGAACAGGACGATGACAACCTTTGCTAATTCGCCCGGCTGGAATGAAAGCGGGCCGATGGAAAGCCAAATGCGGCTACCATAGATTTCGGTGCCGACAAAAGGCAGCAACGGAGAAAGCAGCAGCGCAAAACCAAGAATCATCAGGGTGTACTTGTAGTTTGCGAGCTTATCCATGTGCCGTGAAAACACGAGGACCAACACCATGGATGCGACGCCAACAAAGAGCCAAATGACCTGGTTAAGGGCGAGTTCAGGGGCTAGCCGCGTGACAAAGGCGATGCCTATACCCGAAAGGGCAAACACGATAGGCAAGATTGCCGGGTCGGCATCAGGCGCCAAAAAGCGAATCGAGATATGCGCCACGACAAACGCTGCAAAAATACCAATGGGCACGCCAAGTGTGGTGAGCCCTAGGCGTTCACCTTGGTTAAGTGCCAGCATGGCGAACAGCAGAATAACAATCGGCGCTGCCACGCACAGGAGTATGAGTTCTAGATTTCTCCTGGTCACGAGGCCGCTCCTTCAGAACTTGCGCTTTGGGCGCTGGTGCTGGCACTAGCTTCGCTTTCGCTTGCACTGGTGCTAGCACTGCTTGAAGGCGCGGCGATATTCAGTTCTTTCCGATAAGAATCAACAAGTTCAAGTGCTTCGTCAACGCTGCTAACGCGCATGTTGTTTTTAATGCGATCGGCCGCACTTGGCGAAAGCTTGTTTACAGGAACGTTGGTTTCTTCTACCAGTTCGGAATATGAAAAGCCCAAGACTTCGCCAGGTACACCGCGATAAACGGCAACCATGCCGTTGTCTGTTACGGTTAGATAGGCAGTGTTGTGTAGATAAAGGTTGCCACCCCAAGCGGCGCCAAACAGAATGCCTACGAGCAGCAACAGCACGAACCCAATAGTGAACTTGGTGCGAATTGCCACGCGGCGTCGCTTCTGCTGCGCCGAGCCTTCGGCGTCAGCTACGATAACAGTTACATTGTCATGGCCGCCAGCGGCAATAGCGCCGTTGACCAGCGTTGATGCGCATCGCTGCGGGTCAGCAACGCGGCGCATAACAGCCGCGATTTCGGCATCTTCTACCATGGAATACAAGCCGTCAGAGCACAGCATAAGACGGTCGCCATCTTCCACGTTGATTTCGTACAGGTCAGGCACAGTATCAGGGTCGTTACCCAAAGCGCGTGTAATGACCGAGCGACTGGGGTGGAAACGCGCCTCTTCAGGCGTGATTTGCCCCGCTTCAATCATGTTGGCCATAAGGCTGTGGTCGCGCGTAAGCTGAGTAAGTTCGCCATTGTGCAGCAGATAGGCGCGCGAGTCGCCTACCTGGGCAATGACCAGGCGATTGCGTTCTAAAATAGCGGCGGTAACTGTGGTGCCCATGCCTTCGCGACCTTCACCAGCAATAGCTGCATTAATAATGTCACGATTGGCTTCTTCAACCGCATGACCCAAAGCTTCGGCATCGGCATGGTGGGGTGCTAGCTCTTCGATCGTTTTAACGGCGATTTCGGAGGCAACTTCGCCTGCTGCATGGCCGCCCATGCCGTCGGCGACCACAAAAAGCGGCGGACGAACAATGAGTGAGTCCTCGTTTTGTTCGCGCACGGTGCCGACATCGGTGCGACTGCCAAAGCGCGCAACAGCGGTTGTGCGTGTGCGGTCGTTAGTCCGATGCGACTTGCGCTCGGTGGGGCGATGTGCTGGTTTGCGCGTTGCCATTTAGCTGCGCCTTACGCGAATCGAAACGTCGCCAACATTTACAACGTCATTGTTATTCAGTGCTACAGGATCAGTGATGTGCTGGCCGTTAACCAGCGTACCGTTGGTTGAGCCCAAGTCTTCAACAAAAAGATTTTGCCCCATGAGCGAGAAGCGGGCATGACGTGCAGAAACATAACCTGCGCCAATAACGATGTCGGCACTGGGGGAACGGCCCACGATAACGGGGCCGCGCACAACGATGGATACACCACGCAGTTCCTTCGGGCCTTTCTCGACCGAAAGATTCCACGTGCGTTCCTTTTTGCGCTGGCCACGCACCAGGCCAATTCCCGTGCGCATGATGGCGAAGAGAAACAGATAAAGAAGCGCCACAAATAGCAAGCGTCCGATAAGTAATACGACGTCGATCAATTAATCCTCCTAGGAATGCGACAAGAGGTTAGGCTCTTGTCGCATTTCGCTGCACGAAAAGGGGTAAGCCCTTTCAGCAGTTATGCCAGCGTGAACTCGAAGTCGGTCTTACCAATCGTGATGATGTCGCCCGGATACAGCGGATGCGATGCAACCGATACGCCGTTGACCAGCGTACCGTTCATCGAGCTGAGGTCGGTGATAACCCAGATACCCTGCTGGTTCAGGCGTAGTTCCGCATGGCGACGGCTGGCATTAATATCCTGTACGACAATATTGTTGCTTGATTCGCGGCCCATGCTGACATGCGTGCCGGCCAAATCGTAGGGACGCTGATAGGTGCGGTCGATAAGACGTGCGCGTACTTCGCGGTGATTCGGTACAGCATCAGGTGCACCAGCGAAAGCAACCGTATTCGGCGCCTGGCTTTGAGGCTGAGCTGGCGGAATATCGTTGTATGCCTGCGGCGCGTCTTCGTATTCAGTCTTATCGCGGTAATCTTCGAAGTCTTCGCTGTTGAAGGTGTATTCGCCGTAATCGATGGAGCGGTCGATTTCTTCTTCGGGCACGTAGGGCAGTGGCGGCTTGCGCTGAGGCTCACCCATGGGCGGCATGGGTTGGTAGCCTTGGTCGTAGCCATAACCGTTATCCCAACCATCGTTGGCATAACCCTGATCGTAGCTGTAGTCTTGCGGCATGGGCTGCTGATAGCCACCCTGGCGTTGAGCAATACCATAGCGCTGCATTTCTTCAGCGCGCAGCTGTTCGACGATGGGGCTAGCAACCATTTCGGCGATGACATCGAATTTGCCATGTTTCAAGTTGTCGTCAACAATGAAGCGCACCAGCGGACGACCGTCGAGCGCCAAGCCTTCCTGAGCAGCCTTGCCGCTGAGGTAAGTTTCGGTTTCGCCAGCCAGCGTGGGGTAATAGCCCAGCAAGCGTGCGTCGTCGTCGGGGTTAACAAGCACCGTGTACAGCGTAGGTGCATACTGCTTGCCCGCGCCAACCATAGTTTCGCGACGCATCATTTTTTCGGCTTTTTTAGCAATTTGAACTGGTGAAATTGGGGCATTCGACATCTTGCCAGCCGCCCCTTCGAAGGTATCTTCCATCTTGCCTTCGAACTTCGAGAAAATGCCCATCGTTGCTCCTTTTTCGCTACGTTTCGAACGAGTCGTTTCTCGCGGTGTGTATATATGGTTGCATTATCGCGCTTTTTAGTCCCATTTTTCAAGTTCTTGTGTGTGTCAGTTGATATATCCACAATTTTTGGTGGGAACGATGAATTTTGATTGGAGTAATTTCGTGTTTCAAAATGTGAAAAGAGCCTAATTCCTCGCTTCATTTTTGAATTGGGGCGATTTCGTGATTGCTAGAGGGAGAATTGCACAGCCTAGTCTTCTTCTATATAATGCTTACTCGCACTTGAAAGAGTGCTGTTGCCAACGTGGCTCAGCTGGTAGAGCAGCTCACTCGTAATGAGCAGGTCAGCGGTTCGAGTCCGCTCGTTGGCTCCACAAATTACAGGCCAGGCAAACGCGCCTGGCCTTTGACATATCTTGGGGCGATTAAGGATTTCGCCTTCAGTTTTCTTTCAGGCTTATGGTTCCTCTGTTGGAAAAGCTGGACGATTCCGTGGAAAAAATTACGAACAAAGATATATACGTGTAGTTAGGGGTACGCTAATCTGAGTGTATTCCGCACTAATTGGTTAAAAGGGAGGAATTTCATGAGCGACCGCTATAGCGACCGTCGTGATTCTTACAACAACAGGCAGTACGGACGTTACAGTGATGATTCGTACGGCTACGGATATGACGACAACCGTTACGACGATGGCTACGATAGCCGTTATGCTGATTCCAATCGCCGTTCGCAGCGTTCAAACCGTTCTCGCGGTTATCAGGCTGATGATTATCGTTCGGCTGATTCTTATCGTTCAACAGGTGCATCAAGTGCTGCAGGCGCCTATGCTGACAATCGCGGAAATGGTTCAACCCGCCGCATGCCTCAGGACTCGCCAAATTCGTTTAGCGAACATTTCGACGATGATGCAATAAATTCGTATCGTCGTT
The DNA here is from genome assembly GCA_045629845.1 of Eggerthellaceae bacterium. GTDB lineage: Bacteria > Actinomycetota > Coriobacteriia > Coriobacteriales > Eggerthellaceae > UBA9715. The sequence goes on along the minus strand of JAZQRZ010000195.1, from coordinate 255 downwards.
CTGCTTATGGTTCTGGCTCAAGCTCGGCTGGTGCTCAGCGTTACTCGCGTTCGCCGCAGCGTTCGCCTATGCAAACGCAAGCTGCCGGTCGTTCAGGTATGCGCCCGGCATCTATTCAGCAGGGTGGTCGCGGCGCGTACGGCGTAGGCGCTTCTTATGGCGCTGGCGGTTCGAATGGCGGCGCACATGGCAACTATGCTCCTAAGCGTTCGAACAAGAAGCGCAACATCATTATTGCGGCAGTCATCGTTTTGG
>JAZQRZ010000194.1:0-8882 GCA_045629845.1 Eggerthellaceae bacterium | reverse complement strand
GGTGGCTTAGGCGTGCAGTCGTATACAACGCGGTTAACGCCTGGTACTTCGGCCACGATGCGGCTTGAGATCTTACCAAGAACCTCGTAGGGAAGTTTTGCCCAGTCTGCCGTCATAGCGTCGGTACTTTCTACAGCACGCACGATTACGGGACGTTGATAAGTACGTTCGTCACCCATGACGCCGACGCTGCGGATGTCGGGCAGTACAGCGAAGTACTGCCAGCAGGAATGCTCGGAGTTGCGCTCGCCAGTTTCTTCGAACAAACGAGCGTTGTATGCGTCAAGTTCCTCGCGCACGACGGCGTCAGCGTTCTTCAGGATCTCGAGCTTCTCGGGCGTCACGTCTCCGATGATGCGGATAGCAAGGCCAGGGCCGGGGAAGGGCTGGCGCCACACGATATGGTCAGGCAAGCCAAGCGCGGTACCCAGGGCGCGCACCTCGTCTTTGAAGAAGTGGTCGAGCGGTTCGATGAGGTCGAAATGGACGCCTTCGGGGAAGGGGATCAAGTTGTGATGACTCTTGATGGTTGATGCCTTGCCGCCCGTCTTGCGCGCGCCGCTCTCGATGATGTCGGGGTAGATGGTGCCCTGTGCAAGGAACTTTACGCCATCAAGCTTCTGCGCGACGGTGAAAAACTCCTCCCAGAACTGCGTGCCGATGATTTTGCGCTTCTGTTCGGGGTCGGTAACGCCGGCGAGCAGCTTGGCATAGCGCTCCTCGGCATGCACGTGTACGAAGTCGACGTCAAACTGCTTGGTGAAAACTTCCTCGACTTCCTCGGGCTCGTTCTTGCGCAGTAGCCCGTGATTCACGAACACGCAGGTGAGCTGTTTGCCGATAGCGCGGGAAAGAAGAGCGCCTACGACCGAAGAGTCCACGCCACCCGAGAGTCCCAGGATTACGCGGTTATCGCCCACTTTGGCACGAACCTCGTCCACGAGGTTGTCGATGAGGTTGTCCATGCTCCACGAGGGCTCGAGGCCGCAAATGCCGAATAGGAAGTTCGACAGCATCTGGGTGCCGTACGTGCTGTGGCGCACTTCGGGGTGGAACTGTGTGGCATACAGGTTGCGCTCAGCGCATTCCATAGAAGCAACGGGGCACACTGTGGTGCTGGAAGTGATTGTAAAGCCGTCGGGCACCTTGGCCACAGAATCGCGGTGGCTCATCCAAACGGTCTGCTCCTCGGGTGTTCCGTCAAGCAGACGGGAGGGCGCCACACGCTCTATCGTCGCGGGACCATATTCGCCAACTTCAGTATGGCCAACAACACCACCCAGTGTTGTCGCCATGATTTGTTGGCCATAGCAAAAACCCAAGATAGGCAAACCAAGATCGAATACGGCGGGGTCTAGCTTTGGTGCGTCTTCTGCATAAACGCTTGCAGGACCACCACTTAAAATAATTGCTGAAGGCCCTGCCGCAGCAATTTCTGATGCAGGTGCATCGCAAGGCATGATTTCTGAATAAACTTTGAGATCGCGAACGCGTCGTGCAATAAGCTGCCCGTACTGGGCACCAAAGTCTAGTACGACGACCTTCTGCTGTTTCTCCTGTGTAGCCACATGAACTCCTAACTTCATAAGAATGGAAAGATGATAACATTCCAAAGCTATGATTATAGAAATACTAAAAGCACTCCTCATCGGAATCGTTGAGGGCATCACCGAATGGCTACCCATATCATCTACAGGGCACATGATTCTCGTAGACGAGTTTGTGCACCTGAATGTATCGGAAAGCTTCTTAAACCTGTTTTTGGTTGTCATTCAGATTGGCGCCATTATGGCTGTCATCATTATGTACTTCCACAAACTAAATCCGTTTTCTCCTAAGAAGACAATGGCTCAGCGTAAGGGCACATGGCGCTTGTGGGGCATGGTTGTAATTGGCTGTATTCCCGCTGCTGTCGTTGGCTTATTGCTAGACGACTGGGTTAACGAACACTTCTACAACAAAGTTGTTGTTGCAGCCATGCTTATTGTGTATGGCATCATCTTTATTGTTCTTGAAAAGCACAATCGTTCAAAAATGGAATGGGCAAAGCTTGCTCATCCAGGCATTAGTCAAGAAGATGCAGAGCGCATGTTGTTTGAAGTTTCAGATGTGGAATCTATCGATTGGAAAACAGCCCTTAAGATAGGTTTATTCCAGTGTCTTGCCATCATTCCTGGAACCAGTCGCTCAGGCGCAACCATCATTGGTGGCATGTTGGCGGGTTGTTCGCGTACTGCTGCAGCAGAGTTTACGTTCTTTATGGCAATTCCAGTCATGTTGGGCTGGGGTATTGTAAAGGTAATTAAGTTTATCGCCGCAGGATTGGTCATGTCATCGACCGAAATAGTTGTCCTTTTAGTCGGCGTTATTACAGCCTTCGTCATGTCAGTTATATCTATTAGGTTCCTTATGGGTTACATTAAGAAAAATGACTTTGCGGTGTTTGGTTGGTATCGTATCGTTGTTGGCATTCTGGTGCTTGGTGTATTTGCGCTGGAAACTGTTGGTATTTTGGCATAATGCGGTTGTATAACGCTTGTAATGAAAGGAATAGATGATGAGCGAAGATAAGTACCTTGCTGAAATTCAAGAACATCGCGCTCAGATCGACGATATTGATCGTAAAATCGTTGACCTCATCAATGAACGTGCTGTTCATTCGTTGCAGATTCGCGATTTAAAGCCCGGTGCATCAATGGGCCTTTATGATCCGCGCCGTGAAGAGGAAATCCTGCAAAAGGTTAGCAAGTTTAACGAGGGGCCGCTGTATAGCGAGCACTTACGTGAGATCTATACAACGATTCTGAAAGTCATGAAGGAGGCTCCCTCGTTATGAGTAACAACGATAAGTACCCCAAGCTCCCAGATTTGGGGACTAGGACCGACGAAATAGAAATCTTCGCCGGTCCGTGTTCTGTTGAATCTGAAGAACAATTCAATGAAGTCGCTGAAACTATTGCAAACCTTGGTTTGCGTTGGGTTCGTGGCGGTGCTTTTAAGCCGCGTACCAATCCTCATTCGTTTCAGGGTTTGGGTGAAGAAGCCCTTCAAATCATGCATAATGGCGGCAAAAAGTACGGCTTAAAAACTTTGACCGAGGTCATGGACTCTGAACACATCAGTTTGGTCCAGCGTTATTGCGACGGTATTCAAGTTGGCGCTCGCAACTTCCAAAACTTTAGTCTTCTGAAAAACATCGGTATTGCAACTGCTAAAACGGGAACCATGGTTTTGTTCAAGCGTGGTTTTGCGGGAAGTATTTCTGAATGGCTGGCTGCTACTGAATACATCACTCAGTGTGGAAACACCAATGTCGTTCTTTGTGAACGTGGCTTGCGTACCTTTGAAACAGCCACGCGCTTTACATTAGATATTAGTGCAGTGCCTGTTATTCATAAGCAGTCTTTGTTCCCAATTTGCATCGATGTATCGCATCCCGCTGGCCAGCGCGATTTGGTGCCTTCCCTAGCTAAAGCCGCTGTTGCTGCTGGTGCCGACTCTCTTATGATTGAAGTGCATCCCGATCCTGCAAAGGCTCTTTCTGATGGCGCGCAGCAGCTTACACCTGCTCAGTTCACTGATCTGGTTGGTGAATTACGCGATATCGCAAAGGTTCTTGGCAAGAAAATCGTCTAATACTAGGGAAAAGGGCTTAGCTCTTTTCCCTAGAAAATAGCATCAGAATGGAGCATGCCATGCTTGAACTGAAAAACCTTGTATTTGAGGTACCAGTAAAAGAAGGCGCAACTGAAACAAAGCGCATTATTGACAATTTGTCTTTAATTATTCCTGATGACACGTTTACGGTGATTACAGGTCCTAATGGTGGCGGCAAGTCTTCTCTTGCAAAGCTCATCATGGGTATAGAACAGCCAACGAGTGGGCAAATCTTACTTGATGGGGAAGATATCACCAACCTATCTATCAGCGAACGTGCGAAAGCTGGTATTGGCTACGGTTTTCAGCAACCTGCTCGTTTTAAGGGTATGAAGGTTAAGAAGTTGCTTGAAATTGCTGCTGGTAAAAAGCTGCCTATGCTTTCTTGCAACGAGTATCTTGCTAAGGTCGGATTGTGTTCAGCAGACTGGCTTACGCGTGAAGTTGATAAGAATTTGTCTGGTGGCGAAGTCAAGCGCATCGAAATCGCGACCATGCTTGCTCGTAATCCGAAGCTTGCTATTTATGATGAACCCGAAGCTGGTATTGATCTTTGGAGCTTTGATCGTTTGACCGAAACATTCCGCCAGATTCATGATGCAGGAAATGGTCGATCCATCATTATCATTTCACATCAAGAGCGCATTATTCGTTTGGCTGACAATATTGTGCTTCTTGAAAACGGTAAGATTGCCGACCAAGGTACGCCTGAAGACATCATGCCGCGTTTAGGCCTTGCTCGTAAAATGGTTTCAGGTTGTGCTCTTACCGAACCAACGCGTTTGCATATTACACAGATTCCCACAACTTGCTAGGAGCGCATCATGGCAGTTGATCTTTCACCAATTGACGAAAGCTTATTGGCAACTATTGCCAATATTCATGGTATGCCCAAAGGGGCATTCAATATCCGCCGTGATGGCGAACTTGTTGAACGTCACAATTCAGCTTACATTGAAATCTCAACCAAGACCGATAATCCTGGCATTGATATTACGGTAAAGCCTGGTACAAAGGGTGAATCGGTGTTCATCCCAGTCATTGTTACTCAGTCTGGCTTGAAGGACGTTGTATATAACACCTTCTATATTGGCGATGATTGCGATATAGAAATCATCGCTGGGTGCGGGATTCATAATGAAAGCCATGCTGCAAGCGAACATGACGGCATTCACACCTTCCATATTGGAAAGAATAGCCGTATTAAATACATCGAAAAGCACTACGGCGAAGGCGAAGGTACGGGTGACCGCATTCTTAACCCGACTACTAACGTGTACATGGATGAAAACTCGTATTGCGAGATGGATATGATTCAGCTTCGTGGTGTTACGTCTACGGTTCGCGATACGAATGCTAAGTTGCAAGCTGGCGCCAAGCTGGTACTTACCGAGCGTCTTTTAACGCACGACCAGCAGACTGCTGAGTCAAATGTCGTAATCGAACTTGAAGGCGAAGACTCAAGCGTTCAAATTATTTCACGTTCGGTTGCTCGCGATGATTCGGTACAGGTTTTCAGTCCACTTGTCGTTGGAAAAGCAGCATGTCGCGGACATGTGCAGTGTGACGCCATTCTTATGGATAATGCGCGCGTAAAATCTGTACCAGCCATTGAAGCTGCTTCACCTGATGCAATTCTTATGCATGAAGCTGCTATTGGTAAGATTGCTGGCGAACAAATTACGAAGCTCATGACGTTAGGCTTAACGGAAGAGGAAGCAGAACAGGAGATTCTTGACGACTTCCTCAGTTAATTTACTAAGGTACTTGTATGACTAAAGGTGAATCGAAAACACAGTCAAAACAGTCCAAGATCACGGGCGCGCAAGCAGTTATTGCGTCCCTCGAGGCTGAAGGTGTCGATATAGTTTTTGGTTATCCTGGTGGTCAGGCAATACAGATTTATGACGCTTTGTATGACTCGAAGCAACTTCATCACGTACTTGCTCGACACGAGCAAGGTGCTGTTCATGAAGCAGATGGTTACGCACGAGCAACGGGTAAAATTGGCGTTGTTCTGGTAACAAGTGGGCCAGGCGCTACGAATACAGTTACCGGCATTGCAACTGCTTATATGGATTCAATTCCTTTGGTTATTGTTACAGGACAGGTGCCTCGTACAGTCATAGGCACTGATTCGTTTCAAGAGTCCGATATTGTAGGAATTACGCTTCCTGTTGTTAAACATAGCTTCCTTGTTAAATCAGCTGCCGATATAGCGCGTACTTTCAAGGAAGCATTTCATATTGCAAAAACGGGTCGACCAGGTCCTGTTTTAGTTGACGTGCCGTCAGATGTCGCAGCCGAGCTTGTTACGTTTAGCTATCCATCGTCGGTCAACATTCCATCTTATCGACCTACTTATAAAGGTAATGCGCGTCAAACTCGTTCGGCTGCAAAGCTTATTGTGCAAGCAGAACGGCCTGTTTTGTATGTCGGCGGGGGAGTTGTGGCTTCGCAGGCATCACAGCTGGTATGTCGGCTTGCACGTGAATATCATTTGCCTGTAGTAACAACGCTTATGGCGAAAGGTGCGGTTCCAGCTTCCGAGCCGCTGAATTTTGGTTCAGTTGGTATGCATGGGTCAAAATATGCGAATAGGGCTTTGAATCGGGCGGATTTAATCATTGCTGTGGGCGCTCGTTTTTCTGATCGCGTAACGGGTAATCCAGATACCTTTGCACCTCATGCAAAGGTTATTCATATTGATATTGACCCAGCCGAAATTGGTAAAGTTCGCGCTGTTCAGGTTCCCATCGTAGGCGACGTTTCTATGGTTTTAGATAGCTTACTTGAAGAGCTAGAATCTACTGGAAGTAAGCCTGAAACCCAGGCGTGGGTTGATCAGTTGAATACATGGCGCACTGATTATCCTATTTTGGAAAAGGGCGCCAAAGACTATCCAGGTCTTATTGTTCCCGAGGTAGCTCTTGCAAAGCTGTCAACCATGCTTGACCCTCATAACTCAATCGTAGTTACCGAAGTTGGACAAAATCAAATGTGGGCAGCGCAATTTATTAGCCGCGAAGAACCGCGTACCTTCTTGTCGTCGGGTGGCCTTGGTACGATGGGTTACGGTCTTCCTGCTGCGATTGGTGCAGCAATAGCCTTCCCTGAAAAAGATATTGTTCTCATTGCCGGTGACGGTTCTTTGCAGATGAACAGCCAAGAAATGGCTACGGCTGCAGTGAATGGGGCGGCTGTTAAGGTTGTTTTGTTAAACAACAGTTCATTGGGAATGGTTCGTCAGTGGCAGCGTCTGTTCTATGAAGGCCGCTATTCTTCGACCGAGTTGCCAGATAATCCTAATTTCGTAAAACTTGCAGAGGCGTATTCATGGCAGGCAGAACGCGTCGATAAGCCTGAGCAAGTTGAAGAAGCGTTTAAGAGAATGCTGGTATCAAAAGTGCCTTATTTGATTGATATGAAAATCGATCCTAATCAAAGCGTGTTTCCTATGGTTGCGCCAGGTTCTGGTCTTGCAGAGGCGATTGGTGCTGTTGGTGATACAGGCAAAGAACAACAGGCATAGCGTTTAAGCGGCGGTTTCGAAGCGAGGAAAGAATGAATGATACTAAGCATGTTTTGTCGGTGCTTGTAGAAAACAAATCAGGTGTGCTTTCTCGTGTTATCGGTTTGATTTCGCGTCGTGGCTTCAATATCGATTCTCTTTCGGTTGGCCCTACGGAAGACCCCTCGCGTTCGCGTATTACCATCATTGTTGATGCTGACACCGAAGCTTACGAGCAAATTGTTAAGCAGCTAAATAAGCTTGTGTGTGTATACAAGCTTCAAGACCTTACCAACGATGCTTATATCGAGCGAGAACTCGTTTTGTTTAAAGTTAATGCTCCTGCAGAACGTCGTAGCGAGGTAATTGAAGTTGCCAATTTATTCCGAGCAAGCATTGTTGATGTTGGCGCTACTTCGTTAACTATCGAAGCTACGGGTTCTCAAAATAAACTCGAGGGTCTCGAGGAATTGCTGGGCGCATATGGCATCAAAGAAATCACCCGCACGGGTAAAATTGCCATCTCCCGAAACTCCAAGGAAGCTTAATCAGGTCTTTGGTACGATTTCACTGTCTTTGCAATCGTCCGAAAGGGTACGGTTATGTCGAAGAAAGTGCTCATTACCGAAGAAATTGATCCAGCTGGTATTTCAGTTCTTAAAACACGCGGGCTTGATGTTGATATTAAATTAGGTATTACCGAAGACGGGCTTGTGGAATGCATTGCTGATTACGATGCTCTCATTGTTCGTTCTCACACTCAGGTTACGCGAAGGGTTATTGAAGCTGCTGGCGATAGACTGAAAATAATAGGCCGTGCCGGCGTTAGTATCGATAACATTGATCTAGAAGGCGCGACTGATCGAGGCATTATTGTATGTAATGCCCCTAATTCAAACATTATGTCTGCCGCCGAACATGCTATGGCGCTTATTCTTTCGTGTGCGCGTAATGTTCCTCAGGCTAATGCTGCTATGCATTCAGGTTTTTGGACTCCTGGCGCTTTTAAGGGTTGCGAGCTATACGAGAAAACGCTTGCAATCTTTGGCTTAGGTCGTGTTGGTGGTTTGGTAGCCCAGCGTGCAGCAGCCTTTGGCATGAATCTTATTGGCTATGACCCTTATTGCAGTAAAGAGCGCGCCGCAACGCTTGGTGTTGAAATATACGAAGACATCGATGACATGTTGCCGTTAGCTGATTTCATTACGGTACATATGCCTAAAACTGCTGAAACTGAAAAAATGTTTGGTCCTGAGCAGTTTGCCAGCATGAAAGATGGCGTCATTATCGTTAACGTGTCCCGCGATGGCATTTTTGATGAAAAGGCTCTTGCTGACTTCATTGCCGCAGAGAAGATTCGCGCTGTTGGTTTTGATGTTCTTGAAAACGAACCGTGCAATTCCTCTCCGTTGCACGAGTTTGGCAATGCTGTTCTTACTCCGCATATTGGGGCTGTTACTGTTGAAGCCCAGCGGAGGGCTGGTGTGCAAATAGCTACGTTTGTCGCTCAGGGTTTAGCTGGCTCTATTGTTCCAACAGCGGTAAATATGTCGCATGTTCCCCCCGAGGTCATGGATAAATTCGGCCCCTATTTAACTGCCGCGAATATGATGGGACGCATTATTTCGCAGCTCGAACCTGACATGCCGCGAAAGATTACCGTTACTGCGCGTGGCACTTTGGCAAGCGCTGACACGTCCGTTATTTTGGCTAG
>JAZQRZ010000193.1:0-9880 GCA_045629845.1 Eggerthellaceae bacterium | reverse complement strand
GAGCGCCATCCTCTTGTGCATCCTTAATGGCGCTTCCAATTAAGTATTGATGACCTCGATGCAGGCCGTCAAATACACCAAAGGCGCATGACGAACCAGCAAAAAGGCTGTAGTCAAATTCATCGTTTGCCACATGAATACTCATGTGTGTTCCTCCATCTATCTTAAAAACCAAGTGCCTATTGTGACGCACTGGAGACCAAATGAAAAGCTATAGGACGTTGATTACAGTTAGGCTTCGAGTATCTTTTAGAGCTTCTCATTGGGGGTGGGTCTCCTGAAACGCGTTAGAATAGAACTGCAGTGCATAGTGCGACTCATTGAAGGGGTGGCTTGTATGCTCGTTCTTGTTGTTAACGCAGGTAGTTCTTCGCTTAAGTCTCAGCTTATTGAAACTGAGGGCAAAGTATGTCGCATGAAGTGCCTTGCAGAAAAAGTCGGTACTCCTGATGCGCGTATGAACGTTTCCTTTGCTCCCGACTTTCAAAAAGTTACCTATAACGCAGACGGTCTATCAGTAGCTCAGTGTTTATCTAAGCTTCTTGACGTAATGGCTGACGATCCTGAGTCTCCTATCAGTGGACTTGAGCAAATTGACGCCATTGGAAATCGCATCGTTGCTGGTGGTGAATACTTTACGAAGGCTGCTCTTATCGACGACGAAGCGCGCGAGAACTTAGAAAAGTGCGAGGATCTTGCTCCATTACATAATCCTGCAGCTGATGCCTGTATCGACATGATGCGCAAGCTTATGCCGAATACACCCCAGGTTGCCGTATTTGACACTGCATTCCATACAACTATGCCACCCAAAGCTTATATGTATCCGCTGCCTTGGCGTTATTACGAGCAGTACCACATCCGCCGCTATGGCGCCCACGGTACCTCACATCGTTATGCTGCGCAGCAGGCTGCTAATCTACTTGGAAGACCCTTGCGTGACCTTGGCCTTATTACGTGCCATCTGGGAAATGGTGGTTCTATCACGGCGGTTAATCATGGTAAGTCTATTGACACCACCATGGGTTTCACGCCGCTGGAAGGCCTGATGATGGGTACGCGTTCGGGAAGCATAGATCCCGCCATCGTTACCTACATTATGCGAGAAGAGGGCAAAACCTTCGACGAAATGGACGAGATCCTTAATCGTGAATCGGGTATTCTGGGAATATCGGGCGTCGGTAGTGATATGCGCGATGTCCTGAATGCTGCTGAAGCAGGTAATGAACGCGCCGAACTTGCTATTGAAATGTACGTTTACAAGATTCAAAAGGCAATTGGTAGCTACTACGCTGCTATGACGCGTACTGATGCTGTTGTCATGACTGCAGGTATTGGAGAAAACTCCGCAAAGCTCCGCGAGCACATTTTTGCCGGCCTTGCTCACATGGGAATGATTCTCGACAAGGAGCGGAACGACTTTACTGGTCAGATTGGTGCAAATCGAATTATTTCGATTGACGATAGTCCTATTCGAATATGTGTGGTTACTACTGACGAAGAGATGCGTATAGCGCGTGAAACTGACAATCTTGTCAGTCAGTTGCACTAGTTCTGAATGTTAAACAAGCTCATCATTTTGGCTGCTCTGGGAGCATTTTAGGTATACTAAATTCATGAGCGATTACATTTGTCAGACAGATGAATTATCTGAGTCTGACCTGTACCTTTTCGGTACAGGGGAAGCTCATCGCGCGTATCTTACCTTTGGCTGTCACGAGATTTCTCTTGGTGAAAACAATCAGCGTCGATTCAGGTTTGCGGTATGGGCTCCTCATGCGAAGTCAGTTCATCTGGTTGGTGACTTCAATGGCTGGAACGATCAAGCTCATCCCATGACACAAACTCATGAAGGAATATGGGTCACAATTGCTGAAGGTCTCGAAAATGGTTCAGCCTATAAGTACGCAATAGAATGCGCAGACGGTACAGTTCAGTTAAAGGCTGACCCGTTTGCGTTTCATGCTGAAAATGGGCTTGCCACTGCTTCAAAAGTCTGGGGTTTGCACGGCTATGAATGGCATGACCAATCCTGGATGAGTCAGCGTAAGCAAGCTGACCTTTTACATGGTCCGCTTTCGATTTATGAACTTCAACTTGGCTCTTGGCGCATTCCAGAAGGCAAGATGTATCCCAATTACCGTGAAGTCGGTGATGAACTGGCTGCTTATTGCGTGCAGCAAGGGTATACACACGTAGAACTCTTGCCGATTACCGAGTACCCGCTTCCTGAATCTTGGGGTTACCAGGTAACAGGCTATTTTGCACCGACATCACGCTATGGAACGCCGCAGGACTTTATGTATCTCGTTGATACTCTTCATGCTGCTGGAATTGGCGTAATTCTTGACTGGGTGCCTGCTCACTTCCCGAAGGACTCGTTCGCTTTATCGCGATTCGATGGCACACCACTGTTTGAATACGCCGATCCTCGTAAGGGTGAACATGCCGAATGGGGAACGCTGGTATTTGACTATGCTAAACCGCAGGTTCAAAGCTTCCTTATGTCATCAGCGATTTTCTTCTTTGACTTCTATCACATTGATGGCATACGAGTCGACGCGGTGTCTTCCATGCTTTACCTTGATTATGCACGCACTGACTGGGTACCGAACGACGAGGGCGGAAACATCAATAAGGAAGCAGTTGCTTTCTTAAAGAAGCTGAATACAGCGGTTCTTTCGGAATATCCAGGCGCAATTACCATTGCTGAAGAGTCAACCGCATTTCCACTTATTACGTGCCCTCCTTACGATGGGGGTCTTGGCTTTACGTTTAAGTGGGATATGGGTTTCATGCACGACATGCTGGAATACTGTTCCATGGATCCGTTGTTCAGAAGTGGGAATCACGACAAGCTTACGTTTGGCATGATGTATGCCTTTTCGGAAAACTATGTCCTAGCGTTTAGCCACGATGAAGTTGTTCATGGCAAAGCATCCATGGTGAACAAAATGTTCGGCGAGTACGAGCAAAAGTTTGCCACCCTCAAAACTCTCATGGGATTCCAGTTTGGACGCCCTGGTAAAAAGCTTACGTTTATGGGGTCTGAGTTTGGTCAGTTTATCGAATGGGATTTCAAGAAAGAACTTGATTGGTTCCTGCTCAAGTATCCCATTCACGATGCTTTACGAGCATTTAGCGCGAAACTTAATCAGGTGTATAAGAACTATCCCGCTCTCTGGAAGATTGACGATAGTTGGGCAGGTTTTGGCTGGGCAAACGTAAATGATCGCGAAGAAAGCGCCATTGCCTTTATGCGCTACGCGAATGATGGAAGCCCCGCTATTCTCTGCTGCTGCAATTTCACACCAAACCAGCTTGATGGGTTTACGGTTGGATTGCCTCACCAGGGCAGTTTAAGACTAGTTCTGAATAGCGACGAAGAACAATTTAGTGGCACAGGTGTGCGCGTTAAGCAGACATTAAAAGTTCGAAATACGCCTTTCGAAGACCAGTCTTGCTGCGCTAGCATCGTTTTACCACCATTATCAGTACTGTTTTATGAGTTAAGGGATAAGTAGTCTGGAAATAGAAACTGACACGCTTTGCGTGATGCAGTAGTAAGCGCGAGGAGGGAACATGTATAACCGCAAAGAATGCGTTGCCATGATCCTGGCAGGCGGACAGGGGAGCCGTCTTGGCGTATTAACCAGGTATCGTGCAAAGCCTGCGGTGCCCTATGGGGGCAAGTACCGCATCATTGATTTCCCCTTATCAAATTGCACTAACTCGGGCATTGATGTCGTTGGGGTTCTCACTCAGTACGAACCATTTATTCTGAACAGCTACATTGGGAATGGCGCGCCCTGGGATTTGAATACCAACAACGGTGGCGTATACACCCTTTCGCCTTCTACCCATATTGGTGATACCGGTAATTGGTATCTTGGAACCGCGGATGCTATTTATCAAAACATCCGCTTTATCGAGCGCTTTTCACCAAAGTATGTTGTCATTTTGTCTGGTGACCACATCTATAAGATGAACTACAGCAAGATGGTCCGCTTTCATAACGAAAACGATGCGGATGCAACCATTGCTGTCATGCCTGTACCTATGGAAGAAGCAAGTCGGTTTGGAATCCTGGCAACCTCGGATGATAGCCGTGTTACCGATTTCGTTGAAAAGCCCGCTAATCCGCCAAGCAATCTGGCTTCGATGGGTATCTATGTATTCAGCTGGGATGTGATTCGCCGTTATCTGGAAGAGGATGCGAAAGACAGCACCAGCTCTCATGACTTTGGCAAGAATATTATTCCTACTATGTTGGCTGACCAGCAGCGCATGTTCGCATACCGTTTTGAAGGCTACTGGCGCGATGTAGGCACCATTGATAGCCTTTGGGAAGCTAATATGGATTTGCTTGATGAGGCAAGCGACCTCGATCTTTCGGATGATACCTGGAAGATTTATTCCCGAAACCCCAACCTTCCTGCTGCTCGTATAGGCAGCGGTGCAACTCTTAGTGATTGCATGGTGGCTGAAGGTTGTGACGTTGAGGGTGCCATTACCCATAGTCTTCTCTTTCAGGGTGTTCGCGTTGGTAAGGATGCTCGCATCACCGATAGCGTTGTTATGCGTGGTGCAACCATTGGCGATGGCGCAATTATCGAACGTGCTGTCGTTGCGGAAAATGTTCGCATCGGTGAGAACGTTCATATAGGCAAAGCTGGTGGGGATTTATGTGTTGTCGGTCCGCGCTCTTCGATTGCGCCTGGCGTAACCATTTCTGCTGGCCAATCGGTAGAACCATATGCAACGGTAGAGTAGGGGGATGGCTATGAAAGACACATTTGCGATTGTGTATGCCGGCCTTGGAAATCCTCTGCTTGGCGACCTTATTGCAGAACGCGCTGTTTCAGCTTTACCCATAGCTGGGCGTTATCGTGCTATTGACCTTTTACTTTCCAATATTTCGCATAGTGGTATTCGCAACGTCGGTGTCATTATGCAGCGCAATTTTCAATCATTAGTGGAACATATCGGCTCGGGCTCTGCTTGGGATCTGAACAGCAAGAACGGTGGCGTTTCTTTGCTTACCCCCTTTGACCAAGGGCTAGGAACGGGGCTTTATAAGGGCTTTGGGGATGCTTTGTTTGCCAAACGCTATTACATAGAACATCAGCGTGCTAAGTATTGCTTGCTTTTAGCATCGGATATGGTCTACCGAGAAGATTACAATCGCCTGCGCGACCATCATCTTGAAACTGGCGCTGACATAACCATTTTATATTCGCGCACTATTCGTCAAGGAAAAGGTAATCCCGGTCAGGTTGCAAATCTTCATATAGAAGATGGCTGGGTCAAAGGCGGAGACTATGGTTCTCTGAGTACTGGTGAAGGTTGTTACAACCTTGGTGCTTGCCTCATTGAAAAAGACTTGCTTATTCGTTTATTTGAAGATGCCTGTGCGGAAGGTCGCTATAACTTTTATACCGACATAATCGAACCAGCTTTATCTACCCACAAAGTAGCCGCCTTAGAGCATACGGGTTATGCGGGGCGCCTCATCACGGTTCAGTCCTACTATGAAGTAATGCGCGATATGCTTGATCCTGAAGTTCGTAACGATTTATTCTATGAGCATGGGCCTGTCTATACGCGTGTCGCTGACGCGCCTCCTGTTCGCTACTCAAAAGGCTGCACGGTTGAAAACAGCTTGTTTGGTAATGGCTGCGTCATTCGAGGCAGTGTGAAGGGAAGCGTACTTTTCCGTGGTGTTACCATCGAAGAGGGTGCCGACGTGCAGGATTGTGTCATCATGCAAGACTCCTACATTGCAAAAGGCGCTTATTTACGCAACGCAATCATTGATAAACGTGTCACGGTAGGGGAATGTTCTCGAGTTGTTGGCACTCCTGACATGTTGGCTGTAGTGCGTAAGGGTCAGAAAGTAGAGTAGAGGTATCTTCATGGTTAAGAAGAAGTGCCCAGGTGTTCTAATTGCAGCAGCTGAATGCGCGCCTCTTATCAAAGTTGGCGGCCTTGCTGATGTTGTTGGTGCTCTGCCAAAGTATCTAAGTAAACATGACTTTGATGCACGTATCATTATGCCGTTTCACCGTGATGTTAAGGAACGCTTCGCCACCGAAACAGAGCATCTGGCTGATTTTCAAGCCAATCTTGGCTGGCGCTCTCAGTACGTTGGCGTTGAGAAGCTAAGGCTTGATGGTGTCACGTACTACTTCATCGATAACGAGTTCTACTTCGGTGGACCGGTGTATTGTGGCGGTGAGTTTGAAGGAGAACAGTACGCATTTTTCACGCGCGCTGTAATGGATGCAATTCCGCTTTTGGATTTCGATATAAAGCTTTTACACTGCAACGATTGGCATACTGCCATGATGCCGCTGTTGGCTAAAACTCAGTACCACGGTGGTATGCAAGAAGGCCTGCGTACGGTACTAACTATTCATAACTTGCACTTCCAAGGACAGTTCAGCCACGAGTTTGATCGCGACTTGTTGCATGTCGATGACTCGCTGGCAACACCAGAGTTTATTGAACATTACGGCTGCGACAACATGCTTAAAGCAGGCATTGTCTTCGCCGATAAGGTCACAACGGTAAGTCCTACTTACGCGCGCGAAATCTGCGAACCATGGGCAGGGGAAAGCCTTGATGGTGTGCTTCGTTCTCGCGGAAGCGATCTGTGTGGCATATTGAATGGTATTGACTACGATATTTGGAATCCTTTAACTGACTCAAACTTATCAAGCCATTATTCTGTAAAGAGTCTTGCTCGCAAGAAAAGAAACCGCGATGCACTCCTTGAAGAACTTGGTCTTGAGCCGGCAGGTGACAACACGGCCGTAATCGGCATGGTCAGTCGCCTTACACCGCAAAAGGGCGTTGATCTCATTACCTACGCCATAGATTCGCTTATGAGCGAAGATGTGCGTGTTGTCATTTTGGGGTCCGGTGATAGCGAATTCGAAGATGCGCTTCGCGGCGCAGAAGCACGTCATAAGGGTCGTTTGTGTTCCTACATAGGCTATAACGGTTCCCTTGCTCATCGCATTTACGGAGGTAGCGACCTCTTCCTTATGCCCTCACTCTTCGAGCCATGCGGCATTTCTCAGCTTATTGCTATGCGCTATGGAACGCTACCTATCGTTCGCGAAACTGGTGGCTTGAAAGATACCGTCATCCCATACAACGAGTTTACGGGGGAAGGCACGGGCTTTACGTTTGCCAACTATAACGCTGATGAAATGCTTAGTGTCATTCGTTGGGCTCTTGGCATATGGCGCAATAAAGATATACGAAAGCAACTGATAAAGCAGGCCATGCAAAGCGATTTTGGATTTGATCGCTGCGCTGCTTCCTACGCGGAACTCTATCAGTCACTGCTTTAATTGACTCTGTACGGGGTTTGCCTGCGCAGAATATAGTTCGAAAGATACGGGGCTTACATGGCTACTAGAAAACCTACGGCTACCAAAATTGAAAAGACTCGCATGCGAATAGAAGCACGTCTACGTCGCGAATTTGGCGTTACTGCTGAGAATGCGGTTATATCGCAGATATATCAAGCAACTGCCTTGTGCGTTCGCGATGAGATTATGGATATTTTTGCAGGTCAGCGTGAACGCGCTCAGGCGTCTGGTGAAAAGTCTGTTGTATATCTTTGCGCTGAATTCCTTATTGGCCGTGCGTTTTCGAATAATCTTGTGAACCTGGGCTTATACGATACTTATGCTGCTGCACTTTCTGAAATGGGTTATGACCTCGGTGAAGTTGAAGAGCAAGAAGCAGATGCTGGCTTAGGTAATGGCGGCCTTGGCCGTTTGGCTGCATGCTTCCTTGATAGTCTATCAACGCTCGAGGTCCCAGCAACAGGTTTTGGAATTCGCTATGAATACGGCTTCTTTAAGCAGCAAATTGATGACGGACAGCAGGTAGAAGTACCTGACACGTGGGCTTATGGCGGCGATATCTGGTCGGTTAAGCGCGCTGACAGACGCTTTGAAGTAAAGTTTGGTGGCAGCGTAGAAGAAGTCTGGAGCGAAGATGGACGACTGACCGTTGTCTACCACGATACTCAATCGGTGTTTGCTGAAGCCTGCGACATGCCGATTATTGGCTACAAGAGCAAAACGCCGGCAACCTTGCGACTTTGGCGTGCGCGCGCTCCTCGACAGTTAGACTTAGCGCGCTTTAACCAAGGAAACTACGAGCAAGCTACTGAAGAGCGTGAGCTTGCTGAATCTATTTCAAAGGTTCTCTATCCAGAAGATAGCCACGAACGAGGACAAGAACTTCGTTTGCGTCAGTTCTATTTCTTGGTGTCTGCCACGATTCAGTCTCTTGTCGAGGCTCATAAGATTCAATACGGCGATTTGCATACGCTTCCCGATATGATTGCTATTCAAATCAACGACACGCATCCAGCGCTCGCAATTCCTGAGCTCATTCGTATTCTCATCGACGAAGAAGGCTTCACTTGGGAGGAAGCTGTTGATATCGTCGAACGTACCTTTAACTACACGAATCACACCATCATGCCCGAGGCTCTAGAAAAGTGGCCAGCGCATACGTTGCAGCGTTTGTTGCCTCGTATTTATCGCATTCTAGAAACGATTGATGCTCGCTTTCGCGAACGTATCTGGGCACAGTACCCAGGCGATAATGACCGCGTGAATCGCATGGCAATTATCAAGGGCGGCCAGGTGCATATGGCTAACCTGTGCGTGCTGTTGTGCGGGCACGTGAACGGTGTTTCCCAATTGCATGGTCGCATCTTGAGGACCGAGTTATTCCGCGATTTCTATACCGCATATCCCGATCGCTTCTGTGGTATTACCAATGGTGTTACTCAGCGACGCTGGCTAGGGGTTGCTAATCCAGGCCTTCGTAAGCTTATCGATGAGACAATAGGCGAAGGCTTCATGAAGGATTGGCGCACCATCGCAAAGCTTGAACCTTACGCGCAAGATGCTTCCTTTAGGAAAGCATTCGCGGAGGTAAAGACTGACAACAAGAAGCACTTCGCTGATTGGATGCTTTACAGTCGTGGTGCAACAATTAATCCAGAGACCATCATCGATGCGCAAGCGAAACGCCTTCATGAGTATAAGCGCCAGCTTATGAAAGCGCTGCATATCTTATCGCTGTATGATCGCATCACTGATGGGGAAGTCATTGATATGCAGCCGACCACGTTTGTTTTTGCAGCTAAAGCGGCGCCGGGTTATCGCCGCGCTAAAGACATTATTCGACTCATCAATTCTATTTCGAAGCTTATCGATTCTGATGAGCGTACGCGCAACCTAATTCCTGTTGTCTTTCTGGAAAACTACGATGTAACTTCTGCGCAGCATTTGGTCTCAGCAGCCGATATTTCTGAGCAGATTTCAACTGCTGGACTTGAAGCGTCGGGAACGGGAAACATGAAGTTCATGCTAAACGGTGCCTTAACGCTTGGCACAATGGATGGCGCTAATGTTGAAATAGCTGAACAGGTGGGTCCTGATAACATCTTTATCTTTGGTGCGACGGTCGAAGACTTGATGCATATCAAGAACGAGGGCTCGTATAACCCTGCAGGAATTATTGATTACAACCCGCGTTTAGCTCGCGTTATGCAGCACCTCATTGATGGCAGCTTACCAACATCTGATGGCAGTCGTTTCGAGGATTTGTATCACGCTCTTCGAGACAACGGCGACCAATACTATATCGCGCTTGATTTTGCGCCCTATGACGAACGCTTTGCCGACGTTATGAAAGCCTATCAGGACCGTGATCGCTGGCTAACCAGTGCTGTTATCAATACCGCCAAAGCTGGTTACTTTAGCTCCGACCGCGCTATTGAAGATTACTGCAAGCAAATCTGGAAGTTGTAGATTGCAACAAGATCTGAAATGGAACATAG
>JAZQRZ010000192.1:0-14741 GCA_045629845.1 Eggerthellaceae bacterium | reverse complement strand
GTCCCCGAGTAGCTATCGACTACCGAAAGCGCGATGGGATGGTCGGAATATGCTTCGGCGTGGGCAGCGTATGACAGCAGCAAATCTTTGTTGATGCCTTCATTTGTGTGCACTGCAACAACGCCGAAGGTGCCATTAGTTAAGGTGCCCGTCTTGTCGAAAGCGATGGTATCGACCTGCGCAAGCGTTTCAAGATAGCTTGAGCCCTTCACCATGATGCCAAGACGGCTGGCGGCCCCGGTGCCTCCGAAGAACGAAAGCGGCACGCTGATAACCAAAGCGCAGGGGCAGCTGACAACAAGGAAAATAAGAGCAGATTCAATTGACTTGCTTACGGTGTAGCCAAGGAACGGATTCACGATAGCGATAAGCAAAGCCAGCCCCACCACGATAGGGGTGTACACGCGCGCGAAGCGACTGATGAAGTTTTCGGTGCGCGCCTTCTTTTCGCTGGCGTTTTCGACTAGTTCCAGAATGCGTGAAACGGTGGAGTTTTCGAAGACGGCGGTTGTGCGAATGGTAAGGATGCCTGTCATGTTGACGCAACCGCTGGCAACATGAGCACCTTCTTCAACAACGCGAGGCACTGATTCGCCTGTTAGCGCCGAGGTATCGATTTGCGAATGGCCAGAGACGATGGTTCCGTCAAGCGGGATGCGCTCGCCAGCCTTTACGACGATTTCGTCACCAACAGCTACTTCGTTTGGATCAACTTGTACCAGCTCGCCGTCACGCATAATGTTGGCGTAATCAGGAGCAATATCCATCATGTCCGCAATTGACTTGCGCGTTTTGCCAACGGCATAGCTTTCAAATAGCTCGCCGACCTGGTAGAACAGCATGACTGCTGCACCTTCAGCCATATGAGGTTCGCTATCGGGGAAGAAAACCAGTGCAAACGCGCCGATGGTCGCAATGGTCATCAGCAGGTTTTCGTCGAAGGGCTGCTTGTGGGTGATGCCATGCCAGGCTTTGGCAAGCACGGTGTAGCCCGCAATAAGGTAGGGGATAAGGAAGGCTGCGAATTCGACCCAAAGCCCATAGGGAAGTGCGTCGAATATACCAGCAATACTAAGTGCCTCGATGACAACAAAAATGCCAAGGGCAAGAAGGATACGACGAAGCTGCTTCTTTTGTTTCTTACTCATAGTGACTTATATTCCTTAAGTTATGTGCAGTTGAACTCGTTATATGAACAACTGCTCAGATGTTCAAACATATTATGCAAAGAGTGACGAGCAGTGTCAAGAGACGAAAAGGTGGCAAAGGAACGTGGAAAAGGGACTGTCCCTTTTCCACGTCGTGTTTTAAGCGTCGACTGATGTGTTGTGTGAGTGAGAGCCGATAGGATTAACGTGCACCGTTACGTGTTTAACCTGGGGGCATTCGCGTTCAACGCGCTCGTGAATCTCTTCGGCGTAGTCGTGTGCTTCTTGAAGTGTCATCGTGCCATCCATGGCAACTTCTAGATCGGCGTAATACAAGCTACCAAAGCGGCGTGTTACCACTGAGTCGATATGGTCGACAGCGGGGGATTGCATGGCGCAATGAGCAATTGCCTCATTCAGTTCTTTCCCGCCCGACTCGTCAACAAGCTTGCCGACTGCTTCACGCCCAACTTCCCAGGCAACTTTAAGAATAAACAGGCAAATGATTAGCGATGCAATCGAATCGCCCAAGGGGAAGCCCAGCATGGTGGCACCTACGCCAATAAGCGCTGCTACTGATGAAAGTGCGTCGGTGCGATGATGCCATGCATCGGCCATAAATACGTCCGAGCCAATTTGTTTAGCCCCGTGTCGCGTGTACCAGAACATGCCTTCTTTTACGACAATGGAAACAGCTGCAGCTACAAGAGCGAGAATGCTTGGCGCTTCTTGTGCGCCTCCTGCAAAAAGGGATTGCACACCAGCGTAGCCGATACCAATACCAACGCTTGCTAAGATAAGTGAAAGAATGGCGGCTGCAAGCTGCTCGAATCGTTCGTGTCCGTAAGGGTGTTGTTCGTCAGCTTCGCGACGGGCAATGCGGTCGCCTACGTATGCCACTGCGGTTGCAAGAACGTCGGATGCGGAATGAACAGCGTCCGAAACAAGCGCCATCGAGTTGCCTAGAATGCCAGCAATAAACTTGAATACGGCTAGCAGAACATTGCCGCCAACGCCCACGATGCTTAGTCGTGCGACAACCTTATTGCGTGCAGCAACCTCATCATCGCTTGCAACTTCAACACGTGGCTCGATGACGTGAGCAATATCATGTGGTTGTTTGTTATTTGAACGCTGCTCCATACCGCTGAGAGTAGCACAAAGTAAAAGATGTATTACACCAAGACTTCGCAGTCGGGTTCGATGTCGGCGAACAGCTTGATAACCTGCTGCAGATTGGTGTCGAAGCTTTCGTCGGTAGTATCAAGCGTTAGCTTTAAGGTCATAGCGTTAACCGACACACTGTTAACGCCGTCAAGCTTTTCAGCTGCAGCCTGAATCTTACCTGCGCAGTTGGCGCACAGATCACCATCGAGTTTATAAACCTTACGCATGTTCATCCCTGCCTTACTATATATGAATGAATGTTCAGACGTTCACGTGAATAGTACGAAAAGAAAAAGGCCTCGTCAAGAGAAAGTTTCAGAAGAAATCGAAAGTCTTAAAAACCAAGTATGAGCTGCTTATTCTTGGCTTAAGCTCATGAATTCGTGCGCTTTTTCGGCGGCTTCTTCAGCGCTTGCCGTAAAGGCATCAGCGCCAATTTCTTCGGCAAAATCAGGGCTAGCTGCAGCGCCACCAATCATGATGAAGACGCGTTCACGCAGTTTGGCATCTTCGAGTGCTTGAACGATATCGCGTGCGCGATCAAGCAGTTCGTCACGGTTGACTGAAATAAGAACAACGTTGCAGTTTACGTTGTTGCGAACATGTTCGACAAAGGCTTCAGGTGGAACTTGCTTGCCCAGGTCGGCCACAGTGATATCGCGGCTTTCTAGCATAATGCGAACCAGGTTTTTGCCGATGTCGTGGCGGTCGCCCAACACGGTGCCAATAACAGCGCTGCCCGAAACAGGCTTTTCGTCTTCGCTGGCAAAGTGTGGTTGCAGTGCGCCCATAGCCAGGTTTGTAGTTGCTACTGCTGCAGACATTTCGGTCATGAAAATGGAGCCTTCACGATAAGCTTCGCCCGTTGCGTTCATGCCCGAAAGCAATCCGCGATTCAGAATGTGATTGGCTGAAACGCCCAGTTCAAGTGCGTATTCAACCAGAGGTACGATATCCTTCATGCCGCCGCGGCGTACGGTAGAACTGATTTCATCAAGCACCGAAACGATTCGCTCAGCTGCCAATTCGGATGAACTAAGCGCGCGACCCTGGTTAAAGGGAATATGCTGAGCCAAATCTTCCAAAATGGGAGCAAGGCGTTCTTCTTGAGAATCAAGGTAAGCAACGCCTAGGATGTCATCAAGCGCATCAACAATGGTAATTTGAACAGCCGATTGACTGGAAGGCGGAAGGAAGCCATCGTCGTATACCGCCACACCTTCGTTCATAAAAGCAGTAACAATTGCAGGAACGCCAGGAACAAAATCAGCGACATCGGTACCGTAGCTTTCCAGTTCTTCACGTATTGAATCTGCAGCAATCGAGGCAGTTCCTTTTGGCCAAAGCCATACCGTTTCAGTGCGCAGGTCAATAATTCTGACTACATCACGCTGGGCAAGCGGATGTGTGCTGGGAACAAATACCGATTGATTTGCTGATGAAAGCTCGGCGAATTTCAAGTGCGCTGGTGCTTTTGCCATGGCGGCATCAGATGTGGACCACAAATCAATAACGCCTTCGCGCAGCAGCTTAATAGGATCGGATGAGCCGCAGGGAATAAGCGAGAACGACACATCAGATTGCGCTACGTTAAGGAAGAACGAAATGGTATCGCGCGAAAAACTGTTGATGCCAACGCGAATAGTGCCAGCTGCGCTGCCTTTTGCCATAGCACGCGCTAAACGAACTGATTCATCATAGTCGGTCACAATGCCTTTGATTGTTTCGACTAAAAAGGCGCCTTCGGCTGTAAGCGAGGTACCTGTGCGAGTTCGGTTGAATACTTTAAAGCCCAGTTCGCTTTCGATGACTTTAAGTTGGTAGGTGAGGGCGGGCTGCGTGACGTGTAGCTTCTTCGCAGTGGTTGTCATCGACTTGTACTCGGCCAGTACAAGCATCATGCGCATCTGCGATATGTCCACGCCTTCACCTCCTTGATTATTGCGTTGTCTAAACTTGGAAATTGTACCGCAAGTAGGCCATAAGAAAGCGCAGGTCTTACGCAATGAGGTACCATATCTGTCAGATTAAACATGATTTGAGGTACTGATATGTCTGTAAAGAAGACCGTTGCTATTGCTGTTTGCAAGGCATCGTATAAGGTAATGCGTGCACTTGGACGTACTGCTCGCGCGCTTCCGGGTAAGCTAGCGCTTAAGGTCGACAGCTCTATTATTCGCGAATTAAGCGAAGGTCATAAGACCATTGTTATTACTGGCACCAATGGCAAAACAACTACCACGCACATGGTGCAGCAAGCCATTATTAATTCTTTTGGTGGCGCAGCTTACGATCCAACAAGTACAAATCTTGAACAGGGCATTGCTACAACGCTTTGCCTTGACAGCACGCTTGGCGGCAAGCGTAAAAACGACTGGGCAGTTATCGAAAGCGACGAAGGTGCTACCAAAATCTTTTTGCCAGCTATGCTGCCTCAGGTGTTGGTTGTAACTAATCTGTATCGCGATCAGATTGATCGCTATCCAACATGGACTACCGCGCGTGACTACATTATTGAAGCAATCAAGTCTTCGCCCGAAACCATTCTTGTCCTTGATGCGGACTGTCAGGTTACGGCATCGATTGCCGATGCGGTGCCGAACAAGGTGGTTTGGTATGGCATGGAATGCAGTCCGTACGACGAAGGGGTTGCTGACTTTGATGAAGAGGTTGCCTGCATTAAGTGCGGTCAGCCGCTTTCGTTTACTCGCCGCAGCTTTGCGCACTTGGGTGAATTCACGTGTCCTGCGTGCGGGTTTGCGCACCACAAAGCTGATGTTGCTGTGGTGGGTATTAGCAACAAACAGGAAAAGAGCTGCGAAATCACCCTACGTGCTTATGGGGAAGAACTAACCATTCCTGTGAACATCCGCGCTGGTTACGATGTGTATAACGCTGCTGCAGCGTTTGCGGGGCTTACCACCCTGGGCGTTTCGGTCGAGCAGGTTGCTTCCGCGCTTGGTCATTTCACGCACGCTGCCCATCGTTTCGAAATCTTCGATGTTGATGGCACGCAGGCGCGCCTGTTGCTTATGAAGAATACGGCTGGCTGCAATCAGCTTATTAATATGCTCATTTCCGAGGAACATCCGCCTACAAATTTCGTATGCATGCTTGGCAATGAAATCATGGATGGTATTAGCACCGAATGGATTGAAGGTGTTCGCTGGGAAAAGCTGGTTTCTCCTGGTGCGAAAGTCATCGTTGGCGGCCCATGCTTCGAAGACATGAAAAATCGCCTGTTGCGTGCGGGCTTTGAAGAAAGCGCCATGCATGTTCAGGTTGATTATGCTGCTCTGGTGCGTGAAATCGCCGCAATGGATGAGCCAGTTACGGTTATTGCGAACTGCTCAACCATCGAAGCGCTGCGCCTGGAATTGGTGAAGAACTACCAGCCTATCGATTACTGGACTGAATAGTTTGCACTTATTGAGCTACATTTAAATAACGCTGCGGCATCGTTTTCTACGCTAGAACCCAAGTAATTGGGTTAGGACAGGGGTCTTGGTGCGGAGATCGGCAATAAGGCTCAGGCCATCGCTTGGGGCGATGCGGTGATAGGTCAGTTTTACAGCTGGACCAACGATGAAGAAGTTAATAAGCATCGAAGCGGGTGCCATGATGGGTAGCGTCGTAGCATAGTTAAATGCGAAGTCGTTACCGCCAATAAGCAGGAGCGTTGAAATGGCGCACATGATGGGGGCCATGCAGGAAGTGTTCAGTATCGTCATTGCGATGCTGCGCGGTACGCCTTGAAAGTGATTAAGTACGAGGCGCGGGGCAAGTGCATCGACGATTTTGCTGGCAATGAAAGTGCGCGTAAGGAATGCTATGGCGAACATCAGTGGATAAAGCCAGTGCGACTGAGTAAGGAAGCCCAGACCAGTTTGGCGGATACCATTAATCGTAACCATGAATGTGACCATGCCGCCAGTCATAAGTAGGAGGAACAGGGTTCTTCCATTGGACGTGTGTGGCACGGGTACCTTTCCGCGCAAGCAATCAAGATACGTGTATTTCATTCATTTCCTTTCTCGGCCAACCATGTGCGGCTGGCATTGTGTGTAAACACAAGAGACAGCGGGTCTATAACCCGCTGGGGCGACAGCTCGATGTTCAGTTGTTCGTGATGGTTTAATTCAATTTAAGCATACGCTCGTCTTGTTCGGTGTCATGATACGGCTCGGATGTGCAAGGAAGATGAATATGGAGACGATTCCATTGTCACGAAATCTTTCTTATAAATAGTGGCTAAAATGCGGTTTACTGCATAGGGGAGATAAGATAAAATTCTTTTATAGCAGCACTATGAGAGGGGTGGTTTGGTTGGAAAATCGATTCAAAGAAGCCATCGAAAGCGGCGAGTTCGTCGTTACGTGCGAGATTATTCCTGGGCGTGGTGCTCATGAAGAAGCTCAGGTGCGCGAAATCGAAGAGGCCAAGAAAATCTATGCCACTGGTCGCGTGCATGCCATGTCTATTACAGACAATCCAGGCGGAAACCCGGCCCTTTTGGCAGACAGGCTTGGCGAAGAATTCTTGGGCGAAGGTATCGTTCCGCTTGTTCACTTCACGTGTAAAGATCGCTCCCGCAACCAAATTATTTCTCAGCTGTACAGCATGGAACGTGCTGGCATCGAAAACATCTTATTCATGACGGGCGACTACCAATCAACTGGTTGGGTTGGTCGTGCGCGTCCTGTTTTCGACCTTGATTCGGTGCATGTGCAAATGCTTGCTACCGAAATGAACAATGGGCTCGAGGTTCCTGGACGCAAAGGTCCTGTCACTGAACAGCAAACTCATTTCTTCAATGGTGGCGTGGTTAATCCCTTCAAGTACTTGGAAGGCGAAGTTATCCCGCAGTACCTGAAGATGGAAAAGAAAATCATTGGTGGCGCGAAGTTCCTTATTACTCAGCTTGGTTACGACGCTCGCAAGATGGAAGAGCTTATTCGTTACCGCGACGAACGCGGTTACAACACGCCTATCATTGCCAACATATTTTTGGCTACCAAGGGTGCGGCAAAGCTCATGCAAAAGGGTGCCATTGCCGGTTGCTACGTCAGTCCAGAATTCATGGCGCAGCTTGAAGAAGAAGCCCAGGCTGAAGATAAGGGTAAAGCCGCTCGTATCGAACGCGCAGCACAAATGGTTGCTATTGCTAAGGGCCTTGGGTATGCCGGCGTTCATATTGGCGGTTTTGGAGTTACCGCCGAAATGCTGTGTGGCATTCTTGATCGCGCAGAAGAACTTGCTCCTGAATGGCGCGAATGCGTGAAGAAGGTCAACTTCGGTAAGAAGGATGGCTACTACATTTACGAAGCTGAAAAAGATGATGAAGGTCAATTAACAGGCCTTAACGTCGATTTAAAGACTCAGCGTTCTGAACAAGCACGTTCGCGTAAGGTGTTTAAGAAGTGGGGTATTTCTCGTTTCGCTCATCACTGGGTACTTACCTTGGGTAAACGTGGAAACAAGATTTTAGCCAAGCGAATGGATTCGCTTGATAAGAAGAAGGGTGTATATCGCCATCATGGGCTTGAGCATACGGGCAAATCTATGATGTATGGCTGCATGGACTGCGGCGATTGTGGTCTTGAAGCAACGCTGTACACCTGCCCCATGACGCAGTGTCCTAAGTGTCAGCGCAACGGGCCTTGTGGTGGTACCTTCGATGGATGGTGCGAAGTGTACCCAGGCGAACGTTATTGCATTTGGTACAAGGCGTATCACAAGGCGAAAAGTTCCAACGAAATGGAACGCATAACCAGCTATATTACGCCGCCGAATCATTGGGAGCTTTATGGCTCCAGTCCGTGGAGCGCTTACACTCATCGTCGCGATAACTGTGAAGGCCGCATTCCTGTTTCCTTGGGTCTTGATACAGGTGTGCCAGGTGGCGTAACCGAACAAACCGACCTACTGAAGAAAGTTGATACCCAATTGCCGTAAGGCACACGTAGTATTGGAAACCGCAAAGGAGAGCTTATTAGCTAGGAAGTAAGGTCATCCGCAAGGAATAGTGGGCGGCCTAAAGATACAGAGCTTAAGGAGGCTTGAACATGGCGAAGTCCGACATCGAGATCGCGCAAGAAGCGACGATGCTGCCTATTGAAGAGGTAGCAAAGAAAGCTGGCATCGATTGGGCGACGTGCGAGCCCTATGGTCACTACAAGGCCAAGGTCGACATCCATTCCTATAAGGATTCCCCGATGAAGGCTAAGCTCATTCTGGTCACGGCTATTAACCCCACTCCTGCGGGCGAAGGCAAGACTACTACATCAGTTGGTTTGCACGATGCACTTTGCAAGATTGGTAAATCGTCGATGCTGTGTTTGCGTGAACCGTCGTTGGGCCCCGTGTTCGGCGTTAAGGGCGGCGCCGCAGGTGGCGGCTATGCTCAGGTTGTTCCTATGGAAGATATCAACCTGCACTTTACGGGTGACTTCCATGCTATTGGTGCCGCCAACAATCTCTTGGCTGCTATGCTCGACAACCATATCAAGCAGGGCAATGCGCTTGATATCGATCCGAAGAAAATCATTTGGCGCCGTTGCGTCGACATGAACGATCGTCAGCTGCGCAACGTCGTTGATGGTTTGGGTGGCCCTGGCGATGGCGTTACTCGCGAAGACGGCTTTGATATTACGGTTGCTTCCGAGGTTATGGCTGTATTCTGCCTGGCAACCGATCTTGAAGACTTGAAGGCTCGTTTGGCTCGCATGGTTGTGGCTTACAGCCGTTCTGGCAAGCCTGTTACTGCTGGCGATCTGAATGCTCAGGGTGCTATGACGGCTCTGCTTAAGGATGCTATTAAGCCGAATCTGGTTCAAACGCTTGAAAACAATCCAGCATTTGTGCACGGTGGTCCTTTCGCTAACATCGCTCATGGCTGCAACTCTGTTCAGGCAACTACTACGGCAATGAAGATGGCCGACTATGTAGTTACCGAAGCTGGTTTTGGCGCTGACCTTGGTGCTGAAAAGTTCCTTGACATCAAGTGTCGCTACGCAGGCATTAAACCCAGCTGTGTCGTAATCGTTGCTACGGTTCGTGCTTTGAAGCACAACGGTGGCGTTGCAAAGGCTGATTTGGGCAACGAAAATCTGGCTGCCTTGGAAGCAGGTCTGCCGAACTTGCTGCAGCATGTAGCTAACGTTCAGGATGTCTTTGGTCTGCCGGCTGTTGTTGCTATTAATGCATTCCCAACCGATACTCCTGCCGAACTCGAACTTGTTCAGGCAAAATGCAAGGAGCTTGGTGTAAATGCTGTTCTGGCCGAGCACTGGGCAAAGGGTGGCGAAGGTGCCAAGGCTTTGGCTGAAGAAGTTGTCCGCGTATGTGACCAGCCTAACGATTTCAAGTTCAGCTATGACGTTGAAATGGGTATCGAAGAAAAGATTGAAGCTATCGCCAAGCGCATCTATCATGCCGACGGCGTTGACTACACTGCCAACGCTAAGAAGCAGCTTGCTCAGTTGAACGATTTAGGCTTCGATAAGCTGCCTATCTGCATGGCAAAGACACAGTACTCCTTCACTGACGACCAGACTAAGCTGGGCGCTCCGAAGGACTTCCGTATTACCGTGCGTAATCTGAAGATTTCTGCTGGCGCTGGCTTTATCGTTGCCTTGACCGGTGAAATCATGACGATGCCTGGTTTGCCGAAGGTGCCTGCAGCTGAAAAGATTGATGTCACAGCTGACGGCAAGATCGTTGGCTTGTTCTAGAAGCGCATGTGTCGGGGCGGAATCTCATTCCGCCCCGCTTGCTTGGTGGCAGTACCGATCTTCCAAGCAAGCTGAAGCTAACCGTTCGTCGTTACGGCGAAGCAGCTGCGGAACTCGCCCGCTTCGCGGGCTCAAACAGTCCTCGCTAACCGCTTCGCCTTCACTCCTCACAGCTTCAGATAGCTTGGAAGACAACTACTGCCACCAAGGTGTGCGACCACACAAATGTCAGGAAGGGTTTTCATGACTGAAAAGATGATGGACAAGAGTTGTACCCAGTTTGCCGCCGAGCTGGCAGGCAAGGTTAGTGTTCCAGGTGGTGGCGGGGCTGCCGCTTATGTGGGCGCGCTTTCTGTTGCTTTGTGCAGCATGGTCGGCAACTTTACAACTGGTAAGAAAAAGTACGCTGAATACGAAGAAGACGTACAGCGCATGCTGGCTGAAGGGGAACAGGTGCGTGCTCGTCTGCTTGAACTGGTAGAAGAAGATGCGGCGGCGTTCTTCCCGCTTTCGCAGGCTTATGGCATTCCTAAAGAAGACCCAACGCGTGATGAGGTGTTGGAAAAGTGCACGAAGGATGCGCTGGCTGGTCCACTTGAAATGATGCGCCAGATTGCTAAGGCTATCGAACTGCTTGAAGAAATGAACGTCAAGGGTTCTCGTATGCTTATTTCTGATGTGGGCTGCGGTGCTGCGTGTGCTGCTGCTGCTATGCAGGCTGCAGCGCTTAATGTCTTCATTAATACCAAAAGCCTTAAAGATCGAGACTTTGCTTCTCAGGTTGAAGCAGAAGCAGATGAATTGCTGGCCTTTGTGCCGCGTGCTCAGGCAGTGGCTGACGAAGTCGCTGCTGGGATAAGGGGATAACATGGCAGAAATCTTAAAAGGCAAGCCCGTTGCCGATGCAATGAACGAAGAACTGGCGCCGCGTATCGAAGCGTGCAAGGCGCGGGGTATTACGCCAACGCTTGCAATCATCCGCGTGGGCGAGCGAGATGACGATCTTTCTTATGAGCGCGGTGCGACCAAGCGCTGTGAAACGCTGGGTTTGGGTCTGAAGAAATTTGTCCTGCCTGCTGATTGCACGCAGGAAGATCTTATGGCTGCTATTAACGAGGTTAATTCCGATACATCAATTCACGGTTGCCTCATGTTCCGCCCGCTTCCAAAGCATCTTGATGAAGTGGCGGCGTGCGCAGCGCTTGATCCTGCGAAGGATTCCGATGGTATTACGCAGGGTTCGTTGTATGGCGTGTTTGCAAATCAGCCAGTAGGCTTCCCGCCTTGTACCGCTGATGCCTGCATGCAGGTTTTGAAGCATTACGGCTACGATTTGACTGGTGCAAACGTGACTGTTCTGGGTCGTTCGCTTGTAATTGGTAAACCCGTTTCTATGATGCTTCAGGCTGCTAATGCAACCGTAACCATGTGTCATACACGTACGAAGGATCTTGCGGCTAAGTGTGCTGCTGCTGATATTTTGGTTGTTGCAGTAGGTCGTCCGAAGACGGTTGGTGCCGATGCAGTTGCACCGGGTCAGGTTGTAATCGACGTGGGCATCAATTGGGATGAAGAGGCACAGAAGCTTTGTGGTGATGTTGATTTTGATGCTGCAGAGCCTGTAGTTGCCGCTATTACGCCTGTTCCAGGCGGTGTCGGAAGTGTAACTACTGCCATTTTGGCAAAGCACGTAGTTGAAGCAGCGGAAAGAACGCTCGCCTAGCTCATACGTCACAACTCCGATTTGCGAACGCTGATTTCTAATCAGCCTGTAATAATGTTTGCCAGCTGTTCTGACGCGAAGGGAGAACCGTATGTCTGAACTTAATTACGGAAATATCGATCAAAAGCGTGCTGAAGCTGCAGTTCGTGAGTTTCTGTATGCGATTGGTGAAGATCCCGACCGCGAAGGCCTTGTCGAAACGCCTGCTCGTGTTGCTCGTGCGTGTGCCGAAGTGTTTGCGGGGATGCACGAAGATCCTTCCCAGCACTTGATGAAGCAATTCCACGAAGCTGATCACGAGGAAATGGTTATCGTGCGCGACATTCCTTTTACGTCGATGTGTGAACATCATCTGCTGCCTTTCGTTGGTAAGGCGCATGTGGCGTACATCCCGCGTAAGGGTCGTATCACAGGTCTTTCTAAGATTGCGCGTTGCGTCGAAGGTTACGCTCGTCGTCCGCAAGTGCAAGAGCGCATGACTTCGCAAATAGCTGATGCCATTATGCAGACACTGAAACCGCTTGGTGCATTTGTGGTAGTTGAAGCTGAACATAGCTGCATGACTGCGCGTGGCATTAAAAAACCTGGATCGCTCACTGTTACGTCGGCGGTTCGTGGTTCGTTCAAGGAAGATGGAGACACAAGAGCAGAGGCTATGGCTCTGTTCAAGTAAGGATTGGCATGTCTCAGATTACGTCCGAAGAAGTGGCGGCAACCAAACCGGATTGTCGCAGCGCGGCGTCTCTGTTTGCTCAGGCACAGAACGTCGCAATTGGTAAGACTAAGCTTGATGTTCTTCCAGCGTTTGCTTTGTCCGTTATGGCAGGCATGCTGATTGCTACAGGCGCAACGTTTATGTTGCTTGTTAAGGGCGATACCACGTTGTCGTTTGCGGTGTCGCAGGTGCTTGGTGGTTTAACGTTTTCGTTGGGCTTGCTGTGCGTTATTGTCGCTGGTGCCGAGCTGTTTACAGGCAACTGTCTTATGGTGTGCGCGGCTGCAGACAAAAAGATCAGCTGGGCTTCCGTGTTTAAGAACTGGGTGCTTGTGTACATTGGTAACCTGGTCGGCTCGCTTATCATCGTAGCCATTATTCTTGGGGCAGACTTTGCTGCTATGAATGGTGGTGCGGTTGGCAATGCCATGATTAACGTGGCTTACAGCAAAATTTCGCTAGCCCCGCACGTTATTTTCTTCCGCGGCATTATGTGTAACTGGCTTGTGTGTCTGGCGGTATGGATGGGCTTTGCAGGTCGCACAGTCATCGATAAGGTTTTCACTTCAACCTTCCCAATCATGGCATTTGTTGCATGTGGCTTTGAACACTGCGTGGCAAATATGTTCATTTTGCCCATGGGCATAGCTGCGCTGAATACCTATGGTTATGTCGGTGACATTGATCCAGGAAAGCTCGATGCTATTAATCAGGCACTTACTGTTGGTGGGGCATGCTATAACATTGGCATAACTACACTGGGTAATATTGTTGGCGGCGCTATTATGGTTGGCATGATGTACTGGTTGGCTTATCGAAAGAAGGCAGCTTAGCGGTTTACCGATTCGATATTTTTGTTTGGTAAAAACAAACCCCTGATGAGGCGCAAGGGACCTCAGGGTTTGTGAAAAACAAGAAGCGATAAGGAGGCTTCGCATGTTCGATTTTACTGGTAAGGTTGTTGCTGTTACGGGTGCATCCTCGGGCTTGGGGAAGCAGATGGCTGAAGGTTACGCTCAGCAGGGCGCAAACCTTGTTTTACTGGCTCGTCGTGTTGAGCGTCTTGAAGCAAGCGCAAAGGAATTCAACGAGAAGTACGGCGTCGAAGTTTTACCGGTGGCATGCGATGTTACCGACGAAGCTATTATTGACGCGGCTCTTGCAGCAGCAGACGAAAAGTTCGGCCATGTCGAAGTGCTCGTGAATTGCGCTGGCGGCGAAAAGGGTACTGGTACCAAG
Organism: Eggerthellaceae bacterium; assembly: GCA_045629845.1. Lineage (GTDB taxonomy): Bacteria > Actinomycetota > Coriobacteriia > Coriobacteriales > Eggerthellaceae > UBA9715. Next base: position 1,016 of record JAZQRZ010000192.1, on the reverse strand, counting down.
CTTGTTGATTTTGATCGTGGCGACTGGGATTTCACCATGAACCTCGACCTTAGCTCGGTTTTCACCATGACCAAGAAGTTTGCTGGCTACATGGTTAAGAACATCGAAGCTGGCAAGCAGACCTATGGCCGCATCATCAACATCGCTTCGATTTACGGTTTGGTTGGCAACACGGCTATTCCTACCATTGCATATCATGCCTCCAAGGGTGCTGTTGTTAACTTCACGCGTGGCGCTGCTGCCGAGCTGGCACCGCTGGGCGTTACCGTAAACGCAATTTGCCCGGGTTACTTCTACACCGAGCTCACCACCGAAACGCTGGACACCGAATACTTCCAGAACTTCGCAAAGAGCACGGTTCCGATGCAGCGTTATGGCAGCGAAGGCGAACTGAATGCAGCTGCTATTTTCCTGGGTTCGGAAGAGGCAAGCTACGTTACTGGTCAGGCTATTGCTGTTGATGGTGGCTATACTGCCGTGTAAACCTTATTAATGAAGCCAAAATTGAAGGTGGTAGAGACCTGGTCTCTGCCACCTTTTCTATTATTCAATGTCTCTAATACAGGCACTTTTAGCGTTATAATCTCAAAGTAATGAAATAGGTGTTACAGGCAGTAATCGTTCATAGAAATGAACGTGCAGGGGAAATCGGGTGAAAATCCCGAACAAGGGCCATTACTGTAAGGCGCACGTTGCTAAGTCAGGGCACCCAAGCTGCTTGAAAGGAACTGAATCGCTGTGAACCCCGGCGTGCGTTCCATGTCGCCCGTCAGGCATCAGGGCGTCGTGATAATGCCGTATCTCGTTTTCAGCAACAGTTTCTTAGTGATGTCGCTTTGATTTATTGCGACGGAAGGGAAGTTGTTTATGAAAAAGGGAATGGGATTATTCGTCGTAGCTCTCATGGTTGTAACAGTCATGGCAATGGCTGGTTGTTCTTCTGGTGCTTCTTCTAGCGCTGCCAGTTCGGCCAGTGCAAGCGCCGCTTCTTCTGCGAGTGCTTCTGCTAGCGCATC
>JAZQRZ010000191.1:0-5869 GCA_045629845.1 Eggerthellaceae bacterium | reverse complement strand
TTCAGCCCCCTTTCACCGGGCTAGGGAGAGGAAAAGGCACGCCCGGTTTTGCCAAGGAAAATCTAGTCGAACTTACCAGCGGCCAAATCGCGACCCACCAGATAGCCAAACGTCAGGCAGTTGATGCCGTAGCTCTTACCCCGTACAGCGAAGTTGTAGGTATTAGCATACATGTCACCAATCATGGCGCCTACATTAAACAGACCGGGAATTGGCTTGTCGTCTTCGTCGCATACTTCCATGTTCGGGCTTGTGCGCAGACCACCCATAACGGTCATGAACATAGCGTAGTTCTTGGCTGCGTAGAACGGACCAGACTCTTCGATCTTGACCAGGAAGTCGGGGTTCTTGTGGAAGTCCTCGTCGACACCCTTGTCGCACAGCTCGTTGTAGCGAGCAACGACCTTCTTCAGCTTTTCGGCATCCAGGTCAAGCTGCTTGGCCAAATCGTCGAGGGTGTTCGCCTTGAAGTACGAACCCTTCTCGACGCCAGCGTCCCACATCTGAACAAGCTGCTCGGGAGTAAGCGGCGGCAGAGTGTAGTCCATGCCGAAGGTATACCACTCGTGGCCCTTATCAAGAATGGCCTGCGGATAGTTAGCCGTCCAGATGCCGTAGGCAATGTTGCCTGGCTGAGACAGAAGGTGATTGGAGCTGTACGGAGCTGAAATATCTTCGCGCTGGTAGCGCTCGGTGTTCATGTTCACGTTCAGACCCATGTGGAAGCCGCACGGCTCGTGGCTGCCACCCCATGCACCCTGCATCATCGGTGCGTTCGGGTAAGCATGCTGCCATGCAGCACCAATCCACAGACCCATCTTCTGGCCGTCGCCGCCATAGATACCAGTCAGGTTGAAGCTTGTGTTGTAATCAATTTCACCCTGCTCGTAGCCAACGAACGGAAGTACCTGCGGACAATAAGCAGCAAGCATTTCCTTATTGTTGGAGAAGTCGCCCGTAGCAAGAACGACTGCCTTCTTAGCCACGAACTTAACGTAGCTACCGTCGCTCATCTTCGAGGCAATAACGCCAGTTACGCGACCCTTGTTGTTATCTTCACGGATTAACTGCTCGGCCTTTGTGTCGTAAATAATCTTGACGCCGTATTCCTTAGCCTTTGCCTCGAGCGCCTCGACAGCACCCTGCTGGCCGGTAGACACCATGTTGGAGTTGCCTTCAGTCGAGAACGCATGAGCGTAGTTTGGTCCAAGATCAAACGTGTTGTCACGTTCCATAATGACTTCCAGGCCGCGAGCGCGGGCGATGTCAATCATCCAGTTCATGGCTTCTTCTGAGTTGTTATAGCCACGCATCCACTTCTGCTGGTCGATAGCAAACGAAGCAGCACGCATCTCATGATAGAAATAGGGCACCGGATCGAATGGAACAATTCCGAGCTCTTCCATGACCTTCGAGTTCCTTGCAAAGTTAGAACCACCACGCGAAATAGGAGCGCTAGCAGCCGAGAACAGCGTAACACTCGCTCCATTTTCAGCTGCGGAAACAGCCGTGGTGAAGCCCGACATACCGCCACCAATGATAACGATGTCGTCTTCGATGGTTTCTTTAATCTTGCTGTCCTCAACAGGCGCAGGCGGCACCATAAACGACCACTTGGGCATGCCACCATTCAGCTCAAGAACAGCATCCTTCGACGAAACCGCACCCGATGCCGAAGCAGCACCAGACTTGCTACCAGCTACGGAAGGCTGACCGCACCCAACCAGACCCGCAGTCGCGGCACCCGCTGCTCCCAAAGCACCCAGCTGTAAGAACGAACGACGCGAAAATTCCCTTGACTCCCCCATGCTTCCTCCTTAATCAGCAATGGCTAGACCCGTCCCTTTACGGATGATTCAAAGTGTATGCCCAGCTGAAAGGCAGATGGAGCAGCTTTGATTTACCATGGTGTAACTTAAAGTTGCCTGGTTTTGTCGGAGTTCGCACACGTGTTTGAGCTATGATAGATAGGTTGCGGTTCTCCAGGAAGGAATCCTATGGATATTCGGCAATTGGAGTACTTTTCAGCCCTCGTAAGAAAGGGTAGCTTCACCAAAGCGGCCGATGAGCTGTACATTACACGCCAGACCTTGAGCAAAGCCGTAAGAAATCTCGAAAACGAGCTGAGCTGCAAACTGGTGTCGGTCCGCGACGGCCGCGTGCACCTCACTGAAAGTGGAGAACTCCTTTATACCGAAGCAGCGCCTGTTATTGATTCTTACCGCAAACTCGAAGAACGCTTTGGACTGCGCTCCAACGCGCACGCACGCCAATCAACGCTCTCAATCGCCCTAGGACATGGGGTAACACTCTCGCTTCCCGAAGACTACCTTGAACGCTTCAGGAACGAATTCCCCCAAATGCGCCTATCAATAGAAGAAGCGCCCACCGACAGCGTCTTAGAGATGGTGGCTGAGTCTGAAGTTGATCTCGGTATTGTTGGCTCAACAGCGGAATACCTTCAGGGGTTCGACAAGAAGCTCTTAGTCAGGTCGGGGCTCTTCATTTCCGTTCCGCCCTCGAACGAGTTAGCTCACAAGCACCGTATAGTTATCGAAGACCTGGAAGGTCAGCCCTTCGTGACATACGGAAAGCGAAATCATCTGCACCGCTTCTTCGTAGAACAGTGTGAAAAGGCGGGGGTCCACCCCAACATCCTGCTTACTACATCCGACAGAGCCACGCTTTTGCGCGCGACACAATCAAGCCAAGCCCTTTACTTCTGCTTCCCCGACAGCTTTTCAGGGGAACGCGTAATCAAGCCACTTATCCTAGAGCCCGACCCACAGTTCGGAACATTCGCCATCAAACGCAAAGAACTACCCACTGCGTCATACGCGAAACTATTCTGGGATTGGGCGGAATAAGCCACTCAATCCTTCTTAGTGGGTCTGCGTATTACGGCGATTCTTATATGCCAGAAACGCAATCAGCACAATCAGAGCAATTGCCACGACAATACCAACGGGTAACAACCATGCAGGTACACCACCCTGGTTGGCAGCCAAACCATTCACATTGGCCTGATTGATACCCGAAGCCAACGGGGTTTCGTTTTCAGCAATGCGTTCGGTGTTAGAATTCACGCCACTTTCGTTGGTGAGCGACGAATTGTTTCCTTCGCCATCAAGCACGTTATACGTACGGCTTGCATTCAGCTGCAAAGTATTAGCATCGCCAGTACCTTCATCACCAGTGTAAATTACTACTCCGTTGGAATTAGTTGCACTGCCACCCGCAGTAGTGCCATCAACGTAAACAACGCGGATTGTGTTAATCACCGTACCCGAAGTCAGCGTGTCGTTCACGTCGCGATAGTACACGGTGTAAGTAGAAATACCAGAATAATAGCTATGCTGGATTTCATCTTCCTGACCAGCCAGACGCACGTAGTCAACACTGTCAGCACTGAACTTCGCGGGGGTATCAATAAGAATCTTAGCATTCGCTTCAGTATCAGATACATACGTGTGCGACTCAACAACATCGCCCGTCAAGAAGTTCACATAGTTCACCGTAACGTCATAGGCACCTTGCTCTTTATGCCCTTCAGGTACGTAATACGCATTAATAGTGGGAACCATGCCTTTGCGCACAGTGAAGGCGTAATCAGAAGCATCACCTACCAAGGTGTATTTAACACCGTCGGCTTCGATTTCACTTACAGGGGTTACCGTCTGATTGGACTCGTCAGCAACCAAACTTTGAGTTCCCAGCATACGATTGGTATCACCCATACGCTTGCTACCATCAATTAAGTTATAAGTAACGTTAACTTGATTAGATTCAATAGGCTGCGTCACATACTTAACCGTAATAGTACGCTCGCGATTAAGAACACCATCGTTAGCGGCGCTCATACGAATGACAGGAGAACCTTCAATGTTGTACGTAACAACAACAGGTTCGCCATTTACAACTTCATTCTTATAAATCGATGCTGGGGCGGTGTAAACAAAATCACCCGTTACATCAACCGAGTCGGTAGCAATAACGTTGCCATTCTCGTCAACCATCTGAATGGTTGCTACGTAATAGCCAGCCAAGGCTGCCTGTGCGTCAGACATCTTGGTGCAATAAATGCTAAATGACGTCTGGCCCGGGTTCTTTGCAACAACCGAGTTCTTAAAGAACACCGTGCGATACACATCGCCATCTTTGGTCGTGACTACCGCAGGAATAGAAACGGTGCGCTCTTCACCATAAGCCAATCCTGGAATCGTGGTTGAAGCAACGGTTTCGCCTGCAGCATTCGTGTACTTAATAACGCCATCAACCGAAGTTGCCTCGTTATATTCCACGTACTTGAAATGCAAAGCACCACCCTGATTTTCTGCTGCACCTTCAAGACGATACGTACGCCCATTAACATACAGCGTTTCAGTCGGCTCAAACGTACGAGCAGCCAACTCAGTTTCGTTAGCAACACGCGTACCAATAAGTTGCGAAGTATTATCGGGAAGGTCTGCATACACACCATACAAAGCACCGCTATACAACGGCTTCTTACCCTCACGGTCAGCGTATGCTTCGATGCTATACGAGCCATCAAGTGCATTCAGATCAAGGTCGTTAATGTCCAGCGTTGCCATGCCAGCCCACAGGGTGTTATCGCCTTCAGCAGCAGATTCACCGATGGTGTACGCCAGGTTACGCGCTATAACGGTATCACCCTTTTTAACAGTAAGGAAAACGGTTTCGCCCGCGTTGCCATCAACGTTAAGCACGTCAACCATGCCCGACTCAATAGTACTGCCCGACCCATGATGGTCAGCACCACTAACCGTTGCAGCAAAAGCGCTACTTACCAGCAAACACGATAAGCATATCGTTGCGCATATCGTGCCGAATACTCGCTTAGCTTTTGTGTCAACTTCCATTCTGTTGCCTCTTTCTATAACAGCTTCTTAAACATAGCTGTCAGTTACAACTTTCCGCTTTTGGGCATAGTTCGACCCAATACTTCAAATGAACCTTGCAGAGTATAACGGATTGCCCGTCATCCGTTTACTTCTTGTGTTGGCTTAGTGACGAATGGGAACTCGGTTGCTCATAATTGGTGTGCTATAGTTGGTGCGCTCGTTAAACGCACAACATAGGAAGCAACCCATGTCACTTATCGTCTGCAAGTTCGGTGGCACATCCGTCGCTTCGCCCGAGCGTATCCGCAATGTGGCAAAGCGTCTTATCCGCCGAAAACAAGAAGGGCATCAGGTCGTCGCGGTCGTATCCGCTATGGGTAAAACCACCGATGAACTGGTTGGTCTTGCTGCTGCCGTAAATCCGAATCCTCCCACACGCGAAATGGATCGCCTGCTTTCCACGGGCGAACAAGTTTCGATGAGCCTTTTAGCAATGGCAATCGAAGCGCGCGGTTATTCGGCCATGAGTTTTACTGGTCGTCAGGCAGGTATCGTTACTGACAACACGCATAACAAGGCAAAGATTGTTAGCGTAGACAGCAAGCGTATTCTTGATGCATTGGATGCGGGCTATATTCCCGTAGTCGCTGGTTTCCAAGGCATCGATGAAAACGGTGATATCACCACCCTTGGTCGCGGTGGTTCTGACACAACAGCAGTGGCTGTTGCTTGGGGTATCGATGCTGATGTTTGCGAAATCTATTCTGATGTAGATGGCGTTTACTCTGCCGACCCACGCGTTTGCCCCCACGCCCGCAAGCTTGATGAAATCAGCTATGACGACATGTTAGAAATGTCAGCTGCTGGTTCGGGTGTTTTGCAGATGCGCGCGGTTGAATTCGCTCGCAAATTCAATGTAGTCATTCATTCGCGTTCGGCTTTTTCCGATGCCGAAGGCACGTATGTCAAGGAGGCATGCGACATGATGGAAGAAGCCGTAATTACCG
>JAZQRZ010000190.1:0-2805 GCA_045629845.1 Eggerthellaceae bacterium | reverse complement strand
GGCATGCGCATGCTTGCGAAACCGCTTGAGGGCACCGACGATCCAAGCATTGTTTCTGGTGAGTCTGGTGCTGTTGGCATGGGTGCCTTGGCAGCAATCATGCTTGATGATGCAAACGCAGAACTTCGCGAAGGCCTAGGGCTTAACGAAACCTCTCAGGTCTTGCTTCTTTCGACTGAAGGCAATACCGACCCTCAGCGCTACCGCGAAATCGTCGGCGTTTAAATGAGTGCTGGCTTAAGGGCCTTGATAATTTCTTCGTCAGCGGGTAGCCAATCGACCGAGTCGATGTTGCTGGCATCAAGCCACTTGGCGGCCATATGTTCATGAAGCTCAAGCGTGCCTTCCGCCACATGGCAGAAGAAGCAATGCATGTGCAGATGAAAGTCGTCGTAGTTGTAATCGATTACCATGAAGGGCGCGTCAATCGCAATAGTGGCGCCAAGCTCTTCGTGAATCTCGCGAACCAAAGCCTGTTCGGGAGATTCGCCGGGCTCGATCTTTCCGCCAGGAAATTCCCACCCACCAGCTAGGTCACCGTACCCGCGCTGGGTGGCAAGAATCTTTTCATCCTGCTTAATTATGGCCGCTACAACGTTTAAGGTTTTCACGGTACCCACCTTTCGACCTGCAATATTTTAGCGAAAATCCCAGCTAAATAGAAAAGCGTTAGTGCCTTGTCATATTATCCAGCGTCACAGCTCTGTGACAATAACGGGACACATATACGACCTTCCAACCAATTTTTTGTTGCAATCGATTTTTCCTGTGCTAGTATTACCCGACATAAGAGTTAGGCATGGCTAACTCGTGCCTAATATGTCGAAAGGAGATTCATGAAGAAGGTTATTTCGATTGTGGCTGCTTTGGCCATGGCATGCGTGTTGGGCGCTTGCTCAAGCCCAAGTCAGTCTTCTGATGCAAGCGCAAGTGCGTCTGCATCATCTGCTGCGTCCCAAGTTTCTTCGTCTGCCAGCGCCAGCGCGTCCTCATCAAGCGCATCGCCTGCCGATGAAGCCAAGCAGCTGCTTAAGGATGTTAGTGCTACGTATGACGAGCTGTTCACCGTCATCTGCGCACCTGAATACGACCAGCTTTGGATCGATGACTGCAAGGCAATCGTTGGTGAAGAAAAGGCTGCCCAAACTGCTCAAGCGCTGAAGGCTGCTTGTACTGGCAAGATCTACGGTGAAGAAGCTATCAAGGCTTACACCAGCGCTCCCGAGACCACCCAGTTCGACTGCTATTTCATCAACGGCGTTAGCCAGCTTACCTTCGATGGTAATAAGATTTCTGGCACCGATGCCAGTGGCAACAAGCTGTTTGAGCACGAGTACGAGTTCGTAAAAGAGGCATCGCTTTCTGGCATGATGGATGGCTATCTGTACAAGACTAGCGATCCCGATGCAGGTGAGTTCACCTACTTCTTCATGATGCCTGATACGCCAGCAAGCACGTATCACATCGAGTTCCGTTATGGCAGCGACCCCGATGCGCTTACCAAGTACAACGAGGGCGCTTATGCCTACTGGCTGGCAGCCGGTATTCCTGCCAACCGTGACAAGCAGCTGATCGAAAACGTCATCGGCCTGTTTGTCGAAGAAAACCTGTCTGGCGCAAGCGAGTAATTTTTCGCACAGGATCCCCCAGTTCCACTGTGACACGGAATGCGGCAAGGGTTAAACCTTTGCCGCATTCCTACACTACGGAATAGCCAGCGGAAGAAAGGACGGCAGCAGCGTTGTCAAAGTCAGCCGCTTTCACCAAGATGTAGTCGGTGTTGAAGGTAGACACAGCAAAGATTCCAATGCCCGCATCAGCAAGCACTCCCGAAATCTTCGACAGAATACCTATCAGGGAAAAGTCGAGTACCCCCTGAATACGGAAGCACTTCCAACCATCTTCTCGTTCAAGTGTCTGTGCAGGAACATCGGCCGTCAGACACACAAGCGAAAACTCCTCATCAGTTTTAGCAACGAAGAAAAACTTGCTATCCAAATCAATATTGCTCATCGACTGCACTTTGCAGACAGTCAATTCATGCGACAGCTTCTTTAGTTCCATACTCATATTCGTACTCCTAGGGAGGTTATTGCGGCACCACTGGGAAAGGCACCTACTGCATCATAGCCTATCGTGTTCGTTTCGACGCTCCTGCGTGCCTGCCTTAATGATTTTGCTTTCGTTCATCCCGGCAAGGCTGTTTTTAGCCATGAAAAGGTTGGGGATGGCAAAAGTAGCCTTCACGGGATGAGAATCTGCAAATAGTAGCTTTCACGGGATGAATTACCGACAAAAGTACTACCAAGGCTAGAAAGCCATTTAATGCAAATGGAATAAAGAGTTGGATCTTGTTACATGCTGGCCATGGCAAGGGTAAGGGCGATGGGGGCCCAAACGGCGAACTTGCGCGGCTCGTTCATAAGTTCGGCAGCTAGTGCGTCAAAGCTAATCCAGCGCGCATCGCTTGCTTCGGCAGGGTTAAGGTCAAGTTCGCCTGTGCAGCGTCCGACAACTACGTGGTCGAATTCGTGTTCGATAAGGCCGTTGTCAAACTTGGCATGATATACAAACGAGGCCACTTCATGCAGGTCAACTGGCTGGTAACCTATCTCTTCGGGGACGCGGCGATAAGCGGCTTCCACCACATCTTCGCCCACGCGCGGATGCGAACAGCACGAGTTAGCCCACAGACCACCCGAGTGATACTTCATCATCGAACGCTTGGCCAACAATAGCTCGGGCCCGTTTTCGCCGTCGCGCACAAGCACGACCGAAAACGCGCGATGCAGCGAGCCATCCACG
>JAZQRZ010000189.1:0-3472 GCA_045629845.1 Eggerthellaceae bacterium | reverse complement strand
ATGAACGATTCGAGTCCGCGGTCGGTCAGCGGATGCGAAACCATCTTCTTCAGTACATTGAACGGCACCGTTGCAATGTCGGCACCCATAAGGGCAGCCTGCGTTACATGGTTAGCCGAACGCACGGAAGCGGCGATGATTTCGATTTGTTCGCCCTTCACGGTGGACTCGGTGAAATCATAGTTATTAATAGCAGCGACCACGTTTTCCAGCTGGTCAAGGCCGTCTTCAGAAATGTCGTCGAAGCGACCGATGAACGGGCTGATGTAACGAGCGCCAGCGCGTGCAGCAAGCAGCGCCTGCGGCACCGTGAAGCACAGCGTCATGTTTACTGGAATGCCTTCGTCAGCCAGAACGCGCGTTGCAGCCAGGCCTTCAACCATCGTGGGAACCTTAACAACAACGTTGGGTGCGATAGCAGCCAGGCGGCGGCCGTCAGCGATGATTTCGTCGCGGGTCATGGCAACGCTTTCGGCGCTAACCGGGCCGTCGACGATTTCGCAGATGCGAGCGATGTGGTTTTCGAAGCCGGCAAGCTTGCCGCCAATACGTGCGTACAGGGATGGGTTGGTAGTAACACCAGCAAGTGCGCCCCAGCTGGCAGCTTCTTCGATCTCGTTCAGATCAGCCGTGTCCAGGAAAAATTTCACTGTTCCTCCTTTGCGAAAGCCCTTCGGGCGTTCCTCTAGTTCCTCTATTGAGTTCGCATGGATTTCGAACACGGCACAGCACACGTCGCCTGCTCGCTCATGCATTGGATTGGGATTAAATGGACGCATTCATAGTAGACGAACCACGCAAAAGGCGCAAGAAGAATCTTTTCACCAGCACTTTTCATCCCAACAAGGCTGTTTTTGCCGTACTCCATCACAACAGGGCGATTAATGCATCCCAACAAGGCTGTTTTTGTCCTAGCAAAGATTTCATGGTTAATTTTGGCCATGTTGAGACGAAAATCTGACAAAAGCAGCCTTGTTGGGATGAAGCCTGGCAAAACTGGTCTACGTGGGAAGATGTAATTCTTGACGAAGCTTGAGATACTTTTGTTCCCATGCAGGTGAACGGCGCAAACGAACTTTCATGCGTCGAGCAATCTGTTCGGCAAGTCGGATGGTTGCATCAGGATCATGAAATACTGCCTTGTCGATTGGATACACGGTCCAGCCTAAAGCGGTAAGTTCATTGCGGCGGCGCTTGTCATCACTTGAATTCTGGTGGTATTCATCGCCATCGTATTCGAGCGCCACTTTGCGGCGCGGATCCGCCAGGTCAAGCGAGTATTTGCTCTGCGCCATGATGTGCTGAAGCCTACCAGCTTGAATGTCGTAATTCATGTGGGAAAGCGGCAAACCAAAGCCTCCCTTGCTAAGCGGATGGCAAAACACCATTTTTACCTTGGTTTCGTACGGTGACGCTGAATTCGGAGCAACCCACCGAAGTGCAGAAAGAGCCTTTTTGCTCCCCCGTACATCTACTGCTGCACCAATGTAAGCCTTCAATTTATCGGGTGTTGTTAGGTATCCTGTACGATCGACAATCTTGTCCGCCTTATAGTCGATGTAGTAACGCCCACATAAATTAGTACCAATTTCAACGAGCTGACTCTCCGTTGAAAAGTATCCCATTCGCAAATATACAAGCTCGGGAGTGGCAACGTACAAGCCATCTCGTAGAAGAAAGAAAGACCCCGATGGATAGTCAGACTTTGCTATGCGACACAAATACTCATCTGACTGTCGCTTTTGAGATCCCTTTTGCACAAGAAGCGAAATAGGCGGCGGACCGTAGAGTGGATTAAGTGCGTTAAAGGCCTTGAACTCTTCTTTACTCGTTGCGCATTTTTGCAAAGGATCTATTTGGGTAACCGAAAATGTAAGGCAGCTCGACCAATCACCATGCATGAGCAGATGAAGAGCGCTTTCGTCGGATATGACTATGTTGCCTTGGCCCGCCATAGGGAAAGAATAAGGGCGGAAGATTTACGAGGAACCGCGCGGAGTGACAAGGAAAATCGTGCGGGATACTACAAGAATGCTGCTAATAGCCGGCTAATGAGCGGCTAGTAATCAGCTATTTGTCGGATTGTGAATGAATTCGGGGGTGCAAAATTATTGGACAGGTTGCTTTTTGCGTAGCTTGCGGACGAGCCAGATGATAAGCAGTAAAAGCCCGATGCCGGTTATGGCGCCGACGGAATCAACGCCGATGTCGAAAAGCTTGAAGGTGCGGCCAGGCACAAAGATCTGGTGCACTTCGTCGCTTATGCAATAAGCGACAGAGAGCGCCCAAGAAACAAGGACCACTTTCCCCTGCTTCCAATCAATTCCGCGTACGCGAACAATTTGACGCACCATGTTGAACATCAAAGCGCCAAGCAATGCGTACTCAGAAAAATGCGCAGTCTTGCGTACGGGGAACTGCAAGGCTTGCTGCCACTGCAACTGCTCTGCCGCGGAAAGCTGATCGTAGCCAGGAACGATAAAGCCAACGATATACCAGATGACACCATTGCTTAACTCGGTTGAATCGTCGGCTGGCATTGCCGAAAAAGTAAAAATTACCGCGCAGAAAAACACGACGGCGGCAACTGAGACTATACAAGCTATCCAAGATTTCATGCGCCCAAGTATAACCGTATTTAGAAAAAGGAAAGGGGCCAAGCCCCTTTCCGTGTCTTTCCGCTAGGTGCAGTCGTTGCCAGATTGCAAGCAGATGCTTTCGCCAATGTCGAGATTCATGACGCCCTTGGCGCCGACTCGAACATCGGGGTTGCGCACCGCGTCGGTACGCTTAAGGTCGCTTTCCTTAGAGCGCTGCGTACCCACGCCGCCTCCAGCAACATTGCGCACGCCAGCATTCTTACCTTCTCCAATACGTCCTTCGGTTTCGGACTGATCACGCAACTTATCCAAGCTTTTGTCAGTTTTATCCTTATTCATTGTTCTGTCCTTTCGCTTCGTTTCGTTTGCCTTTAAGGAATCCAACATTATCCCAGGGGAAAGGAGTTTTTCATAAACGAGAGAAAGACAGAACACCCCCAGCTTGCCAACAATAACAACGGGCGAAAAACAAAGCGATGTAGATATAAATGAGGACTAAGCGAGCTAAAACCACGCTGCTATTTAAGGGGCAGCTACGCTTTTGCGACAAGCTTGGCTTTTTCTGCTTCGGCTTGCTCGGGTGTTAGCAGCCCGTTGCTGACAAGGCTTGCTAAAGTAGCATCGACGCCTTGCTCACGACCTTGCTCGATTCCTTGCTCGATACCGAGCGCAACACCATCTTCAAAACCTTCTTGACGATCTTGTTCTCGCTGATGCTCGGCATCCCATTCGGTCAGAATCATGTCATGCACCTCAGCTTTCTTTTCTCTGAGATAAGACTCAAGATAGCCTTCCCTGATGCAGTCTTCGATTGCGTAAGAAACCGCATCGGTAAGACCTATTTCTTGGTAGCTATTATACTCCTGAACTCG
>JAZQRZ010000188.1:0-3498 GCA_045629845.1 Eggerthellaceae bacterium | reverse complement strand
AAGTATTACTTCACCGAAACTTACGAAGAGCATCAGGCTACGTACGAATAGGCCACCAGTGGAAAAGGCTTTCGTCTTAGGTCATCCGGTTGCGCATTCCAAGTCGCCCGTTATGCATAACGCCGCCTATTTGGCGTTGGGTTTGAACTGGGAATACGGGTTTGCTGATTGTGAAAACGAAGTCGATGCCCGCGTGTTTCTGAACGTGCGCAATTGGCGTGCGATTAACATCACTATGCCTTGGAAGCCATTGGCTTACGAAATGGCAGACGAACGTAGTGATGCGGCTGTTTTGGCGCAGGGTGCCAATGTGCTGGTTAACTGGGGTGAACGTCTTCACGCTGATAATACCGATGGCAAAGGCTGCGTTTCTTACCTGAATCGTTGCGGCGTCAACTTCGAAGATGCTCATGCAGTTGTTTGCGGTACCGGTCCTACCTCGCTTGCTATCATGCACGCCTGTTCTGAAGCGGGCGCTCAAACAGTAACGCTGCTCGGGCGTAATCCTGAAAAGTCACAGCAGGCGCTAGATGCCTATCGTTCTCGTTTGAACTACGCAACAGATACGGCGTTTTTCGCAGGTTCATATAGCGAAAAAACCCAGGCTCTTGAACAGGCTACCGTCATTCTTGATGCGACACCGCTTGGCATGAAGCCAAGCGATCCTGCGCCGTTTGATACGCAGGTGCTTTCGTCTGAACAAGTGGTCTTCGACGTTGTGTACGGCCACGGTGAAACGGCGCTTTTGCACGCAGCGCGTGAAGCTGGTTGTGCGGCCTATGATGGGGCGGGCATGCTAGTTGCTCAGGCAGTCGAAACAATTTACGACATCGCAGCTGTCACTCATGCGTTTGCAATTCCCGCGCACCTTGACCTTTTCAGCATCATGGCCGACGCCGCCGGCTTCGATTTGTAAAGTCACAGCCTCACAAAGTTCGTTCGACCCTACCCTAGAGCCAAATATCTTGCCCTCTCGCCGCTAGATGCATGCATGGTTTTAGTCGAGGAACTATTACTCATTTGCTTACGTTACAATCGAGGGGAAAACGGAGAAAGGTGGAGTCATGCGCTACATGACGGCGGGCGAAAGCCACGGTCCGCAGCTTACCGCGATTGTTGACGGTGTTCCGGCGGGCTTGCATATTTCAGAAGAAAGTATCAATACCGATTTAGCACGTCGTCAGTCTGGCTATGGCCGTGGCGGTCGTCAGCTTATCGAGAAAGATCGCGTTCGTATTGTTTCAGGTGTGCGCTTTGGTCGCACGCTGGGAACGCCCATTACGCTGATTGTTGAAAACAACGATTGGCAAAACTGGACTGACCGCATGGCTGTCTTCGGTGAAGCACCGCTTGATTTGCAGCGCGAAACAACGCCGCGTCCTGGTCATGCTGATTTGGTTGGCGTGCTGAAGATTGACTCCGACGATTGCCGTGACGTGCTTGAACGTGCAAGCGCTCGTGAAACTGCAGCTCGCGTTGCAGCTGAAGGTATTGCTCGCGAATTCTTAGCCGATTTGGGTGTCGACATTTTTTCGTATGTCACTTCCATCGGTAAGGCAAAGATGCCCGAGCGCGACCCCATGCTGGCTGCTGCTGATTACAAGCCGCTTGAAATTGAGCTTTCTGACGTGCGTTGCCCGAACGATGCAACAGCAGATGCCATGCGTGCCGAAATCGATAAGGCGCGCGAAGCTGGCGAAAGCTTGGGTGGCACCTTCCGCGTAGTTGCGCGTGGTGTTGTTCCAGGTCTGGGCGGCTACGCAACAGCTGACGAGCGCATGACCAGTCGTATTGCTGCAGCTCTGTTCTCGATTCCTGCTATTAAGGGTGTCGAATTTGGTTTGGGCTTCCAATCAGCTGCGCTTCCTGGTTCGCAGGTGCATGACGAAATCCTGCTTGACCCTACGCTCGGCTTTACGCGTGCCGGCAACAATGCGGGCGGCTTGGAAGGCGGCATGACTACGGGCATGCCTCTTATCGCAACCTGTGCGATGAAGCCAATTCCCACGCTGATGAATCCGTTGCAGACGGTCAACATTGATACGCTCGAGCCAGCTTCTGCTTCTAAGGAACGCAGTGATGTATGCGCTGTTCCTGCTTGTGCTGTTGTTGCAGAAGGGGAAATGGCCTTTGCGCTGGCTAATGCTTATCTTGAAAAGTTTGGCCATGACAATATGACAGATATTCGCGCCAATCTTGCTGCCTATAAGCAGCGCCTGAAGACGATTGCTCACTAAGGTGGGCTTGCTTTTAGGTTATTGGTCAGGAAGTAGCAATGACTGAATCACGTAATGAAGTGCAGGCACAAGATTTAGACCCTGCCGAAGAAAATCGTATCTACGATTTTCGAAAGCCTGCGTTATCAAACGATGCTAGCTCGGTGCTTTACACCTTAAAGCAGCCCGTGTTCTTCGTGGGCTTCATGGGTGCGGGCAAAACTTCGACCGCGCGTAAGCTTGCTCGTAATGCGGGTATTACGGCAATCGATATGGATACCTACATCGAGCGTCGTTGCGACATGAAAATCAAAGACATCTTTGCCAAGTCAGGCGAAGCGGGTTTTCGTGCTATCGAAACCGAAGTGCTGCGCGAGTTAGCACTAGGCGAACCGCAGCTAGTATCGTGTGGTGGCGGTGTTGTGCTTGCAGAAGAAAACCGCGCTATTCTGCGCGAAAACGGTTTCGTGGTGTATCTAAAAGTTACGGCGGCAGAAGCGGCATCGCGCATTTCTGACGTTTCCACGCGCCCGTTGTTTGGCGATTTGGAACAAGCGCAGCGCGTTATCGAAGGCCGCTTGCCGTTGTACGAAGAAGTTGCCGACATAGAAATAGATACAGCAGGGCGTGGGTCTAGTGCTATTGCTCGTGAAGTATTCACGCTGCTTAGGAAAGAAGGAATACTGTGGCCACAAAAGTAATCGTTCAGCTTCCAGGTGAACGCGACTACGCAGTACGTATTGGTAGTGGCATATCAAATCAGCTTGGGCAGAACTTGCGAGAACTCGATCGTTTCAAGAATGCCCGTGACGTGCTTGTTATTACCGATTCTAACGTTGGTCCTTTATATCTTGCTCAGGTGAAAGCTTCGCTTACTACTGCTGGGTTTAAACCAGCTGATATTACTGTACCTGCAGGTGAAGACACTAAAGCTATCGAAGTTGCGGCAGAAATTTGGAGTGCCTTAGCACAGCTTAACTTCGGACGCGATTGCTTTATTGTTGCATTGGGCGGGGGTGTAGTTGGCGATCTTGCGGGCTTTATTGCATCAACGTATATGCGCGGCGTGCCTGTTGTGCAGGTACCTACAACGCTGCTGGCTATGGTTGATTCGTCAGTGGGTGGCAAGACTGCGGTTAATCTTCCCGAAGGAAAGAATCTGGTCGGCACGTTCTACCAGCCGTCTTTTGTGTGCGCAGATACTGATACGCTGACAACGCTGCCCGAACGTGAATGGCGCTGCGGTTGTGCTGAAGTGGCAAAGTCGGCCGTTATTGATTCG
>JAZQRZ010000187.1:0-4621 GCA_045629845.1 Eggerthellaceae bacterium | reverse complement strand
GTATTGCTGCGGTAGAAAGGGGGAGGTTCCATGAAGTCCATTTCTCGAATTGTCTCGCTTATCCTTGCTTGTGTGCTAGCTCTAATGCTTGTCGCCTGTGGTGGAAACGCTGCTAGCTCTGCTGCAAGTAGTACAAGCGCCAGCGCAAGTGCGTCGTCTGAAGTGACAGGCGAACTTGTAGGAAGCCCCTGGGTAACTTCGGTTCTAGCTGGAAACTTACCTGCTCAGCAACCTGCTGCAAAAGATGACTTGTATACGTATTACAACTACGACTATCTTTCAAGTCATCAGGACGCGCAAAACGCTTCGATGATAGCTGACTATGCAGGCGATCTAAATGCATCCATATCAGCAATCGTTAAAGACGAATCTAAGACCAGCCATGATTTAGACCAGCTTCGTATTATGTATAACCAAGCTGCCGATATTGCAACGTTGCAGGCAACGGGTCTTTCTGAAATTAAGCCTTATCTTGACCGCATCGATGCTGTTTCCTCGATTGACGAAATGAATGCATTGCTTGTTGCAGACGATTTCCCCTTTAGTCCCTTTCTTATAGCAAGTATTTCTTCGAGCGATACGCGAGAAACAAATATCGTGGCCTTGAATCCGAACTTCATGCTTTTTGATGCGCTGCTTATAGGTGGGGCTTATTACCAGGACTCTGATGACTCGAAGGTGCAAGAAAATAAGGAATTGGCCCTTCAGAGTGCAGTGATATACCCCTTCGTTGATCTTCTGGAAACAGGTATGAGCCAAGAAGAAGTTACTGCGTTGCTTCCAGAAATCATAAGCTTTGAAAAGTCATATGGTAAGTACGTTGATTCTCCTGAAACGTACGTAAAGGCCGATTATGGTGCGATGGCTGATGCGGTGCGCGGCAGCTATTTCACGCTTGATGAAGCAGCTGCTATAGCTCCAAATCTTCCTTTGAAGGGCATGCTTGATAAGCTAGGGAAAGGTAATTCGGAAAAGTATGCCATTACAGGTAACTGGCTTTCGGCTTTCAACGATTTATGGGTTGCTGATAACCTGGATATGATTAAGCTGGCCGCCAAGATTAAAGTGCTTGGCGAAACACGCCCGTTCCGCGACCCAACAACGATGAATAACTTGCTTGAGTCAGCTGGTCAGCCTGTTCCTGATACCGATACCTTTGCTTATACTGCGTGCAGCAATGTTTATTCTCTTGGTGATATTGTTGCTAAGGTTTATGTTGAAGATGGATTGGGCCCTAATGCTAAGCCTCGACTTGCCAAGCTTTCGCAGGATCTTGTCGATGCTTATAAGAATCTTATTGATAGCACCCCGTGGATTGGCGAAGAATCGCAGCAGCGTATCGTTGAAAAGCTCAATCACATAACCCTTAATGTACTCGAGCCTCAGGGTGGTTATTTTGATTACAGTGGTCTTGAGCTTACGCCAAGTGATCAAGGTGGAACTCTTCTCTCGAATTATCTGAAAGCAAAGCAGTATCGTCTGGATTGCGAAAGTGCCATGATTGGTCAGCCTGCAGTGGCGGCCATACCGTGGTTCTCGATTACCCCAACCATGCAAAATGCTTTCTACGATCCCATATCCAATTCCATCAATATCTTGCCAGGGTTTGTGACAAGCTTGATTTATTCCGAAGATATGAGCGATACCGAGCTTCTTGCTTCTGCTGGTTGGACTATTGCTCACGAGATTAGTCACGGTTTTGATTATTCGGGTTCACAGTTGGATGCGTATGGCGCCCCCAATCCTGTGTTTACGGACGCTGATATTGACTCCTTTGTTTTGAAGTGTTCGACTCTTGCGCTGTATTACAACAAAATTGAAGTAATGCCTGGGCAAATGGTGGACGGCCAGCTGGTTATCGGCGAAGCTGCTGCAGACTTGTGTGGCTATCAGGCATCTCTTGAATTGGCTTCCAAGATTGAAGGTTTCGATTACAGTAAGTACTTTGAGACGTTATCTCACATGTGGGCTCATGTGGCAGCACAGGGGTATTTGCAGCTGCAAACCTTGGATACGCATCCTCTGAATAACTTGCGTATTAATGTGAATACTCAAATGCTTGATGCGATGTATGAGACGTTTGGTGTCGTTGAAGGTGATGGCATGTATCTTAATCCAAGCGAGCGCATCGTTATTTGGGGTCCGAAGGCATAAGCGCTTTGCTATTAGACGTAAAGAAAAACGGGCTTGGAAGCTTGCGCTTTCAAGCCCGTTTCATGTTCGAATTAAGTGCGATTAAGAAGGCCGTTTAAAAGTCATAGAAGCGCCAGAACTATCAACGATAGTTAGCTCGTCATTATTAAGCTTCATGGTTGCGTCAGTATCACTCATGGAAATCTTTCCTTCGGTGTTACTTGAAGCCTCCCACGTTGCTTCCATGCTGTCACCGAATAGGTTCAGTGTTCCCTTGCCGTCGTCGGTAAGGTTTAAGGTTACTGATAATCCCAGCGAATCCATAAGTTCGATTGAGTCAGCATCAAGATTTTCATCGCTACCATAGGCAAGCTTCCATTCGCCGGTGTACTTGCTTTTGTCGACGCCGCCGCAACCGACAAGTGCGAAGCACAGTACAAATACGCAACAAAGCGCGGCAATAAGTCCGATTTTCTTGGTCATAGTTACCCTTTCAATCGACACTACTTGCGTTATTGTACTCTAGATTATTCTCGGGTAAAACAAGGCTACCTATTGGTTAACTTTGGGGTGTTACGTAAGCTTTTCCGTCGCGTATTTCGAAGGCGGTGTTCATGTCTTCAGAAATCTCAACCAGGCGCGTTAAGGTCGCTTGTGCCTGTTCGCCTGTTGCTACACTGGGAATGCCATAGGTGTCATCAAGATACAGCGGTGTTGCTACTACATTTTTGATGCCGCTTTCGGTGATGTCGAAGTTCAGCACATACGATTCGTGAGTGTGGCCATATTCAAAAGCTTGTCTGAACACGCAGTTACCATGTGCATAAGCGATAAGAGAACCGTTGTAGTATTCGATACCCTGAAGGACATGCGGGTGATTGCCTAAAACGACATCAGCACCAGCATCGACCAGCTGATGCGCGGGCGTGCGCTGTTGGTAGTCGTCGATGTAGTCCTGATACTCAATGCCCCAGTGCATAGCCACAATAACAATGTCATGCGTTTCTTTTGCTTCGCGAACGCGTCGAAGCGCATCCTCCATGTTCAGGCGTGCCGAAACAACGCCTGGTTGATCGCCGTAAGCAACAAAGTTGTCGGGTACGATATCGGTCCACGAGAAGAAGGCGATAGATACTCCGTTGACTTCGGTTTCGACAGGCTTTTCGGCTTCCGCTTCCGTCATGCCAGCACCTGCATGCAACACGCCAGCATTATCCAGTGCGGTAATCGTGTCCTGCAGTGCTGGTCCGGTGTAATCCATAATGTGGTTGTTGGCGAGGGATGCATTATCGATGCCGCTATTCTTGATGCTTTCGATAGCAGAAGGGCGCCCGATGATGTATACGTCTTTGTCGTATATTGGTTCGCTTTCGTTGTTTGAAAGAGGACTTTCAACGTTTGAAATGGTTACATCGGCTTGAGAAAGCATGTCGGCAATGTTGGTCATGGCTGATGCTCCGCCATTCGCGTCGATGTAGTCAGCAACTTCGCGCCAAAAGATTAAATCGCCTGTGGTGGTGAAATTGACAGAGTAGGGTCCGGGGTTCTTATTGGTTTGCTGCGCTGTTTGTGCAGTACCTTGTGTAGTGGTATTAGATTGCTGGTCATTCGTTTGTTTTCCACAGGCAAAAGCTAGAACAAGAATAAGCAGAAGCACAACAAGGATTACGCCAATCAAAATAAAAAAGTTCCTGCTGAAAAGGAATGATGAAGTGGCTACAGCAGATGATTGTCTTGGTGCGTGCTGAGTGGTTTGTCTTGGCGATGAAGATTGGTTGGCAGAACGCCTGCGTTGATTAGTGCCGGCGTTTGTGCGCTTTCGTGGCGTTGGTTTGTAGTTCGAATCACGACCGCTCATGACCGACCTCTTTCCACCTGGTTGTGTTTTGTATGGTAGCACGCCACGTCGCTTACAATAGGCGCACGCTAACTTACCCCGACGAAACGAGGTTTTTCATGGCTGAATTCATCTACGTATTAGATAAAGCGCGAAAGGCGCATGGCGATAAGGTCATTCTTGATGATGTTACGCTGGCGTTTTTTCCTGGTGCAAAGATTGGTGTTGTTGGTCCGAACGGTATGGGCAAGTCTACGCTGCTTAAAATCATGGCTGGTCTTGAAGAGGTCAGCAATGGTGAAGCACGTTTAACGCCAGGTTATACGGTGGGCTTGCTTCAGCAAGAGCCGCCACTGATGGAAGATAAGACGGTACGCGAAAACGTTGAAGTTGCTTTTGCGGATGTCATCGCCAAGGTTAATCGCTTTAACGAGATATCGGCTGAAATGGCTGATCCCGATGCTGATTTTGATGCCCTGATGGATGAAATGGGCAAGCTTCAAGACGCAATTGATGCAGCAAATGGTTGGGACTTGGATTCGCAGCTGTCTCAAGCGATGGATGCACTGCAATGCCCCGATCCTGATGCGCCTGTAAATGTGTTGTCAGGTGGTGAACGTCGCCGCGTAGCTTTGTGTCGTTTGCTTTTGG
>JAZQRZ010000186.1:0-3385 GCA_045629845.1 Eggerthellaceae bacterium | reverse complement strand
CTTGTCTTCCTAAGACCGCTTGGCCTCCGACTTCTTAACGAAGAAGTCCCACACGTCGCCTTCGTACGGCACACCAAACGCCGTTGCCTTCGCCGCATCGATAACCGAGCCGCCGCCAATGGCAAGCACGCTATCAACTTGCTCAGCACGCGCCGTTTGAATAGCCTCGCGCACCCAATTCACTTCGGGATTGGGGCGAGCACCTGCAGCTTCGACATAAGCCACGCCTGCTGCGTCAAGCGATGCCTTCACACGGTTGAGCAAGCCCGAGCGTACAACCGAGCCCTGACCATACACGAGCAGTACCTTTTGGAAGTTGGCTGCAGCAAGCTGTTCGCCTGTTTGGGGGATAGCATCGCGCCCAAACATGAACTTAGTCGGCGAATAGAACACGAAATCGTTCATGATAACCCTTTCGATATCTCCGTTAGCTCGTCATAATTGGCGCAAAAATATTCCGCCGTTCGGAAGAACGGCGGAATCAAAATGCCCGGCGTTGCCGGGCATTTCATTAATCAAAAATCTTAGAAACGCTACCGTTGTTGTAAACGCAATCGATGGTTCGTGCGACCAGCGGCGCAATGGAAAGCACCTTGATCTTGCCGGTTTGGCGCTCAAGCGGCACCGGAACAGCATCGGTAACAACAACTTCCGAAATCTTTGAGTTCTCGATACGCTCGAAAGCAGGACCGCTAAACAAACCGTGCGTAGCACACACATACACAGCCTCGGCGCCGCGGGCCATCAGCGTATCAGCAGCAGCACACAGCGTGCCAGCCGTATCGATCATGTCATCATTAATGATGCAGATCTTGCCTTGAACATCACCAATCAGCGCCGTGATTTCGGACTGGTTGTGACGCGGGCGATTCTTGTGCATGATGGCGATATCGCTATCCAGCAGCGTCTGAAACTTCTTTGCAGCCTTTGCGCGGCCTACGTCGGGCGAAACCACGCACAGCTTAGAGGTGTCAAAGCCCTTCTTCTTGTAGTAGTCAACAAAGATAGGCATAGCCGTCATGTGGTTCACCGGCACGCGGAAGAAGCCCTGAATAGCATCCTGATGCAGATCAATAGCAATTACGCGGTCGACGCCAGCAATCTCGAGAATGTCGGCAACCAGACGTGCGGTAATAGGCTCGCGCGGTGCAGCTTTGCGCTCCTGACGAGCATAACCATAATGCGAAACAACAGCGCATACCGAACGTGCGGAAGCACGATGAGC
The DNA here is from genome assembly GCA_045629845.1 of Eggerthellaceae bacterium. Taxonomy (GTDB): domain Bacteria; phylum Actinomycetota; class Coriobacteriia; order Coriobacteriales; family Eggerthellaceae; genus UBA9715. The sequence goes on along the minus strand of JAZQRZ010000186.1, from coordinate 2,160 downwards.
GGCGTCAGCCATGATGCACAACTCCATCAGTGCGTCGTTAACGTCGTATTCGCCACCAGCGCAAACAGACTGAACGATGAAAACGTCGGCGCCACGCACACTGTCGTTATAGCGTGCGTAAATTTCGCCATTCGCGAACTTCGCAAGCTTCATGTTGCCCAGCGGCACACCCAATTCACGAGAGATGCCATCTGCCAAGCCAGGGTTAACCGAGCCCGAACACAACACGAGAGATTTCGTCATTTCCGTCATACGCTGCTCCTTTTATCCGCGCCAACCTGCGACTTTTTCCTGAAACAGTGTACTACCCTGAAACGATAATTAAACGCTCAGCGAGGCCTCTCCATCGGAAACACTAGGCCCGCGCACGAGCAATGCGCTCAACTTCCGCCAGCTGCTCGGGCGTATTGATACCCAGACACTCGGTAACGTCGGTTGCTTCCATAGCCAACACGGCTCGACCAGCGTTGCGGCTGATTTCCAGCACGTCAGTCAAGTAAAACTCGCCCTGTGCATTATCGCTTCCTACCTGGCCCAATGCGTCGAAAAGCGCCTTTGCGTCGAAGCAATAGAAACCAGAATTGCATTCAGTTACCGCAGCTTCTTCAGGCGTTGCATCCTTTTGCTCAACAATGCGTGCCACACTGCCATCCGCATCGCGAATGATGCGCCCATAGCCAAAGGGGTCTTCGGGGCGCATGGTTAACACCACAACCGCTGCGTTTTCTTGCTCGCGCAAATCTGCCAACGCGCGCATCGTTTTCGAAGTAATAAGCGGACAGTCACCAGAAAGCACCAACACCGACCCGTCAAAATCAGCCAGCTCTTCGCGGCACGACAGCACTGCATCAGCTGTTCCGCGCTGCTCGGTTTGCACCACAATGCTAGCCTTGCCAGCAACCAACGGCTCGACCTGTTCGCGCTTGTGACCCACCACGGCAACAATGCGACCAATACCTGCTTCTTCAGCGGCATCGATAACCCAATTCACCAACGGCTTTCCCAGAACCTCGTGAGCAACCTTCGGCTTTTCTGATTTCATACGCGTTCCAGCACCCGCAGCAAGCACGATTGCAGCAGTTTCCATCGTTCCCCCGTTTCGCCGTGTTTTAACCTTCAAAACGCCGTCTGCTTGCCAACAAACAGACGCATAGTAGACCTTTATTAGACACCAGTTTAGTCACTCATAAGCCGCTCATCATTCTGTGAGCAAACTTGTCCATTTATGCAAGCAACTCTATCTAATCAAGTATCTTACGCTTCGTATTCTCTTGCTATATTTACCTAGCCAGTATACTGGTTTTGGGTTATCCTATGAGCAGCAGCTTGGAGAAGGGAGGGCGCACTAAAGCCAACCGCGCATCAGGCTGTTTTTTTATTCGCCCACGATAGAAGAGGTACACCATGGCGATCACTGTAACCGGACGCAAAATGACCGTATCCGATGCACTGCGTCAGTATTCAGAGGAGAAAATCGGCAACTCCATGAAGGTCATGGACGTCGATCCACTTGATGCGGAAGTCGTACTTTCCGTCAAGAAGAACCCGTCCATCGCTCTGCCCTGCAAGTGCGAAGTCACCATGCATGTTAAGGGTAACGTTGTGCGCGTCGAAGAAGACGAGCAAGATATGTACGCTGCTATCGACGTGGCCGCCGCTAAGGTGCTGCGCCAGCTGCGCAAGTACAAGACGCGCGTTATCGACCGCAAGGTACGTGCAGGCGCTCATGGCGACCCGGCATCCATCAAGACTATGGAAGGCACGGGCGACCTTGACCTCGACGCTCTTATGGCTGATCTCTCCGACGACGAAGTCGTACGTGTTAAGGAAATCGAGTTCAAGCCAATGACTGAAGAAGAAGCTCTTATCCAGATCGATCTACTGGGCCACGACTTCTTCGCTTACACCGACCGCGACACTGAAGCAGTTTGTGTGCTTTATCGTCGTGAAGATGGTGGCTACGGTCTGCTGAAGCAGGCTCTGTAACCTATAATGTGGGAAAGAATAAGTCCTTTCCCACATACTAAGTACGGAGGAACGCATGGCAACAATTGATACCATCCGCGAGATTTTGGCAGAGAACCTGGATATTAATCCAGCCGATGTCAACGAGCAGTCCACGTTCGAGTCGCTGAACATCGATTCGCTTGACATGGTTCA